>SVDL01000047.1 GCA_015057835.1 Lachnospiraceae bacterium
CATTGATCTCAAAGGGCACTTCAAATACCTTCTCTTCCACCTGCTCGATCGTATTAACGGTCTGCTGCGTTTCCTTCCGTCCCAGCGTCAGGATATAATCCGCTTTGGATCCGCCCTCTAACCGCAGATAGTAGGTCTCATTCGGCTTCAGCTCATTGAACATGGCGGTGTTTGCTGTGCCATCCTGCTTTGCCTCTACGATCCGCTTGTCATAATTATCATTGTTTCTTTTCGTTGCATAAACCTGATTGCCAAAACAGTCGAACAGATACCCTTTCAGCGTTTCACTTCCGACTGTCAGATTTTCCAGCGTCACAGTATATTCCGCGCCTTCCTCCCCATCGGTCGTAAATGCCGTCCAGACATATCCTTCTTCATAACTTCCGTGGTAGCTTGCGTTCTTCCGGAGAATCGTCGCATCGTTCTGATTCGTACCGGTGACAAAGGATTCCTCCGGTCCGACCTCTCCGCGGCTCTCTGTGATACTGCTGCTTGTGGCATAGCCGGCCGCCGCCTGTGCGGATGGGCAGGAGATCAGCAGCGAATAATCGGTTCTTCCGTCTCCCTGCAGCCGGAGATAATACGTTGTATTTGGTTCTAACGTATTAATCATGCCGCTGTTAGCCGTACCGTCCCATTCTGCTTCAATAAAGCGCTTGTCATAATTGTCATTCAGGCGTTTTGTCGCATAGATCTGGTTTCCGTAGCGGTCAAACAAATACCCTTTAAGAGTATTGCTGCCAACAGTGCAGTTCACAACAGTGATCCAGTATTCCGTTTCCGGAATACTTCCTGTGGTAAATGCAGTCCAGGCATAGCCCTGTTCATATCTGCCAAACACCTTTGTTCCGATCGGCAGCTTAATTGCGTAAGACTGGCTGGTGCCCGGTACGATCGTGCCGTCCGGGTCAGGGGCTTCACCTGCCGGAATTTCCGCACTGCTTTCATTGCCCGCATTCCCCGGTCCGCTCACAGGCGGAACCCCTGTGCCCATGGTATTCTGCGTCGTCTGCGGGATTGCGCTGCTCACCGTGAGGAGATAGTCTGCCTTACTGCCTCCCTCGAGTCTTATAAAATAAGTTTCATTCGGGAGGAGGGTGTCCATCATTGCGGAATTTGCCGTACCGTCCTGTCCGGCTTCAACGATCCGCTTGTCATAATTATCATTATTTCTTTGCGTTGCGTAAACCTGATTCCCGAATTTGTCAAACAGATACCCTTTAAGCCATTCACTGCCTACCGTCAGATTTTCCAGTGTTACAGTATACTGTATTCCTTCTTCCGGCCCGGTCGTAAATGCTGTCCAGACATAGCCGTCTTCATAATGGCCGTTGTACACCGTACCAAATGTAAGATTTGGAGCTTCGTCCATATTGGATGCCGGCACAAAATTTTCTTCGGAAGGTTGCTGCCGTTCATACGCTGCCCAGGGTTCCTCTGCAGCAGGGTTAAACAGGACAAGGGAATAGTCCGTCTTAGGTCCGCCGTCCAGCCTCAAAAAATAAGTCTCGTTCGGAAGCAGCGACTCCATCGTCGCGGAATTTGCCGTCCCGTTCTTTCCTGCCTCAACGATCCGCTTGTCATAATTATCATTATTTCTTCTCGTTGCGTAAACCTGATTCCCGTACTTATCAAACAGATATCCGTGTAAATACTCGCTGTCGGAGCTCAGGTTTTCCAATACAACTGTGTACGGGGCTTCCTCCTGGGGACCCGTCTCAAATGAGACCCATGTATAACCTTCTTCATAACGCCCGTTGTACTTTTTATTGAAAGAAAGCACCGGGGCGGAATCCATGTTCGTCGCCGGAATATAGTTCTCCGGTTCCTCACGGAGTCTTTCCACGGAGTAAGCATTCCCTTCCGTCTCCGGCGTTGAGATCACCAGTGAATACTCTGTCTTTTCGCTTCCGTAAACAGCCAGATAGTATCTCGTATCCGGTGCAAGCGTATCTGTCATACCTGTGTTTGCTGTCCCGTTTGAGGAAGCATGGACGATACGGCCGTCATAGTTGTCATTGTTTCTCCTTGTCGCCGAAAGCTGATTCCCTTCTTTATCGTACAGGTAGCCTGTAATGTTATCACTGCCCGTGGTCAGGTTTTCCAAAGTAATCGTATACGGCACCTCTTCCTCCGGTCCGGTCACGAAAGAAAACCATATCTCATTCTCCTTGTATTTTCCGTTGAAGCGCTGTCCAAGTTCCAGCGGAGTCGAGAGAGCCTGGCTTGTACCGCCGCCGGTGCGCATTACTGTCTCCTGTGCCGTTTCCGGTGCAGATGCTTCGTCATTCTCCGAAACACTCTCCTCCGATGCCGATTCCGGATCTCCGGTATCCAGAATCTGTACCGTTTCCGATTCAGCAGCGTTTTCAGGCGTTTCAGCGGTTTTCCCGCATGCGCTCAGCATCGCAATGCTTATTGCCGAAATGACCAGAATTGCAGTGATCTTTTTCATAGTGTGTCCCTCCTCATTGCTGTACGTCCATTATAGTTTTTTGTTTTTTGTCCATCAATACTGCCTTTTCACTACTTGGACGACACGGATCCTAAAAAAGTTTTAAGAGTTCTGCAATTTTTTCTTTTTTTTATCTTTCAATCAGTAGAAAAGCACCTCTCAGATCCGTACAAGCGGGACCCGTTCCAGTACCGGTACGCCGGCTTCCGCGGCGATGCGGCGGCATTTTTCCTCCGCGGCGGGCGTATCCACAAACTTCGGATGATGGGCGTCGATCCCGATCACGGCCTGACAGCCCTCCTCTCCGGCAATTTTCCAGAACCGGGGATCCGGGTAATTCCGGTCATCCCGGGCGCCGTTGACGTTCAGCTCCAATACCATATTTTTCTTCGCGGCATGGCGGGCGAGGCGGCGCATTTCCTGCTCGTAGACATTTTCATCCCCGATAAACTGAATCAGATCCGGATGCGCGACATAAGTAAATACCCCGGTATCCATTGCCTCGCAGACCTGATCAACGTAGAAGCGGAGAAAGTCCTCATTATCCGTCTGGGTTCCTACGTAAGGGCTGTCTTTTTCATTTCCGAGATAATGCTGCCCGAGTATCAAAAATTCCACTTCCTCTCTCCGCACCATTTTCAGAAAATCTTCAAATACGTCCGGAAAATACTCCGCTTCCAGCCCGATGGGGATCTCAATCACTCCTGCATACTTTACCCGGAGTTCTCTGAGGACGTCCACGTAGCCGGGTAATTCTTCCGGCGTCATCCGGATCCCGGAAACAAAATCATCCCGGACGATCATCGGCGCATGATCGGCGAATCCCATCACATCTATCCCGGCGCGGATAGCTGCAAGAATCATCTCCTCCTCTGTCCCGGAAGCGTGGTGGCATCGGCTGGTATGTGTGTGAAGATTCCATTTCATAATTATTATCCTCTTGCTGTGGTTTTATTTCAAAATCCGGCCCGTTACAATTGGAACCACTGCTTTATTCATAGTCAGACATAAACAGAGACGGCGACTTCCCGGCGGGATCATTTTCGCCGTTCCTTCTGGGGACCGGGCTGACCTCCTGCTGACCGGGGTGTCACCGTCTCTGCTTATTCGTCTTTATGCGGATATCATTTCATTATTGCTTCTTTACGCAATGATATCACCCGTAAGAAGATTATAAGCTTCTTTATACTTGGCAATCGTTCTGTCGATGACGTCCTGCGGCAGATTGTAATCGCATTCCGGATTCGCCTTGAGGTAATCGCGTACAAACTGCTTGTCGAAGGACGGCTGGCTGTGGCCCGGCTCATAGCCTTCCACCGGCCAGAAGCGGCTGGAATCCGGCGTGAGCATTTCATCCGCGAGGATGACGGTGCCATTTTCGTCGACGCCGAATTCGAATTTCGTGTCGGCGATAATGATGCCCCGGGTCAGCGCGTAATCGGCGCATTTCTTATAAAGAGCGATGGTGCAGTCGCGGATCGTCTCAGCATACTCTCTGCCTTTGCCCGGGAATTCCTTCTCCAGGACTTCCACGCTGCGCTCAAAATCGATATTTTCGTCGTGATCGCCGATCTCTGCCTTGGTGCTGGGGGTATAGATCGGTTCCGGCAGTTTGTCGCATTCTTTCAGACCTTCCGGGAGCTGAATGCCGCAGACAAGACCGGTCTTCTGATAGCTCGCCCAGCCGCTGCCCGTGATGTAACCGCGGACGATGCACTCGATCGGAAGCATAGTGAGCTTCTTGCAGAGCATGCTGTTGCCGTCAAACTGCGGCTGGCGGAAGAATTCCGGCATATCCGCCGTGTCTACGCTGATCATGTGGTTCGGAATGATATCCTTCGTGAGATCAAACCAGAAACGGGACATCTGTGTGAGGACGGTGCCTTTCTTCACGATTTTATTTTTCAGAATGACGTCGAACGCGGAAATGCGGTCCGTCGCCACCATAATGAGCTGTTCGCCGATATCATATATTTCTCTGACTTTTCCTTCTTTGACCGGGGTGTACTCTTGCATGAGGTCTTCTCCTTTAGAACAGGTCTTCTCAAATCTGCGGAAAATACAGTATTTCCGCGGCAAAATGTGAACAATGAGATGCTAACACATTTTCCGCGGAATGGGAAGTAAAAAATGGAGCCGGGAGGGACGGTTCCCTTTGGCTCCTCTCCGCTTATCGCAGCACGGCAAAAGAACCTGCACTCATGCGGAGAGTATCCTCTTCTAATACTGGATTTCCGATCGAGAAAATAAGTTCTCTCCCCAGCAGTTCCCCCACTTCCGCGCTTGCAGCTATCGGCGACGGATTCACCGCCAGAATGAGGCTTCCCCTCCTATATATGAACGGTTTCCCTTTCTCCGCCAGAATCACAGTAAACGGAGCATCGGCCTGCAGATCCTCGTATTCATGCCGGAGCTTCAGTACCGCCTTAACGGTATTGAGCAGCGAATCCGGATCTTCCGCCTGTGAAGCCGCATCCGGCGCATCCTCCGCAGGATCCTGCGGGAGGTACAGTTTGTCCGCGTCCGCTTCTGAGAATCCAAAATTGCTCCTGTTCCGATCCCACTGCATCGGTGTTCTTGTTCCGGTCCGTGTATATCCGCCTTCTTTGGTAGGAAGATCCGCAAGGTAACGCATGCCGATCTCATCCCCGTAGTAAAGGAACGGTACGCCGGGCATCGTGAAAATAAACGCGTAAGCGATCTTCAGCTCCTCCGGTGTTAATGTCCATCTTGCGCGGGGAGTGTCGTGGTTGCAGGTCATGAAACTTACGTAATGCTTCTGTTTTTCCCCGCTGCAGCGGACAGATACTTCGTAACGCTTCAGATAATCTTCCAGGAACCTGCTGATGTCCCTTGTTTCTTCGGATATATCCCTGCGAAAATAACTCCTGTCATGGGCTCCGCTCTGATGATCCCGAAGCAGCGTGTGATATCCGTTGTGCCAGTGCTCGAGATAGAAATCCATGTCAAACCCGGCACTTTCCAGTGCCTGCCAGGGATTGCTCCACTCCGAAACAAATGCCGCCTCCGGATATTTCTCTCTCATCGCACCGAGAAGATCTCTCCATACAGCACAGGTGCCGGACTTCTGCTCATCATCCTCCTTCACGAGAGAATCCGACATATCCGTGCGGAACCCGTCGCAGCCCATTCCGAGCCAGAAATCCATCACATCCTTCATGGCCTGTCTTGTTGCGAGACATGCCGGATCTCTCATTGGCTTCTGCCAGGGTTCTTTGGGTTCATAGAAACCATAATTGAGAGAGGGCTGACATTTGAAGAAATTCAGCATATAGACGCCGTTTCTCGGCATCTCTCCTCCGATGGAAAGATGCCCGGGCATGCCCATAAACCAGGAATCCGTCCAGATGAAACGGTCCGAGTACTCATTTCTTTCCTCTTTTCCGCTCTCCTGAAACCATGGGTGCTCCTCAGAGGTATGCCCCGGCACCAGATCCAGCAGCACATGGATTCCACGTTCGTGGGCTTCTTTAAAAAGACGTGCGGCGTCTTCATTTGTCCCATACCTTGCTGCCACTTTGCAGTAATCCCTGACATCGTAGCCCGCATCTTTAAACGGGGAGTCGTACCACGGATTGATCCAGAGAGCGTTACACCCCAGTTCTTTAATGTAATCCAGTTTTTCTATAATTCCCTGTATGTCGCCGATTCCGTCACCGTTGGAATCATTAAACGACTGTGGATAGATCTCATAGAAAACCGCGTCTTTCAGCCAATTCGGCATATATTTCCCCTTTCCTCACTCCAGCACCGCAATCCCGTATCCCGGCAGATGCAGCAGTCCGTTTTCCAAAGTTGCCGCTTCTTCCGAGACCCCCAGCGATGTGCCCAGTGTCTTGAAGGCTCCCCCTTCTCCGGAAAGCTGCACACTCGCAGATTCAGGCGATGTATTGATCACGATCAGGACGGCCCCTTCCGACTCGCCGTCCATCCTCCGGATCATCGCACAGATATTGTCATCGGACATCTCCGTTACCGGAACTGTCCGCCCCCTGGCGATTGCCGGATAATGATTGCGGAGCGCCACCGCCTGCCGGTAATAATTCCATATGGAGAAGGGATCTCCCAGCTGCTCACTGAATGGTGGATAGGGCATCGAAAACTTCTCCATATCAGCCGGACCGCTGCACATGTACTTTGTCAGGTAATCATATTGCCCGGCAGCCTGCCCGTCACCGATCCACTGCATCGGCGCGCGCTTATTCTCATCTTTGCCGGAACCCTTCATGCCGAGTTCCTCTCCGTAGTAAACAAAAGCATTTCCGGTCATGAGGAGATTCAGCGCTCCGGCCAGTTTGATTTTCGGTTCCGCATCTTTCGTGTAAAATCCCGCGCTTCTTGCCATATCGTGATTGGTGTAGAAAGGCGCATTAATATAATTTTCGTTGAATTCCGCGTACAGTTCTTCCTCTTCTGCGAGTGCCTCGGCAAATGCCGCCGCGCTCTTTTTCCCGTTTGCCGTCTTCTGCACGATACCTTCCGCGTTCGCAAATGCAAAATCGAACAGCGAGTCAATGCCGCTCCGGTAATACTCCGCGTAGACATTCTGGTTCTCCCAGGCTTCCCCCACGAAGTAAATATCCGGTTTCAGTGAACGCCCGGTATCGGTGAGCCATGTGAGGAAGTCAATATTTGCCTCTGCATTCGCGGTATGATAGGAAGTAACAGCATCGAGGCGGAAGCCGTCGATTCCCTTATCGATCCAGAACTTCATGATATCTGTCAGCTCCGCGCGGACTTCTTCCGTATCAAGGTTGAGATCCGGCATGCCGCTCCAGAACCGGGCTTCGTAAAACCACCTTCCGGACGGATCATCCGTGATCCCGCTCTCCCCGAGCGGAACGTATCCCTCATACTGTTCCTCCGCAAACCGGTAATACCATACATAAGGACAGTCTTCAAAGACGGGTTCCTGATCAGGCGCAAGGGAAGTCAGATAACTGACCGCTTCTTTGAACCAGGGATGTTCCACGGAAGTATGGTTGATCGGAAGATCCAGTATCCAGGTCATGCCCCGTTCGTGACAGGCGGCCAGCAGGGATTCAAAATCCTCCATCGTGCCGAACTGCGGATCAATGGCCTTGTAGTCGGTAACATCATATTTGTGATACGTGGGCGACGGAAATACCGGCGTCGTCCAGATGCCTGTAAAGCCGAGATCCGCTCCGCCGGCGGGATCTCCGTCGTTAATGTAATCGATCTGAGACAGGATCCCGGGCAGGTCTCCGACGCCGTCCCCGTTGCTGTCCGCGAAGGAACCGACAAAGATCTCATAAGTCGTCCGGTATTTGTCGTCCGCCGTGAGCGGGACGGCTTCCGGAACGGCAGGAAGATCCGCGGCAGCCGCGGTTTCTTTCGATTGTTCCGCAGTATTCTTTTTTCCGCTGCAGCCGGAAATTAAAACAGCCAGCGCCAGCAGCAGCGCAGCCGCACGAAAGGTACGGCTTTTTCTTTCATTTTGTGTTCTCTTCTGCTTCATTTTCATGCAGCAACCTCAAAAAACATACAAAAAGCGGCAGGGAATCTCTTCCTTGCCGCTCTGAATCATTTTTATCCTTTGACCGCGCCGCCTGTGACACCTTCCACATAATATTTCTGCAGGAAAATGAACAGAAGCGTGACCGGAATGGCGACCAGGAGGCCGCCTGCGCAGAATCTGGTGAAATACCCCTGGTAGTCATTGGTCCAGACCCACCTTTGCAGACCGACGGCTACGTTGTAGCTCTTATCGTTGCCGAATGCCACATAGGAAGCAAATACGAAGTCGCACCACGGTGCCATGAACGCGACCAGAGCAGTATAGATAACGATCGGCTTTGCCATCGGGATCGTCAGGATAAAGAATACTCTCGCGCGGGTCGCGCCGTCGATCATCGCCGCCTCGTCGAGCGCCATCGGGATCGTGTCGAAATAACCTTTACAGACGTAATATCCCATACCGGAACTGGCCACTGATATCAGGATCAATCCCGGAACAGCACCGGCCTGGGTGAGACCGAACTGCTTGAGCAGGAAGTACAGGCAGATCATGGTGAGGAAGCCCGGGAACATGCCGAGGACCAGCCAGAATCTCATGAGGAGCTCTCTTCCTTTAAAACGCATTCTGGACAGCGCGTAGCTGACGCACAGGATCATGATCGTATTGCCGATCGCGACAAAGATCGCGATGATGAGTGTGTTCCGGTACCAAAGCAGAAAGTTGCTCTGCCCGGAAAACAGGAACCGGAAATTATCCATCGAAAAATGCTTCGGGATCAGGTAGTTGACCATGCCGCCGTACTCCACCTTCGGGTCGTAGGAACGGAACGCCGTCATCACCAGACCGAAAAACGGAAACAGCCAGATTATGCTGATCAGTACAAGGAGAATATAGCTGCCCGTATTGCTGCCGGAGAGTTTGTTTTTATTCTTATCTTCCTTATTCATTACTGGAACCCTCCTTCATCCTTGACAGACGGCAGCGCGTTGTAGGCGATCAGCGAAGTGATTGCCGTGACGGCAAATACCATAATACCGATGACAGCCGCCATCTTATAGTTCGTATCCGTGACGGTCATCTTATACAGCCATGTGACAAGCAAGTCCGTCTTTCCTGCGTTCTCCGCCATCCCGAGCGAAAGCGGCTGTCCTTTTGTCAGCAGGTAAATGACGTTGAAGTTGTTCAGGTTTCCGATGAACTGGGTCAGCAGGAACGGCCCTGTGACAAATAAGATATACGGCAGCGTAATGCTCTTGAACATCTGGAAGGGAGACGCGCCGTCGATCTTCGCGCTCTCGTAGAGAGAATCCGGTATATTCATCAGAAGTCCGGTCGCGATCAGCATCATGTACGGAATGCCGATCCAGATATTGACGACGATGATCGTGATCCTCGCCAGCATCGGATCGACCCAGAACTGGATCGGATTGGCGATTACCCCCCACTTCATGAGGTAGGCGTTGACAAGGCCGTCATTGGCGAACATCTTGTAAATATAAAGCAGAGAAACAAACTGTGGAACAGCGATCGTGATGACCAAGATCGTTCTCCAGAGCTTTTTCAGCTTTATTCCCTTCTTATTGATCAGCAGTGCAACCAGAAGACCAAGGAAATAGTCAATGAAGGTTGCAAAGAATGCCCAGACAAGAGTCCATCCGAGAACGGAGAAGAAGGTCCGGCCGATTCCCGTCGATCCGAACGAAAACAGGTTCCGGAAGTTCTCAAAGCCGACCCAGGTGAACAGATTAGTGGGCGGCTGATGCGTCTTGTCATAATTTGTAAAGGCGATGCAGATCATAAAGAGGATCGGCAGCACCGTGAAAATAAAAATACCTGTCAGCGGCAGCGCAAGAAGCGTCTTGTCGAAGTTTTCGTCAAGCAGGGACGCCAGCACTTTTTTGTTGGTCGGAAGTGTCCCTCCCGCTTTCAGGATCTCCTGCTGTTTATAATTGTCCTGCAGATTCAGGTACCAGAGGACAATAAAGAAAGCGATCAGAATGATCGTCAGAATACTGAAAAGAAGAATCAGGAAACTGTTGTCGCCATAAACGGTAATACGGTTCTTCTTTTCGGTAGCAACTGTTCCGAGGGTGCTGAATTTGCTCAGATACTTCCCTCCGAAACTGACCATGTACCAGATAAATGCGATCTCCGTCGCAAGGTAGGCGATCCCCTTCACGAACTGGCCGCGCAGAAGCTGGCCGAACCCGAGAATCAGGCAGGACAGTCTGGTTTTCCAGTCTCCGCCTGCCAGTGCGGCGCCTGTCTTCGCCAGCGGATTCTTTGATTTTGTCATACAGGTCCTCCTCTTCTATCTCCCTGTTGACGGTTTCATATCTGTGTGATTCAAAACAGGCCGGCAAAGCAGCCTTTGCCGGTCTGTCACAAACAGGTTCTGATTACTTAGCGTAGGAAATGCAGGTATCCTGGAATTTCTGGAGTGCTGCCATGAGATCATCATCGCTGGAGCTTGGGGTCAGCTTGCCGGTACGGATATCATCGCCGAGACCGGTTGCCAGTGTCCAGTAGTCACCCGGATAGTTGCCCTGCGGGATCGTGTAGGCCAGCTGCTCTGCCAGCGCTGCGAGAGCCGGATTCGCCTTGACGGCGTCACTCTGCTGCGCGTTCAGGTTGGACGGACCCCAGCCTACCAGATCGAAACGTGCAAGCTGAACTTCTTCGCTGGAGAGATATGCCGCGAGTGCGTCGCAGGCAGCCAGTTTGTTCTCATCCGTCTGCGGCTTTACGCCGAGAAGTTTGAATCCGCCGAAACCGCTCATCTGATAGTCTTTGCCGTCAGCGCCCTTGAAGGACGGAAGTTTCGCGCATGCGTAGTTGTCGCCGAACTTTGCCTGTGCCGGCTCAGAATCCCATACGCCGTCAACAATTGCCGCAACATCGGTTGCCTGGTCGATGGAAGATCCGTTCTGGAATGCTTTCGAGGCACCGACCTCGACCATCTTCTTGAGGGCTACGAGGCCTTCCGGAGAAGCATAGGAAGCGTTGCAGGTTGTAAAGTTGCCCGCATCATCCGTCTCATAGGTAAGCTCTGCGCCGGTAGCGAAGAAGAACGCTGTCTGATACCAGCCGGAGTTCAGTTCGAAATAGAAGTTCTTGCCCGCCGCTTCGCAGTCCGCAAGGATCTGTTCGAGAGATGTCGGATCCGTGACAACGCTCTTGTCATAATACAGGAAATAGCCGTTATCGGAAGTGATCGGATAAGCATAGAGCGTTCCGCCTACGGTCGCCGCGCCGACAGCGCCGGCATCATTTTCCGATTTGACCTTCTCGGCATTATCCGGAGCCACTTCTTCAAGAGCGCCCGCGGATACAAGACGTGCAATCTGGTCCTGCGCGAAGTTGAAAATGTCAGCGCCTGCGGTAACGTCTGTCACCATGTTGCCGGCCGCGTCGCCTTCGCCTACCGCTTCAACAACAACTTTGAAGTTTGAATACTCGGAGTCTGCAAGGAATTTCTCTGCCTGTTCCTTTGTGAAGTCAACGACTGCGTCCGGAACCCAGATCTTAATGGTGTCATCGCCTACCGCTTCAGAGACGAAAGACTCTTCCGCTGTCTCTTCGGTCTTTTCTTCAGCGGGTGCTTCCTCCGCGCTGCTTGCAGCACCGCCGCAGCCGGCGAGCATTGTCACTGCGAGCAGACCTGCCATCAGTGTTGCCAGTACTTTTTTCTTCATATTTTCATTCCTCCCTTTTCCGCTTCCGCGGATAAATACACTTTGCAGAATTATGCACAGCAGTCAGCAAAAAGAGTCAAGATTTTTTCGCAAACTTTCGCTCTGCACAAACCTAACATAGCACATGTATTGCATATTTAGCAATAGGTTTTTTTTGATTTGAGTAATTTTAACATTTTACACAATATAGCGAAATAATTTTTGTCGTTATTTTTCGTATTTTTTCGTAAAATCGCTTGTTTTCTCTTTTTCAAATGTTATAATTTATGCAGAAAGGAGGGTGCGTTATGGCTACACTGAAAGAAATTGCCGAGAAGCTGGGCGTCTCCGTCGGCACGGTCTCCAAAGGACTCAACGGCGCTGATGACATCAGTGAAACGCTGCGCCGTTCCATTCTGGATACCGCCGTGGAGATGGGGTACACAAACAGCCGCACCCAGAAAAAAATTCATCGGAAAATGGCCGTCTTCATCGAAAATATGGAATATGAGGATGAAAATTCCTTCGGCTATGAAATCGTGATGGGATTTCGCAAAGCCGCTCACAATGCTCACTGGGGTGTAGATATCTATCCCGTCACGCCTGCATTTCAGGAGGAGAACCGATATGAGAACTTCCTTCTGCAGATGAAATACAGCGGCGCTTTCATTCTCGGATTCTCCCTCGGGGATCCCTGGATGGAGCAGTTCCATACCGCGTCGATTCCGACCCTCCTCCTTGACAACTTTATCCCGGAAAATCCGAGTATAGGTTCGATCGGCACGGATTCCGAAGAGGCCTTTGATATGGCGGTCTCTCATCTCTCAGCGCTGCGGCATGAAAAAATCGCATTTCTGAACGGTTCCTCCGGATCCCTTATTTCCGATCAGCGCATGGCCTGCTATCTGCAGAGCATGTTGCGCCACCACCTGCAGGTGGACCCGAATCTCGCTATATACGGCTGGTATGTCGCTGACTCCGCAAAATACCATGTTCCCGGCATGATCGCACGCGGCGCCACCGCTTTCCTGTGCGGCAACGATTTAATTGCTTCCGGCGTCATCAGCTGCTGCAGAGAACTCGGTTTTTCCGTCCCCGAAGACATCAGCGTGATCGGTTTTGATGACATTCCGCTTGCTGAAGAACTGGATCCGCCTCTTACGACGATCTGCCAGAACCGGTTCGAGCTCGGAAAATCGGGCTTCTACGGACTGCAGTCCATGACGGATCATGTCCCGCTCAGCAAAAGCCTGCTCCGCCCGACCCTGATCGTCCGCAGCAGCACCGCGATCGCCAAGCCCCGGCTTCCCGAGCCCTGTGAAGCGGATCAGGATTCGATCATTTTCAAGAATCCGTCTCTTCTCGCAAGATTCACGTGAGGCGCAGGCAGCAGACGGTTCTTTCAGGTTCCCTCTCCGACCGATAAAAAAACTCCCCTTCCGGATATCCGGAAAGGGAGTTTTTGATTTGAACGATTCTTACCTTACTTATTTCTCTACTACTTCGAGAATGCCCATCGGGCAGGCTTTCGCGCAGATGCCGCAGGCAATGCACTTGGAAGTGACCGGTGACTCCGGAGCCTTGACCATGACGTGCATCGGGCATACTTCCACGCACTCGCCGCATCCCGTGCAGAGTTTCTTGTCGATCACATAGGTGCCTTTCGCATTCTGCTTGATCGCACCCTGCTGGCAGGTACGCGCACATTTGCCGCACTGGAGGCAGTACTTCACGACCGGTTCGTCATTCTTTCCGGCAACAATGCGGATGCAGGATTTGTCCGGATCAAAAACCTTATAGAATGCCATCGAGCAGGCTTCTTCACAGGACAGGCAGGCTTTGCAGGCTGTTTTATCGGTCACAATAAGTTTCTTCATCATTTTCTCCCTTCCAAACCAACCGACTGTGCCGCACCTTTAAGACAAACAGAACTCCCGGCAGCGTATCGGTATGCGGTATCCAGTAATAATCCGCTATTATTATATGAAACAGCGGGGCAGTTAGTCACCTGTTACTCGCTAAAAAAAAGTCTCAGTTTTCCTGCTTACTTTCCGACACATTGTTGAACGCGTCCTTTTCCACAGCCGCTCTCACAAGTTCGGCCTTGTGCAGCGCGATCTGGAACAGGACGATCACTACAGCCATGATACCGAGCAGGACGTAAAACATAGGCACATAGGAACCGGTCCGGTCATAGACAAGATTGGTGAGAGGCGAACCCACCGCGTAACCGCCGGTGTTGAACGCGAGCAGAATGCCCATGATTTTCGCGTAAGCCTTCTCCCCGAAAAGATCCGACGCAATCAGCGGTACCATGATCGTCTCCAGCGGAAGCGCGAAAGAGGAAATGATGCAGTAGACGGCAGCCAGCGTTTTCCCTGCAGGCGTCGCCCCGACAAAGATCATGGAAAGGATCGAAGCGAGTGCCAGAATCTGGCAGAACAGAATCGTGATCCTCATTCCCTTCTTATCATAAAGAAAACCGGTAAAAAACTTGGCTCCCGCGAGCACCAGTGAGTGAATACTCCAGACATTGGCCACAAACGCGGGATCAAGCCCCACGTCTCTCATGTGCGCGGCCCCGACGCCGTTGACACTCTGCAGTACCATTCCCGTCAGAAATACGCTGGCGACCGCGATATAAAAGTAAGGCCGGTGTTCCGCCTCCCGAAAGGAGATCCCCGTCCACTGTCTGCCGCGCCTCTTTTTTCCGGAAAATGCGGCCGTATCCGATTTCTCGGGTTCCCGGACCACACTGACAACGATCAGTCCGGAAACGAGAAGGATCAGGGCGACCAGCCGGTAAGCGCTTCGGTAGCCGAATGCGTTCCCTTCCTGATAGATGATCGGCGAGACGATCTGCGCTGCCACCGCTCCTCCGATGCCGTTGGCGGCAAGGACAAACCCCATAATCGTTCCCCGGTTCCCGGGACACCATTTTCCGATGAGATAGCCGACCATCGAGGTAGTCGTCCAGGCAAGGCCGAAGCCGAGGAGCGCTCCGCCGAGATAGAATCCGGGAATCGTATTGGAGACTGAATAAGTGATCACCGAAGCGATCAGGGAGAGAAAACCGGCGGCAATCAGCTTCCGGGGTCCGAACTTCCGGATCATGGAGCCGAAGAACAGACTGACAACGGCGGATGTAATGAAACGAATGCTGTCATTGACGGCAAAAAGACTTCTCTTCAGTCCCAATGCCTCCGTTATCGCAGAGAGATACAGTCCTTTATTGCTGCTGCAGAATCCAAGTGTAGTCAGCACCATCAGAAAGCAGACCGCAACGACCGCTGTTCTCCTGTTTCGTTTCATGTTTCGCTCTCCTTCCTGACAGATGCTCTTTTTTCATTTTACAGGATGGATTACTGAAACAGTGCACAAAAAAACAGCGGATCGTTTTGCATCATTCCTTAACAATCCGCTGTTTTCGTATTCTGTCTACGTTACTTACGGGCTGCCCGCTCTTCTTTTGTTCCGAGGAAACTCTCAAGAACCGGAACCAGGGCAAAGGCCACGATGCCGCAGGTAAATCCTCCGTTATAGAGGCAGAAGCCGCCGTGCAGGGCAGGAACGTTCATGACGAGGGTCGCATGGAGAGCGCCGGCGATCACGCCGGGCCAGAACCCGAACCTTCCGGAGACCGGAGCGAGGCCGCTGGCAAAGCAGAGACCGACCAGGATTGCCTGGGTCGTGAGTGTCCAGTTCTGCGCAGGTGCAACGCCCATTGCGAATGCCGCGAGCGGCAGAAGCGACGCAATGACATATCCCACCATGATCGGAAAAACGGTTCTGGGCTGAGCGCCCTGGGCTACAAAGGAATACATGCACATGATCGCGCCCATGGTAGCACCGGTAAATTTCGCGCCGGTGAGCACGACAGAACCGTCGGCGATCGTAATTCCCTGGATCACGCTGAAATACAGAAGAATAAAGAGTCCGTAGCATCCGAAATTGACGAGCGTCACCGGGATGCCGAATTTTGCCGTGTAATCTGTCTTGTATCCGTCACTCTTCCACAGCTCTTTATATCCGCGGAAACAGTTTCTGTCCATTTTGTAAGCCGCCGCGAAGCACAGGGCAAATACAAGGAAGAAGAAGACCGTGACAAATACTCTCGACCCGTCGCCGAGATCCGTATTCGTCGGGATCTCGATCCCCGGTGATTTGTAAAGCACGCACAGAACGACAAATGCAAGAAATCCCGCTGCCGGGCCAGCATTGTAAAGATCATATCCCTTATGGAAGTTCGGCGCATGCGCGCAGAGTGCCGGCATCACGCAGCCGACCACCACTCCGAGGACAAGCGCTCCGATCAGGCCGCTGACAGTAAACCCTCTCGGCTCGAGATTCGGGTACCGGAAGAGAAGCTCTCCCGCAAACGGCGCCAGCGCTGTCGAGAACATCGCGAGATTCGCCACAGATCCGAAAGAAACCTTTTTGATCCGAGAATACACAAAGACGCCGAGGAAAAACGGCCACAGAGTGAGGAACGTCATTCCGAAGGTCGCGAATCCCGTGTTCAGCCAGTAGGCTGCGACCGTAAGCCCCGTGCATTTTGCTTTTGTGAAATACAGAAGCCCGCAGCAGGCAAATCCCACCATGCTCGTGTTGAGGAACGCCCCTCCGAGACCGCCTAGCTTGAAGTAGTCTCTCGTAAACTGGGACGGCGCGGTGTTGATCCTTATAAAACCGGGAATCAGATCACCGATATTTCCCGCGCACAGAGCGCCCACAAGGAACGCCGCGGAAAATGCCGTCAGGATCAGCAGGATCTGCCTGCTGCTCTTTTCTTCAGCGCTAACTGCCATTTTACCCATCCTCTTTTCCTGTTTCTTTTCTGTTTCGAGCCTTTCAGTTCGTTAACATTTTACCATTCTATTTCTTTAATGTTAACCACTAACTTGCACAAACATTTCCGCAAACCCGTTTTCCCATTGCCGCAAAAGCATGGAATATTTCTCCGACTGTTCACAGGGGCCGCTTTGTGCTAAGATAAAAAAGAAAAACGTTCGTCCGGGAGGAGTGCTATATGGCAAAACGCGAACAGATCACCCATTTCAGCCATGCCCTTGGCAAAGATATGAACCTGCTGGTCTACGGCGAGTCCGGTGTCCCCTTTATCGGCTTCCCGACCCAGAATTCCATGTGCGACAATTACGAAAATTTCCATATGACGGATACTATGGAAGAGGAGCTTGCGAGCGGGAAAATGCAGCTGTTCTGCGTGGATTCCGTGGATGCCGAGAGCTGGTCCGCAAAGGGCGGCGACAACGGCTGGAGAGCCTGGCGTCAGGAGCAGTACTTCCATTACATCGTCGACGAGGTCGTCCCGCTGATCCACGAGACCAACAGCAGTGAGGTCCTTCCCGTGACCATGGGATTCTCCATGGGAGGAACGCACGCGGCGGTGACCTTTCTCCGGCGTCCGGACCTGTTTTCGGGAATGCTTGCGGTCTCGGGCATTTACGACGCGGACTACTTCTTTGACGGCTGGATGGACAGCGTCCTCTACGACAGCTCGCCGGTGCATTTCATGGCCAATATGCCCGTCGACCACCCCTACATCGATATTTACAACAGCCGCGAGATGATCTTCTGCGTCGGCCAGGGAGCCTGGGAAGATGAAGGCATCCGCACGCTCCGCCGCCTGCAGGATA
>SVDL01000048.1 GCA_015057835.1 Lachnospiraceae bacterium
CATTTTCCGGATCTCCGCCAAAGGCGGCGATATTTTTCCTGATCCAGTGCAGTGCGATCACTTTGTCGAGATCGATCAGGGAACCGGAGTATTTGTACTCCTCTCCGAGCAGATCCCTCAGATAAAGCGACCCGAAGAGATCAAGGCGATAGCTGATATTGACAAAGACGATATCTCTGCCGCCGGCAATATTCGGCCCTTCCCAGGCCGGGTTAACGATACTGCCCTCCAGATTGCCGCCGCCGTGGACCCACACAAGGACCGGCCGTTTTCCGTCATCGAGCGCCGGCGTCCACACATTCAGATTCAGACCTTTGTCTTCTGTAAATTCAAACGACTCCCAGTCTTTCCACCAGAGCACCGGCGGAAGTTCCTGGGGCTGTACGTGTCCGTGTTCCGTGCAGTCCAGAACGCCTTCCCACGGATCCGGCTCCTGCGCCGGCATAAAGCGGGTGTATTTCGCATAAGGAATATTAAGAAATCCAAGCATGCCGCCCTGCTCTTTTCCGCGGACTTTTCCGTTCTTCGTTTCCGCAATATATTCCATTTTCCGACTCCTTTTCTTTTTCAGGAATACTTCATTCTCTACTAACAGCTTAGTTTCCGGAGCCCGTAAAGTCCAACAACGAAAAGCGGAAAAAAACCATCATTTCGTTGTTGATATGCGTTTCAGGACAAACACACGCGAGAAGAGAAAGCCTGCTTCGGAGTCAAAACTATTAAAAAAAGGGAACCGACAGGAATATCCCGCCGGCCCCCAGGGGAACCATCTCAATATGAATTGAATCGCACTATTGTTCCGTTTATGCTTTTGCCTTCGCTGCAGCTCTGCGTTCATCGAGATCTTTCAGAATCTGCGGCATCTGGTTATCCAGCTTGTAGATCAGGGAAAGAACAAGTTGAATGCCGTATACCAGAAGCGGAGCGTAGATGAACAGCGCGTTAATGCAGCTCAGCGCTTTCGGGGTCTGCGTAGCCAGTGTTCCATCATAACCCGCTGCGGAGAGGATCAGTCCGACAAGAGCGGTGCCGACGCCGGCGCCAATCTTAAGGCCGACCATGCTTGCGGAGACTGTGACAGCCTGCGTGCGGACGCCTGTTTTCCACTCGCCGTATTCAACAGTGTCGGAGAGCATACCCATAACGACGCTGTTGTTGAGGCCCTGGGACATACCTCTCATGCCGAGAGAAATGATGAGGATCGTTGTCGTCATGCTGCCGCCTGCGAGAACCGGGATCAGTGCACCGATGATGTAAGTGATCGAGCTGAAAATCATGACACTCTGCTTCTTGACGCCCTTCTGGAGGAGGTAAGGAATCACAAGCATGCTCACAACAGCGGGAATGTTGTGATAAACCATGAAGTTGCCGACGATCTTCGCGTCATGCAGGATATACTGCGCGTAGTAAGTACCGACGGTCATGGTCGTTGTCTGGTGGAAGCAGTTCATGACCCACATGCCGAGGATGATCCACCAGTATTTGTTCCTGAGAACCGTGCTCATCGCTTTACCAAGCGGGATGTCTTCCTTGACGCCGGTCAGCTGGCTCGGAATAACGTGTTCTTCCGCCGTGAAGTAAACGATAAGGGAAGAAAAGAAGGATACGACCGCGAGAACCAGGGATGCCTTCAGCCATGCCTGCGCGCCTTCGCCGAAAACAGCAACCAGTCGGAGCCATACGAAGCTGAATACCAGCTGGACGAAGAAAGCCATGATCAGACGGACAGCCGACATGGAGGAACGGCTCTTGATATCTGTCGTAGAATAAGTCGGCAGTGCGTTGGTAGCTGCGCCGAACATCGTGTAGGCTACTGACATTCCGAAGTTGTAAGTGATGAAAATGTAAACGTATTTGCCGACATTTCCGACATTCGGAACCGTAAACAGAACGATGTAGGTGATGACCATCATGATTCCGGAACGAAGGACCCACGGTTTCGCGGAGCCTCTCTTTGTGTGCGTGTGGTCAACAATGTTGCCCGCGATAATATCGCTGATGCCGTCCAGAATACGGCTGACCAGGGTCAGGACGCCGATGACGCCGACGTTCAGTCCCAGAATGTCTGAATAGTAGAATGTCATGTAGGCAAGCATCATTGTGTAGAGCGGATTGCCGCAGACTTCCGTAAATGAAAAGCCGATCTGCCGCCACATGGGCACCGGCTGCGCTGCGTATGCATCTGTTCCCAGCGCACTGTTGTTGATCTCTTTCGCCATTGTTCTCTCTCCTCAAATCGTTTCATTGCAAAATCAATTGTTTCTACAAATAAATATTTGTAATGAATGAACTAATTTGATTATAGAATGCGGTTCATTAAACTAAAATCAACGAAACGTGCACCCTTAACAAGCATTTTTTGTTGAAATCGATTTCTTTCTTTATTTCTTTTTTGTTTTTTCAGATTCCGGTAGATTTGCATATTCAGGCAGCATATAATCCACAATTATTTCTTGTCGTAGTGAAACGACTCCTTGCTTTTATTACCGATGACGGGTTTCTAGAATGTATTTCGTTGAAGTCTGTTCGTCTCAAAATAAAACGGAAAGGAGTAAAATTATGAGTCAGACAGGTATTTTTGTAGTCGGCCTGATCGTCTATATCATCGTTCTGATGTTCATCGGCTGGCTCTCCGCCCGGGCGAAATCCAAGGGCAAAGGATTTCTGACCGGCGGAAATTCGGTGGGCGTTCTGCCTCTCGTCGGAACGGTTGTCGCCACCTGTATCGGTTCCGGTTCTACGATGGGGGCCACCGGAAACGGCTATTTCTACGGCTGGGCAGGCGCGCTCGTCGCCGTCGGCAACGGAATCGGTATCGCGGCTATCCTTATGTACATGGGAATGAGAAAGCGCAAACACGCCACTCTGGCAAAGGAACTGCAGTTCCTTCTCGGAGGAGGAAAGGAAGCGCACAAGCTGATCACAGCAGTCCTGATCTTTGTTGAGATCATGGCGATCGGCGGCAGCATTAACGGTGCCTCCAAGTATCTGTGCTACGTGACCGGCATGAAAGATGTTCTCGCGAAGCTGATCATCACGGTTGCATTTTTCGGGTTTTCCTATTTCGGAGGATTTCTGTCGGTCGTTTGGACGGATACGATCCAGATGGGGATCATTTTCGTAGGATTTATCCTGATTGCCATCCGCGCTCTGCCGATGGCAGGCGGATACGGCGCAGTAAAATCGGCTTTTGAAGCAGCAGGAAATGCAGACGCCCTGGGATTCTACGGCATCGGCGCATACGGGACAATGGCAGCGCTGACCCTGGTCGTCGGTTCCTTCTTCAATGCTTTCTGCAGCGCCTCTTTCTACAACCGCGTCGCCAATGCGGCGAGCGACAAAGTCTGCAAACAGGGATTCCTGATCGGCGCCGTTTTTGATTTTATGTTTGGATTCCTTCCCGCGATCGTCGGCATGTCCTGCTTCGCGATCTGCACGCAGCGTGGAACGCCTCTCGAAGCTGCGGATTATGCTTTCAGCTACATGGCAACAGTGGCGCTCGGTCCGGTGCTCGGTCTCCTGCTCCTGATTGCCGGCATTTCCGCATGTGTCTCCTCTGCCGACAGTCAGCTGATCTCATCCACTTCAATGTTTATCACGGATCTGTACCCGGAATTCCTTCACAAAGAGCTTCCCGGCGAGCGCTATAAATCCGTCTCCCGGATTATTATGCTCTGCATTACGCTCCTGTCCTTCAGTATGGCTCTTTACGCAAAAGACGTCATCGGCTATATCACGAACATTTTCGGTACCATGATGCCGGGCATCGGCGTAATGATGATCCTCGCCCGCTTCTGGAAACGCATTACATGGCAGGGAGCTCTCGCCTGTGTATTCGGTGGAATCGGCTTCGGCATCATTTACCTTTTCGTTCCGCCCTTCAAAGCTGCTATCGCAGGCGTGTTCGGCGGTCCGGCAATCGTTGTCATGATCTTCGCTCTAATCCTGTGCATCGTTGTTTCGCTTGCGACACCGGCGTGCACACTGACGGAAGAAGAAAGACTTGCCAAAATGGCGGAATAAAATCCACTTAAAACAACAGCTTAAACTAGTCATAAAACGAAGCGGCAGGCGGAATATCCCCTGCCGCTTTTTTACTGTATGCTGCGGCCATCACCGAAATCGGCTGACCGAAATTCAACGAAAAACAAATAAACCCGTATTCATGGGCTTGAACTGTGTTATACTTATGAGCACAGAGAGCTTATATCAACATCATGGATAACAGAAAGGGACAAACAATGGATTTTAAACCGAAAAAGAAACTCGGCTTCGGCCTCATGCGCATGCCGCAGACGGATCCCGCCCACGCGTCGGCTGTCGACGTCGAGCAGGTTAAAAAGATGGTCGATATCTTTATGGAGAGGGGATTTACCTATTTCGACACCGCGTGGATGTACAACGGCTTTGCGAGTGAAAAAGTCGCCAAAGAAGCCCTGACGAGCCGTTATCCGCGCGAAAGTTTTACACTGGCCACCAAGCTTCATGCGGGATTTGTGAAGAGTTTTGAGGACCGGGATAATATTTTCAACGCGCAGCTTGAAAAGACCGGTGCAGGATATTTTGACTACTATCTTCTGCACGGCATTGAAGCGGGCATGCTGCCGACTTATGAAAAATACGACTGCTTCACCTGGCTTCTGGACAAGAAGGCACAGGGGCTCGTGAAGCACGCAGGATTCTCCTTCCACGACACGCCGGAGCTTCTGGACGAGATCCTCACAAAACATCCGGAAATGGAATTTGTCCAGATCCAGCTCAACTACCTCGACTGGGAGAGCGAGTGGATCCGATCCCGGGGCTGTTATGAAGTCTGCGTAAAGCACAATAAACCGATCATCGTCATGGAACCTGTCAAGGGCGGTTCCCTCGCGAAGATGCCGGAAGAAGCAGCAAAGGTCTTCACTTCCTATGACGCGGAAAAATCCCTTCCGAGCTGGGCGATCCGCTTCGCGGCAAGCCTGCCGGGCGTCATGGTCGTCCTCTCCGGCATGAGCAGTATCGAGCAGATGGAAGACAATACCGGGTTCATGCAGGACTTCGTCCCGCTCACGGAAGAAGCAAAGAATATGTGCTTCAAGGCGGCGGAGATCATTAACAGCCAGATCGCCATCCCCTGCACCGGCTGCTCCTACTGCACGGAGGGCTGTCCGCAGCAGATCGCGATCCCGAAATATTTCTCTCTTTACAACGAAGATATGAGGGAAGACCTCGAAGAGAAGGGCTGGACCGTCAACTTCACGAACTACAAAATCACGGCTTCCAAATTCGGCAAGGCCAGCGACTGCGTGGAGTGCGGCCAGTGTGAAGAGGTCTGCCCGCAGCACCTGCCGATCATCGAGAACCTGAAGAAGGTCGCGGCGCATTACGAGCACTGAATATATCTTCTAAACCAAAGCGGGTCTCACTGCAGATACACTACTTTGGGAAAAATGGCTGTTTCGTCTCTGAAAAGGTGTTTTAGGAGCGCTTTTAGGCACTGACGAGATCCACTGCTTACGGAGACTTAAAGGAAAGGATCTTTGAGAGCCTCATCTCTCGAAGATCCTTTCCTTTTTAGTCGCAGTTAGCAGTTAGCTTGGCAGGCCGTTGCGACCACCTTTTCAGAGACGGAACAACCTTAATATATTGTTTAACAATAGCTATAAGATTCTTCTTTCAATACAGCAGCAGCCCTTTAATAAACGAAAGAAACTCCGCTTCCCTCGTCTCTTCGGGTTTGTCATCATACACTTCGTTCAGAAAAGCCCGGAAGCCTTCCGGATAGGAAAAATCAACCGGACGAAGCAGTTTATCGGGAGAATTCGTATTATCCATTCTCTATACCTCCTCATTGTCTCAGTTTTATAATTCAGCACAAAATCGCTGACTGCCTGCAGTGTCTCACGCTGCGCGTCGTTTTTGTAGGAGAGCATCTTATCCTGGCAAAGGATGAAACCGTCTCCGAGGTCGTCGATCAGGTTCTTCGCGTAATCGACACACTCTTCCGGGGTGCCGGAGCCGAGCATAACGGACGGCATGCCTCCGCAGAGAGCGATATTGGGAAGGGCTTTGCGCACTTCACGGAGATCATCCTGCTCCAGGCAGAGCATCGCGTTGCCCTTCGGGATATAGGACAGATAATCGGCAAAACGGATCATGACGCCTTCCACAAAGAAAAAGATGCGCTGTTTGTGCTCAATGCACGCGTCAAGGATCTCTTTGAAATACGGCCAGTAGAATTTCTCAAACTGCTTGATATTAAGATAATTGCAGGCGAGCATTGCCGTGTTCATCGGAGAGACGTAACCCGTGTAGTCCGTGGTCTGCATACCGACAGCCAGTGCCGGCTTTGTCTGTGTCTCAAAATAGCAGTCCAATACTTCCTTGAGCTTATCCGGATGACGGCGGATATCCAGCGCTGTCGCGCGCATTCCCCTGTGGTCCTGCCAGTAATCCTCATACGGCGATTTCACGAAGTAGCGGAAGAACTGCATGGAGCCGTATTCGTCGCGGAGCATTGCTTTTCTCTCCTCCACATGCTTCCAGAAATCGGCATATTCACGGATCGCGACCTTTATCTCACCCATCGTGATACCTTCTTTGCAGTAGCGCTTCAGCGCGTGTGTATAGAAGTATTCCGTCGGATTCTTCGTAAAATCATCATATTCGTCGTCATGCAGAACCTGGTGGTCCAGCACGAGCACCGACTGTTTATCGTCATCAATTCTCGTCCAGCCGCCGCCGAGCAGCGTCGTTGCTCTCTGCGGATTGCGGTTCTGCACGTCCATATAAATATCGAAATGATACCGCTCGGCCTGGTGCTTCATGACCGTCATGAGCTTATCATAATCGTAAAGTGCTTCGTTGAGGCGAAGACCGTCATCAAGGATCGCCCATGTGTACACATTGCTTCCCCAGAGTGTCCGGTCATTGCGGCGGAATTCGAAGACATTGTCCACCATTTTGGCGCGTTCCTGTAATTTAACATTTTCCATTTTTTCACGTCCTTTTGTTAAATGCCCCCGCTCCGCCGGATTTTCCAGTCGCGAAGAGCGGTGTTTTAAGAGAAAGCGAGCCCTCTTTCAGCATATCTCCGCTATCGGCCTCTGAAAGAAGGCTCCTTTTCATAATGCTTTATTGGCAGTATTTCAGCATATCACTATTGATTTGAAAGCATCAGGCAGTTGCTTCTTTTGCTTTCGCGGATTCCTCCACGCCGACGCCCGGCTGCCATTCCGGCAGTTTGCGCCATTTTTTGCGGCCGATCGCCATTGCAGCGATGAAAGCGACGACGGATGCCGCGTACAGTGCCGCGCAGAGGGTAAATGTCGCCTCATAACCAAGTGCCTGCAGGCAGAGTCCCCAGCCGGTGGATCCGAGCGCGCCGGTGAAGTTGAGGACCGAGATCTCAAGAGCCCAGAACATTGTGAAGTCCTTGTCGCCGCCGAGATCGCGGGTCATGGCCGGATACAGGATGCCGCCGGTCGGCTGGTAGGTCGTTCCGATCAGGAAGAAGCAGATCAGGAAGCCGAGGTAGCTCATGTTCTTTGTGTAGATGAGGACCGGATACGCAATGATGGAGCCGGCGTAGCACATGATCGTCGCAAGTTTCGGGCTCTTATCGAAAACACGGCCGATAACAATGTAGAAAATAGCGCCGCCGATCATAAGAGCGGAGTTGCACAGGCCGGCTGTCGTAGAGGTAAGTCCTCTTTCGGTCTGCAGGAACGCATTCAGGTATCCGTACAGAACGTTGCAGAAAGTAGCGACGCCGATCGTGATCGTGAAGATCCAGAATGCCGGCTGTTTGTACATTGCCTTGAGCATCATTCCCGGTTTCTTCATCGGGTCTTCGTTGTAAGTAGCCGGATCGACTTTTTCGATGCCGTACGGCTTGAGGCCCTTCTCGATCGGGTCTTTGCGGAGAAGCAGGCAGAACGGAACGCCGATGATCATGATCGCAGCACCGAAGATGATGAAGGTCGGTCTCCATCCGACGATGTCGATCAGCCATCCGCCGAGGCCGTTCCAGACCGCGCCGCCGATACCACGCAGGCAGCTGGCAACACCGATGATCGTAGCAATGTTAATAGCAAACCAGTGGCTCAGCACTTCCGAGTTGAGCTGCAGAACAAGGATTCCTGCGAAAAGACCCTGAATCGCGTTGAGCACGTACAGCTGCCACATCGCGGTGCAGAAGCCCTGAAGCAGATAGCAAAGACCTGTCATGACGATGCCGGTCGTAATAATGATGCGGCCGTCATATTTCTTGTACAGTTTTGCGCAGATCGGCGCGCCGAGGACTTCACAGTAAGTCAGGATCGTATAAGTAAGACCAAATGCTGTGGTTGTGGTTCCGAAAGCATTGCTGACGGGAACCATGAAGATCGCGTAGGAACTGCTGTAACCCATGACGAAAGTCAGAACCATAAGGGCTGCAACGATCGTCCACGCATAGTGACGTTTTCCGGTGTTCATGTTTTTCCTCCTCACCCAAAGAAAATCAATTTTTATAATTACCTGCCGGACTTTTCCGGCACCGGTACTTTTCAGCCATACCGGTTATTACCTTATGAATTCATCATAAACGGAGCCGTGCGGAAATAAAATCAACGAAGCAAGGTATGCTTTCAAGGAAATATTGATGAAGTTTTTTATCGCTGTCATTGATTTCGCAGCGCTCTTCGAAAAGAGCGCGAATATCACTGCACCTCAAAAGCGCCAAACCCTTCCGGGCTTCCCGACACATTAGCGTAAAGCTTTTCCGCGGCATCAATGCCGATATATTCCGCCGCGATCCGGACAGAATCACAGCCGTACAGCGGTGTCTCATAGGCGGTCTTCTCTTCCATTCCGGTCATCTTGATCGGAGAAGCTACTGCTTTCAGTACGGTGCCGTCGGCGGCCGTCACGGTCGCGACCATGTGGCGCCCCCTGTTTTCTTCATCTTCCGTGATGGAAGCGGCGTCATTGATGACTCCGTACGGAAGATTGGCGGCGTCAAACCGTTTCATGATCTCGGCGCGGTCGAATTTGGCAAATGCAGCGCTGATCATCTCCTCCGCCTCTTCGCGGTGATTGACGCGCTCGGCGGCAAATTTCAGATCTCCGGCGATCAGTTCCGGGCTCTCGGTCGCATTTGCGAAATTCGCGAACTGCTCATCCGTTGTAATATTAACGACGAGCTGTTTTCCGTCTTTGCAGGTGTAATCGCCCACCGGAACCGTGCTCGGATGACGGTTTCCGCAAAGAGCCGGCACCATCCCCGCCATGTCATGCCGGATCACCGGCGCCTCGCCCATGGTATACATGGCGTCCAGTTCCGCGACGTCGACGACCTGGCCAATACCGGTTTTCTCCGCTTCCAGGATCGCTGCCATCGTTCCGATAAATGCGTAATAAGCTCCTGTCGTCTCCGCGACTTCCGTACCGACGCGGACCGGTTCTCCGCCGAAATCACCGACCATACTCATGACGCCGGACATCGCCTGCAGGGTGGTTTCATCTGCGGCGCGCCCGCTTAAGGGGCCGCTCTGGCCGAAGGGGGTCAGGCAGGTCAGGACGATTTTCGCATTTGCCGCCTTCAGGGTCTCGTATCCGCATCCGAGCGCATACAGCTCACTCAGCATGCAGTCCGCGATCACGGCGTCGGCATTTTCAGCCATTTTCAGGAAAAGCGCTTTCTGCTGTTCGTCATAAAGACTCATAAAAACGCTCTTTTTGCCGCGGTTCAGTGTCATTTCTACGATAGAACGCCCATTTACTTTCGGTCCGTAATTACTCAGAAAATCACCTTCCGGCTTCTCGAGCCGTATCACCTCAGCGCCCATATCGCTCAGCAGCATAGTGCAGACGGCGCCGCCGATGCTGGACGTGAGATCAAGTATTTTCAATCCTTCAAGAGGTCCCATTCCTATCCCTCCTTATTTCAGACGGGCAGCTTTTATTGCCCATTTTTCTTTGCTGTCGGCGATGACCGGATCCCAGATCTCATGGACCAGCGCGGGATCCTCGAAGCGGGAGAGGAATTCGATCGTATCCTGTCCCATGAAATGGCTCTTCGCCTCCTTCATCTCTTCCATGTGGCTCATCTTGATCGGGCTGCCGACGATCTTCGTTGCGGTGCCGTCATCATAGCTGACCGGAATGAGCATGTTTCTCGCCTGGATCTGTTCGGAATACATAGCTTCCGGGATCGTCTTGATAAATGCGCACGGAACTCCGGCTTTGACCAGTTCCTTCTCGAGCTGTTCTCCATCCCATTCCATCGTTTTTTCTTCCACAATACGGTTAATGTCTTCCCGGTTCGCGACTCTTGCCTTGTTCGTCGCGTATTTCGGGTCACCGACAATACCGATCAGGCCAAGCACTCTGCACAGCGAAAGGAATTCGATCTCATTTCTCGTGCAGATCATCAGTTCCCTGCCGTCTTTGCAGGCAAATGAGTTATACGGCGCAAAGTACGAATGTTCTCTTCCCATCCTCGGAAGCACTTCCCCGGTATTCAGGTAGTGATTGACTTCCATCTGGATAAATGCGTACGTCCCGTCGGTCATCGCGAGATCGATCCTTCTGCCTTTCCCGGTCTTTCTCGCCCCGTAGACGGCGGAAAGCGTCGCGCAGCAGGCCATGAAGCCGGCGTTCATATCCGCCATGGATACGCCCGCTTTGAGCGGCCGGCCGCCCTTTTCGCCGCTGACGCTCATGAGACCGCCGACGCCATGGATGGTTCCGTCATATGCCGTTCTCTTCGCAAGAACGCCGGTCTGACCGTACCCGGAGATCGATGTCCAGACGATCGCGGGATTCACTTCCTGCAGTTTTTCCCAGGTCACGCCGAACTTTTCAAGCGTTCCGGCTTTGAAATTGTCCAGGACGATGTCCGCGGATTTTACCATTTTCCAGAAGACAGCTGTCTGCCTGGGATCCTTCATATTCATGAGGATGCATTTTTTGCTGTGATTGAGGCTTGTAATATAGGATGTGTTCTTATTGAGGGACGGAGACGTATAGTGATTATTGTCCCCGTAGGGCGGATTTTCGATCTTGACGACTTCCGCGCCGAGATCCGCCATAAGATATGAACACAGCGGTCCGGATGTGAACTGTGTAAAATCCAGGACCAGCATTCCTTCAAGTGGTTTCATGGCATACTCCTTTCCACTTTGCAGTTTCTTTTGTGCTCATTATGAATGCGGAAAGAGCTCAAATTCCACCAACCAATTTAAGAGATGATTCAAGGAACTGTTGTAAATAAACGGCCGGGTTCATTTTGACTAATCAAATAAAACAATCTATACTTTTAACCATAAAATGTGAAATAAGCTGCGCATTTGATGAGTCTTAGGTACGCCAGGGAGGAACTTATGAATATCGATCAGCTTCGTTATTTTAAAGCAGTTGCCGAGGAAGAGAATCTCGGAAGAGCCAGCCAGCGTCTGCATATTACGCAGCAGGGGCTGTCAGCCAATATCATTAAACTGGAAAGTGAACTCGGGGCCTATCTTTTCGACAGAGTCGGCCGGCAGATCTACCTCAACGACACGGGCAGACGTTTTCTCACGCATGTTGACAGGCTTCTGAACGAGCTGAAGGATGCGGAAGAGGAAATCAAAACAAAGAAGGTCTCCCGCCGCAATTCCATCACGATTTCATCGACCGGCTCAGGGATTGCTTCCCGGATCATTTCCGGTTATCTTTCCTGCCATAATGACACCAATATCATTCTCAATGTTATTGATGACAAATACATTCCTTACGCTCTCTCCCAGCAGAATGTAGATTTCGTGATCAGTTCCGTCATGTACTCCAGTGCGACAACCGATACCTGTTTTCTCTATGAGCAGCCGTTCTGGGCAGCCGTTTCGATAGACCATCCCCTCGCGGAGAGATCGGAAGTGTCTCTTGCGGATCTGAAAGAGGAAAAATTCGCTCTCGATCCGGAGACCGTCACTTTCCGAAAGGATCTTGACAGTATTTTTGAGAAGGCCGGAATCGCACCGAATGTAGTATTGACTTCCAACTCTCTGGACGCTCTTGCAAACTGCGTCCAGTCCGGCACCGCGATCACTATCTTCGGTCAGCATGGCAAAAAAGAAAATGAGCTTTGGAAAAGCAGGAATATCTGCCTGATCCCGATAGTGGATGAATTTGCAAAAAGAAAGATCTATATGCACTGGAGAAAAGAGATCAAGAGAGATGTACATCTGATGGATTTTCTTGCATATGTGAGGGAGAATTCGGAATCGCTGCTGGAGAATCCGCTGCTGTGAGATTCTTATTATATGGAATAAAAATGGATTTGTTCAGGTTTTTCTTGGACAAATCCATTTTTATTCCATTATAATTCCTTTTTTCTTGACGAAATGCCATTTCGGCAATATACTTTTAAATATCCAAGCGGTTCTGTCAGTTCTGTTGACAAATATTCCTCCGCATATAGCAAAAGTATCCTTCTGTCACTTCTAAGGGAATAATATGAAAATCTCTGATCTGAAAAAAAGAAAAATCGAACTCGGCTACACCAATGAAAAGATTTCCGAACTGTCCGGCGTACCGCTCAGCACTGTCCAGAAATTCTTCGGCTCCACGACCAATGCGCCGCGCTATCGGACCATTCAGGCGATCACGCAGGCACTGTTTCCAAATGGAGTTCCCGGGGATCTGGGTGTACTCGATCCTGAGATCGTGAATCTTATTAAGAAGGAAAATGATGCGCCGTCACACACATATTTATCGGTCAGCCGCCGACCACATGATAATCATATTCTGGAGGAACCATCCATCGCATACAATACAAGTCCGAAGAGTAAATACACCATTGATGATTACTACGCTCTTCCGGATGATGTTCGGGTGGAACTGATCGACGGGGTTTTCTACGACATGGCCACGCCAACCTTCATCCATCAGAGAGTGCTTTTAAAGATTGCATTTCAGCTTGAAGATTGCGTTATAAAACACAATATGCCCTGTATGGTGTGCATCGCCCCGCAGGATGTGCAGCTCGATAAGGATCAATACACCATGCTGCAACCCGATGTCTTCGTCGTCTGTGACCGGGACAAAATTCAGGTACGTTCCCTGTATGGGGCTCCGGATTTTGCGATTGAGATTCTCTCCCCTTCTACACGGTGGAAAGATCTGACACTCAAACTCAATAAATATAAAAAGGCAGGTGTCCGCGAATACTGGATCATTGATCCCGAAGACGAAGAAGTGGTGGTCTATTTCTTTGAGAAAAATGATCTTCCGCACATGCAGGAGCACGGAAAACCGGTTCCTGTCCATATCTCAGATGGAAAATGTGCGATTGATTTTACCGCCATCTGGGAAGCGGTCGCTCCATTGAAAGAAAGGTCCTGAAATACAACTTCTGAAATAATATCCGGTCTAATCAAAAGAGGACAGTTTCCAATCGTGTGGAAACTGTCCTCTTTTGTGTCTTAACAAGAATCCTTTTCCAGCTCTGCCCGCTCTGTTGTTGGAATTTTTATACTTTTCCAATGATAATGTTCATAGATAACTATGCTCTTTCCTAAAAAGGAGGGATTTCTATGGCTGTAAAAAACCCTTATGACACAATGCCAAGATCCAAACATATCGTCGTGGACACGGATGCCTGCGGCGGCTGTCTCACTTGTGAACTGGCCTGCGCGTGCCGCCACTTCGACGGGCTTTGCGACCGCGAGTTATCCGCGATCCATATCGATGCGGATATGCTTGATTATCGTTTCGATTACATGGTCTGCAAACAATGCAAAACGGCTTCCTGCGTCGCCGCGTGCCCGAAACAGGCGATCGGTTTTGATGAAAAAACAGGTGCCCGGTACATCGACAAAGAAAAATGTGTTAAGTGCGGCGCCTGCGTGAGAGCCTGCCCGTTTGCGAAAGAGGCGCACCCGCCGATCCGGAAGATCGAAAAATACGGCGAAAAGTTTATCGTCAAATGTGACCTCTGTCACGGTCACGAAGACGGGCCGTACTGTATACAAGTGTGCCCTAAAGGGGCGATTTCACTCAAGTAAGGAGCAAAGGGACCAACGGGGACGGCAAGGAGATTGATAATGATAGAAAGAACTTACGGATGCTGGGGAAAAATCCTCTGCGTCGACTTAAAAGATAAGACATTCCGGATCGAGGATGCCTCCGAGCAGTGCAAAGAGCTGGTCGGCTGCCGCGGTCTCGCGATCCATTACGCCTGGAAATATCTGAAACCCGGTACGCGCGCATTTGATGACGACAACATTCTCATGTACTTTACGGGTCCGGTCACCGGAACGCCGGTGCTCGCGGGCAACCGTGCCTATTTCTTCGGCGTCGGGGCGCAGTCATTTCCGGAAATGTACACCCGCTCCTCTATAGGCGGCCGCGTCGGGGAGGCTTCTAAAAAGACGGGATTTGACGGCGTCCTTTTCTTCCACAAATCGGAGGAACCCGTCATCGTGGAAATTTCCGAGGACGGCGCAGCTTTCCACGACGCCTCCGAATATTGGGGAGACTTCTGCGTTGACATTCAGAAGAAAATGAAAAAGCGCTTCGGCGAGGATTCCGAGGCCTGTGTCATCGGTCCGGCGGGCGAGAATAAGGTCAGGCTCGCGGGCATTTTCAATGATCTCGACAATACCGCCGCGCAGGCCGGCTTCGGCGCTGTTATGGGCGACAAGAAAATGAAAGCGATCGTCTTCCACGGCCGGAAAGCTGTCAGCGTGAAAGATCATGCAACGATCATGAAGCTCCGGGACGACTGCATGCGTCTTAAGACCATCCCGAAGGCTCCTGTCGATCCGCTGAAAGCGATCGGCGCTCATTTCCCGATCGAAGGACATGATTTTAAGGAAAATGCAAAACCGATCGTCCCGGAACAGCTCCTCGCCTCCGACGAATCCACCGAAGTCACACAGAAAGGGAACACCTGCGTCGCCTGCGGTGTCCCCTGCCATCTCGCCTCTTTTTCCTACGCGAGAGGCTCTAAAGGCGTATGGCACAAGACCCTCGACACGACCCACTGCATGAAATGCGTCGCGCAGCATCTCTACGGCTGGACAGCCCGCGGCCCGATGGAACTGGAATGGCTGGAAAAAGACCTTCACCGCGAATACCGGTGGCCGATGAATTTCCGCTCCGGAGCGGAGATCCAGTGGTATGTCAACAACATGGGGCTCAATACATGGGATCTGACCGCTCTCTTCGTATATCTGACGGAACTCGAGGCGGCCGGCATCGATATGGACAAGCTGACCGGGCTGAACTGGGACGTCGATGATCCCGCTCTTCTGCCGCGTCTCACGGAAATGATGTGTCTGCGCGAAGGTTTCGGTGATTACATGGCGGAAGGCTCCGCCCGGATCGCGGAAATCCTCGCGAAGAAATTCGGCGGTATTTTCCTGACCTGTTCGGATCACGCGCAGCACGGCATGAATGTGCATTCTCTAGGAACCAGCACCTGGTGGAACCTGAAGTTCCCGTACTGGGTCGCCTCCGCGCTCATGCACGCCACCGGCACCCGCGACCCAAACAGTGACGAGGGGCACAAGTACTACGATTTTGGCGGACGGCGAATTCCGTTCCTGCGACATCCTGAGCTTGCCAAGGCTTATTATTATGGGAAAGAGCACACCATCGATCCGGATCCGGACCTCTACGGAAAAATTCCGGATGAGGAGTTCTTCGATCTTGGCTACACCGACAAAGAATATGCTGTCAAAAAGCAGGAGATCCGCGGCGTCATCATGGGTATCGGTGTCTTCTGCGACACACTCTACCCGCAGACGCTTGCGCCGGGTATGCCGGAGACCCTTTATCACGGCGACTGGGAGATGGAGTCGAAACTCCTCACGGCTGTCACCGGAGAAAACTATACGGAAGAATATCTGGAAAATGTCGCCCTGAAGATCTGGAACATGGAGCGCGCCTATTCCATGCTCGATATAGGACGAAGCCGCGATTATGATATGTATATTGTCCACTGCCATGATGCCCGTGAGGGCGACTGGACACGCGGGATCAAGATCGACCCGTTCCGCTTCGGGAAGCTGCTCGACCGTTATTATGCGCTGGAAGGCTGGGATGCAGACGGCATGCCGACAGAAGAAACGCTGCATACCTATGGACTGGATGAAATTAACGAGCGCATCGCGCCTTACAGAGCAGAGCTTGCGGAACGCAGGAAAAACCATCCCCGCTATGAAGACGTTCCAGCCAATATCGCCCGCCGCGGTTCGGATGAATTTGAGACCGGGCGTCAGTACTGCTGGTCCATTGACTGCGGGCGCTTCGCTCTGAAGAATAGCGCTTCGGACACCGGCACTTGGGCAGCAGGCGAAAATGCACCTTTGGGAACTGATGTATCAGCATTCACCGGTATCTCTCCTGAACGGAAGCGGTTTGCGGCATTCCTTGCTGCTGCCTGTCAGGCCGGAATCAAAAACATCGATACCGTCAGCGAAGCAGACCTGAAACCCTGCGAAAAAGAAGGCCTGAAACCGACTTACATGCTGAAATGCGGCGGCTTCCGCCCCGCCTTCAAAAAGGAAGGCAGCTTCGATTATGCAGACGTTGATTTCTGTACTTATACGGAAATTCTTCCCTGCCAAACGCAGGAAGAGGCGGATACAGTCGCTGAAGAACGCAACGCGTCCGGTTTTGTCTGTCCGGTCTGCGGAAAACGCTATAAACTCTACGCGACGACGAATTTTGAAATTGCCAACGAAAACCAGATCGCGAAGAGGATCCATTACAGTTCCGTCCATACGGGCTGAGAAAAACAGGGGCTGTGAAAAAAGCATAGCCTGAAAAACAAAGAAGGATCAAGGGTTTATCAAAGCCCAAGATCCTTCTTTTGT
>SVDL01000049.1 GCA_015057835.1 Lachnospiraceae bacterium
CATGACATAGCTGGCTGTTATGTATCATGCCCATCCTTATAGTAGTAGTCACGAGAATGCGCCGGCTATTTTTCAAATGAGAATAATCAATCAGGAAGCTTTTTGCCTATTTGCAGTGGTGCCTTTTTCATAGAAATGAACAAGGCCTGCCAAAATGCTCTGCCGGACCTGTCGAAAACCAGCAAAGAAACTTCAGAGAAAGAGCCGGGAGACAATACCATCTCCCGGCTTTTTAACTTCACGATTCTTTCAATTTTTCCAGAATAATACACTCTTGCTGCTTTCTGCCCGAGTATTTCTGATCCTCTGCCGTTCTCACTTCGTCAGAAGCACCATGATCTCGTTGCTTCTCTTGACGAACTTCGTCATCTCTTCCTGTGTCAGCGGTTTGTGGCTCAACGCCGCAAGGTCATAAAGCTGCTCGCAGAGGATCGGAACGTTCTCCGATTCCGGATTGGCGAGGATATATTTGACCAGCGGATGCGCCGCGTTGAGGACCAGCGTCTCGGAGGCGCCGTAGCCGCCCATGGCCGCGCTGTCCATGCCGTACATTTTCATCATATCCATCATGCGGCGGCTCTCCTCGGAGAGTGTCAGGATCGCGGCGATGTCCTTGTCTTTCATGTTGGAGACCTGGATCTCAAGGCGTTCTTTCTTAAGAGCATCCTGGAATGTCTTCGTCAGGGCGTCCGCGTCTTTCTTCTTCACAGCGGTCTTGCGTACAAAGTCTTCGCTGAGTTCCGCGTCAATACGCGCGAATTTCAGGTTCTGGTTGCGCTGCTCGAGCTGTGTGATAAATGCGGAGTCGATCGCGTGCTGGAGAATGACCGCGTCCTTCTTCGCCGCGCGGAACATGCTGATATACTGCGCCTGCTGGACTTCGTCGGTAACGTAGTAGACGGTCGACTGTTCCGGTTCTTTCGGTTCGTCTGTATTTTCGGCGCCGCTGCCCGATGCGCCGCTGCCATCTGCCGCATTGCTGCCCTCGGACGCTGCGTCTCCGCCGGAGATAGTCTCCCCCGTCTCGCTGTCCACGACTTCGGGTTCGGAAGCATTTTCCGCCTCATCCGCAATGTTGTTTTTTTCTTTGTATTCCTTCAGCGTCAGGTACTTGCCGTCAAGGTCCTTGAACAGGATATAATCCATCATTCTGTCGGCAAATTTGACGTCGCGAATGCAGCCGAATTTGATAAACGGATTGATGTCATCCCAGTATTTTTCATAGTTTTCACGGTCCGTCTTACACATGCCGGACAGCTTGTCCGCGACCTTGCGGGAAATGTATTCGGAGATCTTCTTCACAAATCCGTCGTTCTGCAGTGCGGAACGGGAGACGTTCAGCGGCAGATCCGGGCAGTCGATGACGCCCTTGAGGGCCATCAGGAACTCCGGAATGACTTCTTTAATATTATCGGCAATGAAGACCTGATTGTTGTACAGCTTGATCTCCGCCTCCAGCGTGTCATATTCCGTGTTCACTCTCGGGAAATACAGAATTCCGCGAAGGTTGAACGGATAGTCCATATTGAGGTGGATCCAGAACAGAGGTTCTTTGTAATCCTTGAAGACCTTTCTGTAAAATGCCTTATAGTCCTCATCCGTGCAGTCCTTCGGCAGATTTGCCCACAGCGGGTGAATGTCATTGACCGGCTGCGGCGCGACCGGAACGTAGGGGCGGACGCCTTTTGCATTTTCCACATCCCAGTCCGAGGGCTTCTCACCCTTGGCTTCCGCTTCTTCCACGCGCTTTTTCGCGTCTTCGTAGCGCTTGCGATTATTTTCCTCTTCGCGCTTCTTCTCGTCGGCGCGGCGCTTGTCGGCGGTCGGGCCCTCGTCGCTCACCCAGATCTCCACCGGCATAAACGAGCAATATTTCTCCAGAACTTCCTTAATGCGGAACTCATTGCAGAATTCCAGGCTGTTCTCATTGAGGTAGAGAGTGATCTTCGTGCCGATCTGATTCCAGTCGCTGTCGTCGATGGAATAGGTCGATGTGCCGTCGCTCTCCCAGTGCACCGCCTTCGCGCCTTCCTGATAGGAAAGCGTATCGATGTGGACTTCGTCAGCTACCATGAATGCCGAGTAAAAACCGAGACCGAAATGACCGATGATCTGGTCCTCGTCCGTCTTGCCTTTATATTTCTCAAGAAATTTAGAAGCGCCGGAAAATGCGATCTGCGTGATGTACTCGACCACTTCCTCCTCTGTCATGCCGATGCCGTTATCGACAAATGTCAGCGTCTTCTCGTCCGGATTGGTAATAACATCGATCCGCCACGGCTTCTCTTCCGCGGGTTTGTATTCGCCGACGCCTTCCAGCTTTTTCAGCTTCGTAATGGCGTCGCATCCGTTCGCGACCAGCTCACGGACGAAAATATCATGGTCCGAATACAGCCATTTTTTGATGATCGGCAGCATATTTTCGCTGTTGATTGAAAGATTTCCGGTTTTTGCCATATTTATCACTCCTTTGAGGCGGGCCTGCCGCTGCAGGTACCGATCGTATTCACAATAATAAAATATAGAGCTTTGGCATATAAAAGTCAAGACAAAATTAGCACTCTTATAAAAAGAGTGCTAACAAAAACAGCGGTCCCCTCCGAGGCCGCCGTTTTTTCTTTTATTTCTGAAGTTTTCATTCCATCGGAATCGAGATCTCACCGCCCGTCGGGAAGACCGGCCCCGTGTAGGGATGGTTCTTCGTCGTCATTCCGGCTTCCTTCATCGTGTTCAGGACCAGATCAAAGACTTCTTTATTATTGGCTTCGGAGAATGCCGTATGGCCGTTGCCCGTGATCCCGTGCTCCGGCAGATAGATCACTTTGGCGTCCCCGCCGTTCTCATTGATGAGAGCTGCAAATTTCTCCGCAAATACAGTGGAAATGCGCCATACTTCATCGCCATAGGACTCGGTAGGAGTCTTATTAATATAATCGCCGTAGAAGATGCGGATCGGGAACTTTGTGAGATTCATCCACTGCTCTCTCGGGCAGTAGAACTGGGTCATGTCGACGCGGATATTTGCATTTGGAGACTCGATCGGGCCGAGATCGAGATCGTCCGGGAACAGGCACTGGCCGGGTTCGTAAGAGAGAATGCCGGCGACATTTTCCGGATGACGGACGGCGGAATACCAGCCGTATTTGCCGCTGTGAGAATAGGAGAAAAGGATCGACGGTCCTGCTTTTTCGAGCAGATCCCCCATTGAATCTGTCATAAGAGTGATAATCTCCTGAGACGTGTTTTCTTTGCCGTGATTCGGTGTCTGGCGGCGGAACATCTGGTCGATCGCATAGCCGGTCCTGGGGCCCTGGCTGCCGGGATAATAAGTCGCGCCGTGGGGCGGACGCCATGTGCCATAGCGGTATGTTTCCCACATAACAGCTTCGTTGTCTTCCACAGGAATTCTCGCTGTCCAGTCCACTTCTGTGGCGGTGTAGGACGCGCGGCCTCTGCGGGGCTGATCGATAATGTAAACAGGAACATCATTTCTCTGGAACATCTGCCAGAAACCTTCCCTGCCGTCCGGCGCGGACTCAAAGCACGTGCCGCATACGCCGAGACCGTGCCAGAGAATGACAGGATAGTCCGTCGCGTCCTGCGGGACAAAATACTGGGTGTAACCGTGCTCACCGTGGAAGGTGACGCCGTCCTCTTTCTGTGTGACTGTGCCGCCGAATGCGAAACTTCCCATCGTCCGGAGGGTGATCGGTTTTTCATTGCTGTTAACTGCGCTCATGACTTCATTTCTCCTCTCGTATCAATACTAAGAAAGACTCGGTGGTTCCTCGGATCTAAACGGGTGTCAATGGCGGAGATGCTGTTCACCGTTATATTGCCGCGTCACTTTTTTGTTAACGCACTATTTCGATGGCGCACTTTTTATGGCATTAAGTCATTGACCGTTGTTCACTCTTTGCTCATTATATACAATGTTCGAACGCAGTTCAATGACTAATATTTAACAAAAAAGCAGGTTAGAAACTGTTAATTTCTACAACCTGCTTTTTGGGATGTTCAATGATTTAATGTGCAGAGCGTCTTTCGATTAATCAGTTTTACAGCACTTCATTCGGTAAGCTTGTCATTCTGCAAACTTGTTTTCCGTGAGCTTGTCATTTCGAAAGCTTGTCGTTCCGTAAGCTTGTCACTCCGTAAGTACATAAGTCACCGTCACCGGAGCCTCCACAGAAAGTTCCCCCGGCATGACCTTCATGTCAGCACTCGCCGCTTCTTCCATAGGCGATTCCACAAAGTAATTAGCGCTGCGATAGCGGGCAGAAGTATTCTGATAGCCTTCTGTCATGGAGGCGACATTCCCGAGATGCATGCCGGCGGCATTTGCAAGAATTTCCGCTTTCCGGCGGGCGGCATTTACCGCATCCGCAAGTGCCTGTTCATATGCCGCGTCGTATTCGCTTGAAGTCATGTTGATGCCCTGGAACTGGTTCGCGCCGTTTTCTGTGCAAGCGGAGATCACTTTTCCGACATCCTCCACCTTCTGATCCGCTATGGTAAGAGAAGTCTCCACTCTGTATCCGATCACGCGGTTCGATTCATAGTCATAGCGCTGGGACATATAGTAGTTGCTGGTCTGAATACTCTTCTCCTCTATCCCGAGTTCCGTCAACTTCTCCGTCACCGCATTGATCGTCTCGGCGTTCTTTGACTGCGCCTCTGCGGCGGTCGCCTCGTCAGTCACAACGCCCATCGTAATGCTTGCCATATCCGGTGTGACAGTGATGCTCCCGCTGGCTGTGACAGTAACGGTATGTTCCTGCTCATTTTTCATAACGAGTGTTCCCGACTCCTTTCCTTCTTTGAGAAGAGCTTCAGCCGCGGAGCTGTTCGCGGGTGCTGCGGTTTCCGTGCTTTCAGCTGAATCTTTTGTTTCAGTGGTGGCTGCGGAGCTGTTCTCAGTTGCCGCGGCGCCGCATCCTGCAGCCAAAACAGCCGTCATCATCAATGCCATAATAATACTGCTTCTCTTTTTCATTATATCAATCCTCCATGCAAAGTGCATCTGCACTGTCTGTGTTCTATACTAATGAAGACAAGAATTGAATTGAAATATTACATACACTTTTCTGAAATGGCCTTAAAAAAGTCAAAACTCTTCGGCGTTGACAGCCTGGCGCCGAGGCACTTTTGACTTTTGGGTAAAAAACAGGCTTCTTACAAAAAAAGACAACATAGAAGTCTTCAAGAATCTGGTAAAAGCTCTGAAAAACACTGATTTCAGGCTGCTGATCCTCTTTAATGTTCAGCCATCACTGTCTTTCTCCTTTGGTGTCTTTTTTTCAGAAAATGCCTTGAATTGACAATGGTCGACATAATTCGAGATTATGTCGACCACATCATTCTTCACTAACTATTCAATTCAAATTTCAAATCGAATTTTAATCAAGTTTCAAGCCATATTCCGGATCAAATATGTTCAGCGAATCCTCCCCATCAGTTCTTATGCATGATCCCGCGAAGCGCATTGCCGCAGCGCTTATAAAGCAGGAATGTCAGCACCGACGTCAGCGTATATTTCACGAGATTGAACGGCAGGACCGCCCAGAGCATCATGGTAAGCTCATCGTGAACGAGCGGGTTGACGGCGCTGCCCATACCGATGATCACGTCCATCGGCAATCCGTAGAGATTTGAGTACATCGGGAACATGATAAACGCGTTCAGGAAAATATAAACGACGCTCACCAGCACCGTCGCGACGACCATCGACAGGATGGCGCCTTTTTTGGTCTTATTCTTTTTGTAAATGAGTGCCGCCGTGAGGATAAATACACAGCTTCCGACCAGGTTGCTGAAGTCCCCGACAAATGCCGTCGTCGTCCCCTTGAAGATCAGCTTCAGCGCAATCTTCACAAATACGACGCCGACGCCTGCCACCGGCCCGAGGAAGAATCCGGCAAATAAAGCCGGCAGTTCGCCGATATCCATTTTCAGAAATGACGGTGCGAACGGAAGCGGAATTTCCAGCATCATCAGCACTGCCGAGAGTGCCCCCAGCATGCCGACAAACGCCACCTGCATCGCCACATTCCTGCCCTTTTCCTGCTCGCTGACACCGCTCTGTGCCATGCCGCTGTCCGCATTGTACGTTTTGTTTCTTTTGCTCATTGCTTTTCCTCCCTTGCCGGCTGTTTTCCGCCGCCAATCGTTCTCCTGTCTGGCCTGCCGCTCATCATGACTCCGGCAGATTCTCTGTCTCGTTAATCACGCGCTGCGACTCCGATTGGATTCCTGTCTGACTGCTGCTTTCGAAAGCCGGCTGTGCCTCCCGGCACACTTCATGTTTCAAGGAGAAAATAAAAAAACCCCGGAATAACAAACATTCCAGAGCTTCCTTATCTTCTTTCATCCGGACTGTACCGTCGGTACCGGATTCTCACCGGTTCGTGCTTTCGCTCGCGGACTTGCCGTTTTATCTGCCGCCTCACAGCTGCTGTCTGTCAGCTCTGCGTACCCTTCGGCAAATATTCCGGATCACCGCCGGTGGGGAATTGCACCCCGCCCTGAAGATATACTTGTTTACAGCGCTCACTATAGCACACTGTATTTGGAAATGCAAGATACAGTGAACGGAAATAAATGGCACATCCCCCTCTTCACTCAAGGCAAAAACAGAATAACAAAAGAAAGATGGCAGAAGGAAAAACCTCCTGCCATCTTTCAGTATTACATTATCTCAAGAATCCTGCCATCCGAAGAATCGCGCTGTTCCTGATTTATTTTCCCGATCAGGTTTTTCTCCGTCAGGAATTATCCGAGTGCTCCCCTGCCGGCAAGTGATCCGATAATGTAAAGGATACCGACCACAGTACCGATAATGCACCACATTTTTGCGTTTTTGAGCTTCTTCTGCTGTTCTTCCAGCGTCGTCGCCTTATTAACATTCACGGTATTGATAAGAGCAACGATTCCGGGGATCGTACATAAAAGGATCGTGACGATCGACCATGCAAGAAGGCCGCCTGTCGCAACCGGAGCCGGCATCTCACTGGGATAAACCGGCGGATTATACGGCTGCTGGCCATATGCAGGCTGCTGACCATATGCGCCCTGATTCACCGGCTGCTGGCCATATACCGGCTGCTGGCCATATGCAGGCTGCTGACCATATACCGGCTGCTGACCATAAGTTCCCTGGTTCACCGGCTGCTGGCCAAATGCATCCTGATTCACTGGCTGCTGACCAAATGCGCCCTGCACATCTGCTGCCGCCTGTTCAAATACGGGCTGCTCCGGCACGGGCTGCGGAACAGCTTCTGTTTCCTGTTTTACTGCGGCCTGCATATCCGGAGCAGCAAGCTGCGCATTGCAGTACGGGCATTCTTTCGTGCCGTCCTGGATCTCACTTCCGCAAAACGGACAATTTGCCATGTTTTTTCCTCCCTCGTTTTTATAAATTATGCCATTAAAGCCGAAAATGATATTTCCGGCAATTTACCAAATAGATTTCAGCGGAAATGCAAACACCTGCATTTTCCCTTCTCCATCAAGGTGCGAGAAATGCAAGCGCCGGCACATTTCTCAGAATCCAGAACGCGATCAAAACTGCTGTCAGAATCCCTGCTGCTCTCTGCGAGATCCGGACCGGTCTGAGTCCGATTCCCGGGAAAGTGATTCGTATATACTCATGCGCAAGTACAAAGAGGCACGGGATCCCCAAGAAGAAAAGCATACAATTATATGAAAATGCCTTCGCAAAATCTCCCCGGAAAACAGCGTTCAGTGCTCTGGTCGAGCCGCAGCCGGCGCAGTAAAAGCCGGTGAGCTCATGGAACATGCATTTGATTCCTCCCCCGCCTCTTGTGATATACAAAGCAATCAAAAGTAAACAAAGGGGAAGCCCCGCCGCAACGATCAGCCGTTCCGCTTTCTTGTACCATTCCTGCCGTTGTGCGGTGTTATTTACCGCTTCCATACACAACTCCTCTTGTATGTTCAATTATAACAAATTCTTTTGCCTGTGCCAATAAAGAAGGAGTCAAAGAGAATGGTTCTCTTTGGCGCAGGAGCCAACAGGGATGGATCTCTTTGACGCAGGAGCCAACAGGGACGGTTCTTCCTGGCGCCAGGGTCAGGCCATCTCCTCCGGCCGGAACACCTCGTCAAACCGCTCCGGAGTCAGGAAGCCGAGTTCGAGGCACGCTTCCCGCAGGGAAATCCCTTTTTCGAACGCGAGATGTGCCGTTTTGGCGGCATTTTCGTAGCCGATGTATGGGTTGAGCACAGTCACGAGCATCAGGGAGTTGTAGAGGTTATCATGCATTTTCCCGCGGTTTGCCGTGATGCCGCAGGCACAGTTGATGTCGAAAGAAATGATCGATTCCGACAGGAGCCGCACGGACTGCAGGAAATTGTAGGCGATGACGGGCATGAAGACGTTCAGTTCAAAGTTGCCCTGGGAGGCGGCAAATCCGATCGCGGCGTCATTTCCCATCACCTGGACCGCCACCATGGTGACCTGCTCACACTGGGTCGGGTTGACTTTGCCGGGCATGATCGAGGAGCCGGGTTCATTTTCCGGAATATGGATCTCCCCGAGGCCGAGGCGGGGGCCGGAGGCGAGCCAGCGGACGTCATTGGCGATCTTCATCATATCCGCCGCCATGGCTTTCACGGCGCCGTGGGCAAATACCATCTCATCCTTCGACGTCAGCGCGTGGAATTTATTCTCCGCCGTCCGGAAGGATTTGCCGGTCAGGTCGGTAAGCCGCGCGGCGACTTCGGTGTCAAATCCAGCCGGTGCGTTGAGACCGGTACCGACGGCAGTTCCGCCGAGAGCCAGCTCCCGGAGGGGTTCGACGGCGCGTCTGATCAGGCTGATATCCTTCTCGAGAGAAGTGCGCCATCCGCTGATCTCCTGCGAAAAGCGGATCGGCACGGCGTCCTGAAGATGGGTGCGGCCGGATTTCACGATGTCCGCATTTTCTTCCTCCAACCGGCGGAAGGTGGCAATCAGCTGCTCCGCTGCCGGAATAAGCCTGTCTTCCAGGGCGACGACCGCGGAGATGTGCATGGCGGTCGGGAAAGTGTCATTGGAGGACTGGCTCATGTTGATATCATCGTTCGGATGGCAAAGACGGCGGATGTTCGGGAGGTCATCCGGAGAGCCTCCGGCCTGGGTATGCGCCGCGATCACATTTGCCCGGTTCGCGATCACTTCGTTGGCGTTCATGTTGGACTGGGTGCCGGAGCCGGTCTGCCAGACGACAAGCGGGAAATGCGATGTCATTTTCCCGGCAATCACCTCGTCGCACGCCTTCTCGATGGCTGCCAGCTTCTCCTCCGTCATTTTCTCCGGTTTCAGCTGGTGGTTAGCCTGTGCTGCGGCTTTCTTGAGATAGCCGAAAGCGCGGATGATCTCCGCGGGCATCGTCTCGATCCCGACGCCGATCGGGAAATTCTCATGCGAGCGCTCGGTCTGCGCGCCCCAGTATCTGTCGGATGGGACTTTGACTTCGCCCATGGAGTCGTGTTCGATTCTGTAAGTCATCACGTGGATCTCCTGTCCTGTATATTTTTTTAGTTCAAAGGAAGATTGTGTCCGCTAAACAAAAATAACCAGCAGGACATCGTCCCGCTGGTCAGTCTCAAATCATTGCTTCGGCAGTTTGAAAGAGCTCTTCATTCCGACAATGCGGTTAAAGACCAGGCCGCCTTCCGCAGCGCTGCCATCTTCATTAAATGCAGTATCTTTCGCGTCTACGCAGTAATAGCCGTTGCGCACGAACTGGAAGCTCTCATACGCTTTGCTTCCCGCGACGCAGGGCTCGATCACGGCGTCGTCGACGACCGTCAGCGAATTCGGGTTCAGGTTCAGGGAGCCGTCCTCGTTGTAGACGCCCTTGGATTCATCGATCAGGTTCTCGTACAGGCGGACTTTCGCGTGCACCGCTTCCGGAGCCGGTACCCAGTGGATCGTGCCCTTGACCTTGCGGCCTTCGAAGCCAGAGCCGGCCTTGGTCTCCGGATCGTAGGTGCAGTGGACGACGGTGATATTTCCCTGCTCGTCCTTCTCAAAGCCGACGCATTTGACGAAATACGCGTGCATAAGGCGCACTTCGTTGCCCGGATACAGTCTCTTATATTTGCTGGGCGGCACTTCCATGAAGTCTTCGCGCTCGATGTAGAGTTCGCGGCCGAACGGGATCTCGTGCTTGCCGAGCTCCGGATTCTCGAGGTTATTGTCCGCGTAAAGGATCTCGCTCTCCCCTTCCGGATAGTTGTCGATGACAAGTTTGATCGGATCCAGCACTGCCATGACGCGTGGGCGCTTCATTTTCAGATCTTCGCGGATGCAGTACTCCAGCATTGCGTAATCAATGGAGCTGTTTGCTTTGGAAATGCCCGTGAGCTCCACAAACATCCGGATCGACTCCGGCGTAAATCCGCGGCGCTTCAGCGCGGCGATGGTCACAAGGCGCGGATCATCCCATCCGTCGACAATGCCCTCTTCCACGAGCCTCTTGATGTAACGCTTGCCGGTGACGACATTTGTCAGATACATTTTGGCAAATTCGATCTGGCGCGGCGGCATTTCCCAGTCCGTATTCTTTACGACCCAGTCGTACAGCGGGCGATGATCCTCAAATTCCAGCGTGCAGATGGAATGTGTGACGCCTTCCACCGCGTCCTCAATAGGGTGCGCGAAATCGTACATCGGGTAAATGCACCATTTGTCGCCCGTATTGTGGTGATGCAAATGGGCAATGCGGTAAATGACCGGGTCCCGCATATTAATATTGGGACTCGCCATATCGATCTTCGCGCGCAGTACCCGGGAGCCGTCCTCGTATTTGCCCTCTTTCATCTCCTCGAAGAGCTTCAGGTTCTCCTCCACCGTGCGGTCACGGTACGGGCTGTTCTTGCCGGGCTCTTTCAGAGTGCCGCGGTATTCGCGGATCTCATCTGCCGTGAGGTCGCAGACGAAAGCCAGACCTTTCTTAATGAGAAGAACCGCCTTCTCGTACATCACATCAAAATAATCCGATGCAAAATACAGTCTGTCCTCAAAATCGGCGCCGAGCCAGCGGACGTCAGCCTCGATCGAGTGGACAAATTCCGTCTTCTCCTTGGTCGGATTTGTGTCGTCAAAACGGAGGTTGAATTTGCCGTTAAATTTCTGCGCCGTCATATAATTAAGAAGGATCGATTTCGCGTGCCCGATGTGCAGGTAGCCGTTCGGCTCCGGCGGGAAACGCGTCATGACGTGATTGTAAACACCGTCAGCCAGATCCTTCTCGATCAGATCATCAATAAAATTCTTGGAAGTGTTTTCAGCGGTTTCGCCCATGGTTATCCCCTCTCAGATGCACTTGATTTGACACCGATTTTAGCATCCCAATTTATTGATTGCAACGATAAAGGCGGTATGTTACAATATTTTTACGTTTGATTAAAGAAATATTGCATGTTTCGACTAGGTTTTATTACTAAATCAAATGGCCGAAATCGGAAAGGAATAACATGTTTGAATTTTTCCTGCTGCAATTAAAAGAGGTGCCGGCATACCTCGAAGTGCTCTACGAAAAGCACCTGATCTTTATTATCGTCACACTTGTGCTTTACCTTTTTGCTCTGATCTTCTGGAACAAACTGGCCAATTTCGTGCGCTGGATCTACGCTCTTACGGCAATCGGCTTCATGGTCTATGCTTTCTTCAAGAAGAACTGGGCGCTGATGATCATTGTAGTCGCATCGATCATTGTCATGCTTCTCTGGAGGATCATCGGCAGCGCGACACGCGCCGCAAAACAGCGCAAGCGCGACCGTAAGATCGAGAGACGGGCTCTCGAGCAGGCAGCTAAACGCCGCGGCTCCTGGGAAAAGAAGCAGGCTTACAGCGGAACGCCCCGTCCGGTCCACCAGAAAGGACAGGCAAATGGCGCAGCAGCCGCAGCTGCAGGTTCCACCGGCGCGGCAAACCGTCCCGCTCACTCCGGCATGACCGGCGCTCTTCCGCAGAGCTCCATCTCCCAGAATACTCTTACGAGCATGATCGACGATGCGCCGAAGGATCCGATGGCAGAGATCGCCGCCACCAAAGCGGAACTCTCCGAGGCGGCATTGACCGGCCGTATTGACACGGAGGAGATCGAGTCGGCACTGAAGGCGGCACGGGAGAACAATAAGTAAAAAGTACAGGCCTCATTAAAAAAGATCATAATGCAGAGCACAGGCGAACAGCCTGTGCTCTTTGCTTTTCGGCCGGCGCCAGGAGACAAGAATCCCCATCTGCTCTGGTCAAGTGAACAGGATCTGCAGATCAGGTTGCAAAGCTGTCAGACTGATAAACTCTGATAAAAAAGTAGTAAAAAACCTCTTGCATTTCCCTGACAGGTACGATACAATACATGAGCGCGTGATTCAGCGCTGCGTGAGAGCAGAAAGGGATGAGCAGACACTGCGAACCGCCGGAAGTTCTCATGAAAAGGATCACGATGCTTAAGCTGCTGTGGCACAGGTGGTAGCGCACCTCATTGGTAGTGAGGAGGTCACGGGTCCGAGTCCCGTCAGCAGCTCACTGAAAAGTCCTTGAGAAATCAAGGACTTTTTTGTTTCATGCTAAGGTTATCATACAAAGAATCGCATCTTCATAATCACTGCGCAAAAAGAAAGAATTTGGTATAATATAGCTTATCAGATGATAAGCGGCGCAAAGCGCTCCTTATGGTTCCCGTTTTACAACAGTATTAATATCACGATCACGAGGACACCCCATGCCCAAGACCATCAAACAATATAAAAAGAAACTGAAAAATACCGGCAAATCCCTCCTCCGCAACAGCACCCTCACCCGACAGCTGCGCAGCCCGGAAACCGCCGGTACCTATCTCAAAAATAATGACGTCCCGGCCCTTACCGCACAGGAAAAGGCGGAGATCGACTCCTTCTGGGCGGAATATGGCGTCAAAATATTGAATTATGACTATTACCGCATGTTCTACCATGTCACAGGGAAACATGACCCGCGCTTCATTCCGGACAGCATCGCGCACCGCGTCCTTCTGCCCTACTACAATGACGCCGAAAAAATGCGCGCCTACGTCGACAAAAACATGTTCCAGCGTCTCCTTCCGGACATGCCTTTCCCGAAAATGTTCGGACAGTGCATGAACGGCCATTTCTTCGGACCGGACGGCAGATATGTCACGGATGAGCTCACGGACGAATACGTGAACCTCGTTTATGATGCTTTCATGGAGGCAGAATCCGGCAAATCAAACCACACTGCGGAAAACGCCGGGGAAACCGCCTCAGCAGCAACTGACGGCACAAATAACGCTGCGGAAAATGCCGCCGCCCACGCCCTCATCATCAAACAGTCACAGCGCAGCTTCTGCGGCAAGGGCGTCAGCCTTTGCAAAGTAGAATCTCCTGCGGATCTGAAAAAAGCGATCGAAGAAAACAATTCCGGAAACTTCCTGATCCAGGCTGCGATCCGGCAGCATGCATTTTTCAGACAGTTCAATGAGAGCTCCGTCAATATCATGCGGATCACATCCTGGAGGCACGGCGGGGACGTTGAAATTTTCTGCCCGTGCATTCGCTACGGGATCGAGGGGAGTCATACAGATGTCGCATTTGTCGACGGAGAAGAGATCGTGCAGGTCGTGGGGATCGGTGCGGACGGCGTCATTTACGAAGGCGGCGTGACGATGAGCGGCAAACCTCTCGCGCCGGTGATTCCCGACAAACAGGTTCCGAACTGGGACAAAGTTGTCGAGACGGTCCGCCGGAACCATCTGCAGCTGCCGTACTTCGATCTCGTCGGCTGGGACTTCACCCTGGATGAGGCAGGAAATGTCGTCTGCATCGAGTACAATCTTCTGCACCCGGGCACGATCATTTACCAGTTCGCGCACGGCCCGCTCGCCGGTGAGCACACAGAGGAATTCCTTTCCTTCCTGAAAGATCCGGCAAACCGGGAGAAATATCTGCCGGCGGCGGCACGGCTGTAAATATTCATGAAGTTCAAAAAAGACTTATAACCCTCAAAAAAGCGCTGAGAGCATTTTCCTATACTCTCAGCGCTTCTCAATTGTTCAAAAATCCGTAAGAACGATTATAAACAATTCCTACCTTCTCTTCAGCTTCTTCCCAAACACTTTCGCCTGATTCAGGAACAGCTTCCACACATACTGCCCCTCCTCCGTCCGGAATGCGAACGCCACCAGAAATGCCGGCACGGAAACGGCGCAGATTCCGGCGTGAATAATCACGGAGAACCACCCGAGACCGGTCAGGAAATGCGAGCAGATCAGCCAGTCCACCCCGCCAATCGCGGCAACCAGCACGGAATAAGTCGCAAGGCGGAGAAAATACTGTGACACAGACACAACGCCGCGGAATCCGTATTTGTGGATGATGATCGGATCGTACCACATCGTCGTCGTCCAGTCCGCGACGACCGTGCCGACCAGAACGCCGGTAATGCCCCAGTTCTTTACGAGCAGGATGGACACCACAAGATTGATGATCATAGAGGCCACCGGGCGGTATTTCGCCTGCTGGAACAGTCCCATCGTCGTGCGGTATTTGATCAGCTGCTGGCGCAGCGCGAGCGTATAGACCTCAATGCCCAGAAGTACCGCAAATGGCTGCGGGATCACCCATTCCGATCCGACCCAGACATTTACGAATTCATCCGCGACCACCGCAAGCCCGACGCCCGCTGTGCCGCCAAGGATCGCGGTAATCAGGTTGAAGGACTTGAAGACCTGGTATTCCCGCTTCTCATCATGGATCGTGTGCAGGTTGCCGAGGCTGTGGGAGACGGAATTGTATATTTTCGAAAATAAGGAATTGACCGTATTATAGAAAATAACATAGTTCGCATAGACCGCCACGCTCTCGAGCCCGAGGAACGCGGAAATGACCATGTTGTCGGTGGCCTTCAGCACGACCTGGTTCATGCGGTACAGGAACAGCGCCATGCAGTCCTTGACGATCTCCCTGATTTCCGCGCTGCCCAGCTTCTCGTCCGTATGTTCCTTAATGTACGGATACATCTTGTCGGAAATGCGCGCGCAGATGATATTCCGCACGATTACCTCCAGCACCGACAGCGCCACGTATAGAATGAAATTCTTGAACATCACCAGGGAAATGATCTGTACCACAGCCAGCCCGATCGTAAACAGATAGCTGATCAGGTTGAGAAGATATTCCTTCTGGTGTGCCTTGATGATCGCGGTTTTATAAGCAAAAAACAGATAAGAAGAGACGATTCTGAACAAATACATGCAGAAGATCAGGACCGCATTGATCTGCAGCGTCTCCAGCCGGCTGTAGTCCTTGATGATCCTCGGCAGGAACGGGATCATGCACAGGCCAAGACAGCCGATCACGATACCGATCACCCGGTAGACATTCTTATAGAACTTCATCAGAATGGCGATCCGGTGATGATCCTGCTTCGCGATCGGATCATACAGCTTGAAAAGAATCGCCGATCCGACGCCGAACTCCGCCAGCGCCAGCATGTAGAGGATGTTGTTGAACAGCCCGCCGATTCCGAGATAGGATTTGCCGAGCGTGTGAATAAACACCGTCCGCGTGACAAACTGCATCAGAATCGAGAGCAGCTGGCCGCCGATGCTGGTGGTGAAGTTGTAGATTGTATTTGTGGTTCTTGAGTGTGTTTTTGCCATTTGTAAGTTTTCGGACGAACCGGCTTTTTTCCGGCTATTTCGTCCTGTTTTCCGGTTGGAGTCTTCTTTCTTTTTCGGCCGGGCAGGCTTCTTTCAGGCTATTTCGTCCTATTTTTCACTTGAAGTCTTCTTTCTTTTTCGGTCGGGCAGGCTTCTTTCAGGCTATTTCGTCCTATTTTTCACTTGAAGTCTTCTTTCTTTTTCGGTCGGGCAGGCTTCTTCCGGGTTGATTCGTCCTATTCTTCAGCTTTCTCAGAGGATCAGCCTCCGCTTCCCCTGCGCATTCCGTAAAAAGCGTGTCTTCGCTTTCCTCAGCTCATACTGCCGTTTTATAACTGCGTCGGAAAATGGACACGCATCCTTCCACTTCGCCATTACAACCGAATAATAATCTGTCTTCGTCCAGGAACGGAAATCCACCCGCTTCCAGCCGTGCCGGGCATTGCTGCCGAGAACGATCGCATTCATCTCAGCGGTATTCATCGTGATCAGGTTCACCTGGGAAAAGCCATATTCTTCCAATGCTTTGTAAAGCATGGAACTGATTCCCTGCCCTTTGTATTCGTTCCTCACGCCGACCATCTTGATATCCGCAGAAGGCTGCCCTTTACCGTACCACCCTTTGCAGGATTTGTAAAATGAAATCGCCCCGACCCCGGCAAGTATGTATTGATTCCCAGGCTGCGCTGTCTCATTCGGGTCCAACGGGGACGGTTCTCCCCTGCCTTCTGAAGCCGACGGGGACGGCGCTTCCTGGCCTTCCGGAGCCGACGGGGACGATTCTCCCCGGCTCCCATCAGATGCAAGAACAACGAAGAACTTCCCGTCTTCCCCCAGGCGTTTCTCCGTCTCCTCCGCAGTCTGGTTCAGCGCAACAAAGTGCATTCCCTTCTCAGCTGTCGACATATGCGCGTCATGCAGCACATCCGTGATCTCCTCATAGGAAATCCAATCCGGCTTCTCCATCACTTTCAGCGCTACCTGGGACGATTCCAGCGCCACTGGAGACAGTTCTCTTTGGCCCTCAGGAGCTGCCTGGGACGCTTCTCCCTGGCTTTCCGGAGCCACCGAGGACGCTTCTCCCTGGCTTTCAGGAGCCACCGGGGACAGTTCT
>SVDL01000154.1 GCA_015057835.1 Lachnospiraceae bacterium
CGGCGAACAGAAATTCTGCCTTCACATTCCGTGTCGCTTGCCGCTGCCTGCATCAGATGCTATACTGACAATCATACCCGTGTCCCATCCGGAGATAATGTAAAACCGGGACGCCATTCCACATGAGACAAGTATCGTACGAGGAGATAATAAATGAAAGAAACGCACGGCAACTGGACCGCACTCTTTTCAAAGACAATTCTGCAGAGAGGCAAATCCTATTTTCAGAGCGGAAAAACCAAAAAGCTCATCGAAGAGCCGGACGGCTACAGCCTGACGGTCAGAGGCTCCCGGAACTATACTGTCCATATCGGAACTGACTGGTGCGGCGATGTAGAGTCATTCTCCTGCACCTGTCCCTACGCTGCAGGAGGAGAGTATTGCAAGCATATGGCGGCCGCCCTCTATTACCTCGAGAACTATTACGGGGAACCTTTCTGGATTTCCGATAACAATGACGCCAAAGCCGCTTCCTCCTCAGGAAAGACTGAAAATGGCGGGAATCGGGAAAGCTCTCTTCCACCGCTCTATGCTCAAAGCAGCGCAGAGCCGAAAGCATCCGGCGGAGCAAAAACGAGCGCATCCGAAAATACCGGTACAGCCGCGTCAAAAAACGCGGGCGGAACCGCCCGGTCAGGGTCTTCAGCGGGCGTGGATTATTTTTCAGATATAGCAAAGCTCCAGAAAAACGAGCTGGCGGTCCGGCAGTCGGAAACGCCGGCCTCTCCCTTTGTGCCCTCAGATTACCGCTATTTCGACAATCCCGATTATCTCTCTGATATCAAGTCACGGGAATCCGACAGAAAAAAGGCCCGCGCTCTGGTCAGGAAGAAAGACCGGGATGACATCAACGTGCGATTCATGTACCGGGAAGGTACCGGTCAGGAAGATATGGTCGGCGACGCCTACTGGACGACTCCGTCTGATTATTATTACGAAGACAACACGGTCCACCTGACCTTTAACCGCCAGCACATTCTCTCCTCTTCCTGCTCCGGATGGCGCTGCAGGAACGCGCGCTACTACGGTTCGGATGACTACGCGTGCGAACATCAGATCGCGGCCGTCTATCTGCTGCAGGAATATCTGAAGACCAACAATCCGGGCGACTCCACCAATTTGTCCGGCATACGTTTTCTTTCCGGCATAGCAGGCGATATAAAGGCCGAGACAGCCGACGTTGTCCCGACACTGACGATCACCCCCTACCTGACGCGGGACGAGAGCGGCATTTTCGCCTGCTTCCGCGTCGGCGCCGGCAAACTGTATAAGATAAAAAATCTGCCGGAATTTTCCAAAACGGTCGCCTCCGGCGGACAGATGCGGTTCGGCACAAAGACCGATCTCACTCTGGGGAAAGAGTACATAAAGCCCGAGTCAGTCAAGTGGATGTCCTTCATCGACGATTATCTCGCCAGTGAAAAAATACAGCTCGATCAGTTCACCGCAAGGCTCAGATACAATAATTACTATTCCTACAACATCCCGGGAACCAAGGACCGCATTGATCTGACCGGTCAGACTCTCGACGACTTTTTCGATACAGCTGTCGGCGAGACGATTGAATACACGGATAAGACAGCCATTGAAAAGTCAAAACGCAGTATCGCCTTCCGGATGCGCGATCTGCCGGTCACGCTGAAGGTCAGCGCAAGCCGCGGCCCCGGCGGCATCGTCGACGGCATCCTTATGACCGGCGATCTGCCGGAAATCATAAAAGGTATAAATCGGCGCTACTATGTCACGGCCGACGCTCTGAACTGCATTCCCGAGGAGCGCTCCGCCGCCCTTAAGGCGGTGCTGGATGCGGAACACGGCGGCTACGTGCGCATCATGATCGGGCGGCATCATTTGTCCGACTTCTATCACAAAGTGCTGCCGGCCCTCCGCGAGATCGTGCATATCGAAAGTTCCCAGAACGACGAGGACCTTATTCGGACAGTCCTGCCGCCGGAACCGGAATTCATCACGTATCTGGACGTTGATTCCGGCAATCTGGTCGGCCGATGCGACGTTTACTACGACAGCACCGGCTACGCGCCGACAGATATTTTTAATGACGAGCCCATCGAATCGTTCCGCAGTTATAAGGCGGAAAGCGATATGTTGCAGCTGCTGCTTCAGTATCTTCCCCACTATGATCCGTCTTACCGCATTTTCTTTGCGGCAAAAGACGCCGAGCTCACATTCGACCTGCTCGACCGGGGCATCCCCGAAATCATGGCAAAAAGTGAAGTCCGCATGACGGACCGTTTCAAAGCGCTGAAGATCCGGAACCGCTCAAAATTCGACATCGGTCTCTCCGTGGAGAGCAACCTGCTCGATATCTCCGTCACATCGAGCGATCTCTCCCCGGAAGAGCTCCTCGATATCCTGTACAGTTATAAAAAGAAGAAAAAATTCATCACATTAAAGAACGGCGATTTCTTCAAGATCGACGACAACGAGACGATTGCACGGCTTGCGGAGATGATGGACGCGCTTCATGTCTCCGCGAAAGAGTTCGTCACAGGGAAAATGCATATCCCGGCCTACCGCGCCCTCTATCTCGACAAGATGATGGAGTTTTCGCAGGATATCTACGCGACAAGAGACAACCGGTTCAAATCGCTGATCAAGGAATTCAAGACCATTGAGGACGCGGACTTCGAAGTGCCGAAAACACTGAAGAACACGCTCCGAAAGTATCAGAGCGTCGGCTACCGCTGGCTGCGGACGCTGGACGCCCACAGCTTCGGCGGTATACTGGCGGATGACATGGGCCTCGGAAAAACGCTGCAGGTCATCACGGTCCTGCTCGCGGTGAAGAATGAGGCCCCGGAAAATCCAAGGCCGTCTCTCATCGTGACGCCTGCTTCGCTGGTGTATAATTGGAGGGAGGAGCTGGCTGCATTTGCACCTTCTCTCACAGTCAGTCTTGTCGCGGGGACGGCAAGAGAACGCGCGCGCATGATTGCCTCCTGGCGGGAGAGCGACGTCCTCGTCACCTCCTACGATCTCTTAAAGCGCGACATCGCGGAGTACGAAGGAAAGCAGTTCCGCTTCCTCGTCGCTGACGAAGCCCAGTACATTAAGAACCGGACCACCGCAGCCGCCAGGTCCCTGAAGCTCGTCGCCGCGGACACTCGCTTCGCGCTGACCGGAACTCCGATCGAGAACCGGCTGGGCGAACTCTGGTCCATCTTCGACTACCTGATGCCGGGCCTTCTCTATTCCTACGAAGAGTTCCAGAGCGGATTCGAGGCTCCGATCGTGAAATCAGAAGATGAAGAGGTCCGCGAGCAGCTCCGCAAAATGGTGACCCCGTTCATCCTTCGCAGAAAAAAGGCAGACGTCTTAAAGGATCTGCCGGATAAATTGGAGGAGGTCCGCTACGCCCATATGGAGAGCAAGCAGCAAAAGCTCTACGACGGTCAGGTCGTGCGCATGCGCAAAAAGCTGCAGAGCTCGAGCGAGACGGACTTCCGCAAGGGAAAGATCGAGATTCTGGCCGAACTCACCCACATCCGTCAGATCTGCTGCGACCCGTCCCTCATGTTCGAGGACTATGACGGCAAGTCTGCCAAGAAAGAGCTGTGCCTCGAACTCATCGATTCTCTGATCGACGGCGACCACAGAGCCCTGATCTTCTCCCAGTTCACAAGTATGCTGGAAAAGCTTGAGGCGGACCTCAGAAAGAGGGGAATCGAATACTTTAAGATCACAGGCGCAACGCCCAAGGCGAAGCGAATGGAGCTTGTAAAAGCCTTCAATGAGGGCACGGTTCCTCTCTTCCTGATCT
>SVDL01000005.1:0-26065 GCA_015057835.1 Lachnospiraceae bacterium
AATAAAATTATTTTTTATTCATTAAGCCAAAGTTCGAGCGTGCAGGCTTCGGGACTGCTTCCATAGCTCGTACTCGAATTATGACCCATTATATCGTATGCCATCTGAGAATAACGCCCGTTCGAAAAATCTTCCTTAAAGGAATCCACCAGTCCCGCATTTGCAAACTGACACCGGAAAATGCGTTCGCCTCTCTTCAGTCCTTCTTCCACCGCATTCCAGGCATCTTCCGTGCTCTCAAAATAGAGTCCGTGGCTCGGATAATACAGCAGCGATGGATCTGTGCATGCCGGAAGCACACCGGTAAAATACTTCTCGTCCGGCGTTCTGCCCTGTTTTATATAGCACTCCTGATCGTCCATCATGAAGAACGCGTAATTGACCTCCAGCTCTTCCGGCGCTGATGCGTCATAACCATTCATGCCGATATCAATATCGCCATAAGTAACATCTATGTTGTACCACTCGTGATCGCAATAAACAGCGTTCCAGGCGTGCGTTTCCCCCCCCGCCATGCCTTCGACCAGGATGCAGGGGATCCCCATCTGCTGCAGAAGGTACTCTGTGGCCCGGGAATATCCTTCACAAACCGTCTCATGACTGACAAGCGCACTGTAAATATTCTGATCGTCCGGCGAATTCAGATACACCGTGTTATAGCTGAGATAGTCGTAGACCGCTTTGATCTTGTCATAATCGGAAAGATTTTCATCCACTGTTGAGAGAAATTCTTCCGTCACCGCCCGGATCTCCTCCTGACGGGAGGCAATCTCTTCCGCGGTCAGAGAATACTCATATTCTATATTGTAGTGTTCGGAGTTCCCGCTGAAATGATATGCGCCTTTAAACCAGAACAGCTCCGGATGGTCGCAGAACACATAATGGGAGATCTGGCTGAGCCGGTCATAATCCTCAACGGCATTGATCTCAAACACATCGCTTCTTTCGCTGATGCCGGCATAGATCTGGTCGTAGACCTCTTTTTCCTCATCGTTCAGAAGGCTGCGGTAATAATAGAGATCGACCTCCGGCTCTTCTTCCGCCTCTTCCTCAGGCTCTTCCGCAGGTGCCTCCTCCTCCGGCTCCTCCGTACTCGCGGGAACCGAAGATGCTGCAGATTCTTCCTCGCTTTCTTCCTCAGAAGACGGAGCGGTCCAGGGCAGCTGGAGTGGCTGACCCGTCGGCTCCGCGGTTTCCTCCTCAAGACGTTCCAGCTCTTCCTCATACAGCTGGCTTAAGGAAGGCGGCGTCGGCGTCGGGGTCACCGTACCGGATGTCTGAGCGGTCTGCTCTTCATCGGCCGGCTTCTTGTCTGCGAAAAGATAGCCGAAAGCCCCCAATCCTGCCAGGATCAGCAGGATCAGGAGCACCGTCATTAATTTAATACCGGGTCGATTGTTAGCTTTCATATCTTAAATGTACCATTACCGGATTTTCAGTTTTTCACCGAGATCAGCGGAAAATGCCCTGGCGGACCTCACTTCCTCAGATCGGCGGGAAATGCCCGAACGGGCTTGCCGCCGGCGGAACGCTCGTCACTTCCGTGACCGGATATCTGTCGAGGTAAAGCGTCATGCCCACGCCGTAAATGGACGGGTCGCAGTCACGGTTCCTCTTGTAGCGGATCGCCTTTTCTTTCTCACCCATGGACACAAGGTACTGTACTTCGGTCCAGACCGCCATGCCCTCGTAGAGCACGCCGCGCAGTTCCTTATCGCCTTTCGTGATCCGGGCGATCTGCTCGTCGTTCCAGTGCGTGTACTGCCAGATATGGGTCAGTTCATGCACCAGCGTCTGCTTCATATTCCATTCCGGAGCGCCGTTTTCTACCATAAGAAGGAACTGATTGCCCTTCTGCTGCGCGTAGCCGAGAACGCGTCCGTCAAATCCCGGGGTCGGCGTAAATGTCGAACTGCCGTCATCCTCTTCATTGACCTTCTTCGCGTTGGCCATGCGGATCTTGATCGGAACGTCGATCTTGATGTTAAATGCGCGTTCCATCTCATCCAGCGTCTGCGCGTAGACCCTCTTGAAGGCCTTGCGCGTCTTGATCGCGCTGGCGCTGCACTCCGGACAGCGCTCTCTGCCGTCCTTGAGGACCGTATAGTTGTCCGGTTCCAGCGGTTTCGCGCAGAAATCGCAGTAGTGGACGCCCGGCGTCCTCGGATCGTAGTCGCTGCCTTCGTCGAATCCCGCCGGTTTCGTGCGGGCGCGGTGCAGGCTGCTGTCGTCGAAATGTCTGCCTTCCAGATACTCCAGCGTCTCTTCCAGCGCAAGCCACTCCGGCGAGCCTTCTTTGCTGTAGCCGTAGGTCAGATATTCGACCGCTTTTTCGATCCGGATGGCACCGACCTGGGTCGATTCCTCGTCCTCGCCGTCGACGTCTGTCTTCGCGATCTCCGTGCGGAGGATCGTATTGACGGTCTCGGCCGCCACCGGCGCGCCCGTATTGCCCATCACGTCCAGTTCCGCGAAACCGCGGTTCTGATTCTGGGCGGACGCATTTGCTGCGCCGGCCGGATTCACGCCATCGCCCGCATTTGCCTGCGGCGCCGCATTTTCCGACGAGACGCCGCCCTCGGACGCGGGGATATTTTCCTCATCCACAGGCTTTGTGCTGTCGCCGCGGTCCGGGTCGAGATACCAGTCGAGGTAGTCCGCCAGGATCTCCATGATCCTCTGGAAGTTGCGCTCGATGGACACGAGAATACCGAGGTCGATATTGCTGTCTTCGATAAAATAGATGCAGTCCGGCTGTCCGCCTTCCACGGAAAGCGCCGGCATAAGGACCCGGAGCCTCTCCAGGTAATCCTTATGCTGTTTCACGGATTCCGGAAGATCCGGCGCCGCCGCGACGATATAGCCGGCTTCGTTCGGATACAGCGTTTTCAGCAGTTCATTGAGAAGCACGCAGACCGTGAAGCGGATCTCCGGCGTGGAATTCGGAAGTTTCACTTCCATGATCTCTTTGTAGACCAGGGAGCGCTTCCGCACTTTCTCGAGCCGCACGACTGTCGCGTCGGCAAGAAGGTTGGAGGCCTTCATCTCAAGGTAGCCGTCCGTCGCGATATCAATATCCGCGAACGCGTTGCCGATCGTGAATCCGCGCAGATCTCTCGCGTCGTCGAGCCGGTTCCGGACGTTCACCTGGTAAGTGCGCAGCTGCCGGTAATAAACGCGGCCGTTGATGTGGTCCGCCGCGCGCCGCACGATAATGCCGCTGGCCGCCGAAATGGACCGCACCTGATAATATTTGCTGTCGTAGCTGAAGAACTGCCCGGGCAGCATGGTCTGTTCGATATGATCCATGAGGCGGTTGCCCATCGGGTACATTTCCGTCTCTTCGTTTTCGATCACGTAGTGCGCCGTCTTCAGCGCGGAGTGCAGCACCGACTCCACGGCGGAGCGGTCCACCCTGTAGGAGAACCGGCTGAAGGAGCTGCCGCCCATCACCGCGTCGTTGTGCAGCGTCTGGACCGGAATGGATTCGCCGGTGTGCTTCCGGATCAGATCCTGGAACACGTCCACCGGGTTCATCTGCCCTTCGTAACCGTGGAGCGCCAGTTCCTTGATGAGGAAGCTCTCGTAGATCGGCTGCGTCGACATCAACATCAGCATGAGGAGTACGAAATTGCGCTCCGTGCGGGCGTAATCCGGCACAATGGACGGGATCGCCTTGCTGTCGTTTGTGAACAGCACGCTGTTCGCGCACATATAATCGCGCAGCATGTAGGATTCCGCCAGAACGTTCAGGAATCCCTTGTGCACGATGCGGCTGGAAAATGTCCTCGCCATCTCGAACACATTGCAGAACTCATCTTCTACAAGAAGGAACGCGTCCGGCATTTCCTCCGCCTGCCAGAGATTTTCATGGAAATGAAAACGCGCCTTGATCTCCTCCTGGGCCCTCGGCGAGTGGATATACTGGCAGATGGGTTCATAATACTGTTCAATGTTCCACCCGAGGTCAAGGAGCGGCATTTTGCTCCCGCTGTACCAGTGGATGTTCTGCACGCCCAGGTTCATCGCCAGGGTCGCGACTTCGCCGCCGAGGCCCATATAGTGGGAAATGCGCGGCAGAATGCGCGTCTGGACGCCCGGTCCCTCCGCTTTCCAGAACATGCGGCAGTACGGGCTCTCGGACGAGGGCGACGCGACGACTTCCGTCACGCTCTGCCGGATCGTGTGGCTGAGCGCGTCGACAAGGCCGTCGGCGTTGCGGTCGATCGCGCAGTAAGTGACTTTTTTGCCGTCCCGCTCGCAGGACTGCACGATGTTGCGCAGGCCCATCTGGCCGGTGCCGAGGATATTGGACGGCTCCAGCATGATGACGAACGCGACTCTCTCAAAGAATCTCTCATTTGCCGCGATGGCGCTGAGATCGTACAGCTTCCGGAATCCGAGAACGCCGATATCGATGTCGTCCGCGGACGCGCCGGTGCTCTCGAGGGAGGCGATATTCCACAGTTTCGGCAGGTTGGTCACGTCGCGGATGCCGTCCGTGACCCAGTCGATGATATCCTGCTCGTCCGTGATCCTGCCGCAGATGATCAGGCAGGAGTTGTTATTCAGCAGTTCGTGGAAAATGGGCAGCAGAAGATATGAAGTGAGATCCCGGTAGAACGGGTTGTAGATCAGCACGTTCTTGTCGTGCAGGATCTGCCTCGTCACTTCGACGTAATCGGGATTGACCGTCAGGCCGCCTTCCGCGAGGTTCGCGAAATAGGTGCCGGCGACCTCGTCGAGATCGTCTCCGCCGGCGAGCTCCTCCTCCCAGTCGTGCTTTCTTCTGCGGGCAGCCATTTTCGGGCGGGTGCCCTTCAGGGAAATGCGGTCGGGGAACTTCTTCGCCAGCTCCTCCATGAGATCCTCGCAGTTCACGTCCGGGACATTGGGATCCCCTTCGCCCGGGGCCGCGACCGTCTCATCCAGGGTCCGGCCGTCCAGGAAGCAGTAGATCTCGCCCAGGACGATAATGCCGAAGACCGGGTAGAACGGGAACCGGAACGCCTCGCTCGAAGAGAGGATCAGCGTCAGGCAGCAGTCGAGATACCCGAGGAAGACCGCCGTATAATAAGCGATCTTGAAGAATTTCCGCATATCGGAATATTCCTGCCGCAGCGTCGCGCGGCCGTTCCGCTCATTATAGAAATATTCGCTTGTATTCCGGTAGAGCCATTTCCATTTGCTCCACCATTTCCGGATGATCGGCAGAAGGATCCGCTTGCAGATGCAGTAGATCGCCATGATCACCGTGTTGGTGAGGAGCTGCAGCCCGAAACCGATGTTGAGAAGGGCGTACAGCGACCGGAACAGCGATCCCAGGAACGGACCGATCCGGGGGATCCCGGAGAGAGGCCCGATCAGCGCGCCTGTCCATTTAAAAAGCGTATTGGAGAGCTTCGTGAGCTGCGTCATCATATACGCGGAGTAGAGCACGCTGAAAATGGGCAGAATGAACTGGTGCGAGCGCTCGGGGTGCTTTAAGTTGATCTTCCCGGAGCGCAGCGCGACAAAGAGGAACGGCAGGGCGGCCAGCAGGACGCCGATGATCTGTCTCGTATTAAGCGTCATGCTTCCTCACCTTCTTCCTCTTCCTCGTCGTCCCAGAGTTTCTCGTACAGGGACTCACGGCGGACGTGCAGAGCGTCCACAAACGGATACGGCGCGCGGATCGTGCTTCCGTCATCCATCCCGATCGAAAGATCAAAGAAATCGAGATGAATGAGATATTCACGGTTATTGCGCGGCTCGATCTCAAAATCGAAATCGGCGTACCCGGCGTCGCCTCTGTCGGGCAGCACTCTGAGATCCACGTCACCGAGCCAGTCCTCGATCACGCGCATCTGTTCGCCGAGCTTCTCCTTGTGGAGGCTCAGCATCTTAATACTCATCGCGGAGACCATAGTTCTCGCAAGGAGCGCCTGCAGCATGCCCTGTCCGCGCATATAGCTGCAGCATCTCGACAGGTAGTCGGAAAATACTCTCCCGGCCTGCCGGATGTGTCCCATGATCCGGTCCACGACGCCGTTGTAATCATAAATCTTCTCAACAATGACCGAGCGGAAATGATACAGCCCGAGCACCAGCGCGATCGCAAGCAGATCCACGCCGATAAATACCACCGCGGCGAAATCGCCGTTCATGGTGTCATTTTTGAACTGCCAGACGAAATCCGGAATATAGCCCGCAAGGTAGATCAGGAGAATGATCACGCCCGTCCACACAGTGAGGCTCCGGGTCATCCGCTTTCTCATAGAAGTCGTCGCCGACTGATCCGCCTTGTCGAGATCGCGGTTGAACTGCCGGATGGGCAGAGCCTTTCCGGTGTTGAACACGAGGATCTCCTTCTCGAGGTCCCGCAGCTCTCCCTGGAGCTCCTGGACCTGGTATTCGTCCATCTCATGGATCTCGGTCTCGAGAAGCTTCGAATTGAACCGGCTGCTGATAGAAGCGCGGTCCAGCACGATCTGCAGGGAGCGGAACAGCTTCCGGAGAGACGATCTGCTCTCGTGGACCATCGCGCGCCACCAGTCCTCCTCCGGCACGGGGCAGTCTCCCGCGAAACCGATGCCGTCGGGTGATATTTTCGCCGCTTCTTCATTTTCCATCGCGAACGGGACGTCGATCAGCACCTCGTAGGGCGGCAGCTCATCCATTTCCCGGACATGATTCGTATTCTTGCGGAGCTCGATAATGCGTTTCTCCGCGGAGAACTGAATGCCGGAAAGCCGGTTGTAGTAATCGCTGAAAGTCTCGTGCAGCGTCTTTTTGTCGACTTCCGCCTCCACCTTGTAGAGCTTATAAGCCTCAAACGTACCGGTGGGCATGTCGTTGAGCGCAAGCGTCAGCACCGTCATCCAGAACCCGAACACATCCTCACGGAAATGCGCGTGTCCCGGTCTTGAGCAGTCCTGCACCATAAAGCGCGCCTTCGCCGGATACCGGTTGCGGTACCAGAACATCGAGCTGTCCGTCTCGTGGCGCTCCATGATCTCCTTGTCCGTCGACTCGGGAAGAGAGATTTCCCTCTGGATCCTCGCCGCGAACAGATACAGGAAGGCGGGGCGGTCGCAGCCGAAGCTGTATTTCGCTTCCAGTCTCTCCCACTCCTCCTGCTGGGCTTCATATTCGTCCCGCGGCAGGTTCTGGTCCGGAAGCGGAATGCCTCCGAGCATGTGCGCGAGCCGGATCAGGGGCACCTGGCTCTCCATGACCTTCGGCTCTCCGCCGGGCTGCGGGATCTCCTCGAACTTGTCGGTGTAGTCGAACGGATTTTCCTGATAACGCCACAGAACGGCGTCCTCTCCCATATCCGACGTAAGAGGCAGCGCGACGATCGCTCTCCAGCGGGGCACGCCGCGGACCGTGTCCGCAAGCGTGGCCAGTGAAGAGGCGATATCGGTGCCGTTTTCATCCCAGAAGCAGAATGCGATCTTTTTGGCGCTCAGGTAGGGCTGGAACAGGCTTCTGTACCGGTCTATAAAATATTGTGAAGATTTTTTGTAAATAATAACCGTCAGCATAGACGTTAATCTCCCAATACCCTCCTAATGTTTATGCGTTAGCCTGATCGGCAGCAACTGCCTGGGAATACAGCTCGTCGAAGACGCCGGTCTTCTCGGATTCCATTTCATAAAGATCCTCGAGGCGCTCCTCCAGAAGGTCGCGGATGCCCGCCACGCACGGATCATACAGTCTGTTCTTCGGTCTGTCGATGGCCGGATCCATGAGGTTGTTCAGGAACAGGATGAACTGGTCGATCAGGATCTTGTAGCATATGTCATATTTCTTGGCATCGCCGACATACGCTCCGACATAATCCTCGATCATCCGGAGAATGCTCTCGAACAGCTTGTCATTGTCCTCTTCCGAATATTCGTTGACCGGCGTGCTGTTCTTGATCCAGTACAGCAGGTCGAAAATGGAAGCTTTCTGGGATTCCGCGAACTGTCTGATGCGGAAGGTCTCGTGGACCGGCTCCGCGGATGTCGCGAACATTTTCTGCTTGCCGGCGTGCGGTTTCGGCTCTTCGCCGAAGACATCCACCGGATCCTGCCAGTTGAGGCTGTTCACAAGGCGGCTCTCATGGAGCTCGACGCGGTCTCTCTTCTCGCGGTCCAGCGTATTGTTGTAGTCTCTGAGGATCTGCGCCACCTGCGGCGGGTTGATCGCCAGCGCGTCTACGACCTCGTAGAGCTCATCGCACGGCGTGCCGTTGGAGACGACGAATTCCTTGCTTCTGCGGCCCTTCGGCTGATACAGGAAATGCTCCTGCCCCGATCCGGCTCTCGGCGGGATCTGCTCGATCTTGCCGGACATAAGGCCCCAGGCGAGGGCTCTGCCCATCTCGTCCTCGAGAATGGCCTGGTTGCGGTCGTCGAGATCCGGCATGTATTTGACCAGGTGCCAGCGGCGGTCGATATGCGGCGTGAGAACGGTATTCTTTGTGGAATCCGGACCCAGCTGACGGATCGTCTCCACGTAGGAAGCGTAGTATTCGCCGCCCATCGCGTTGTTGCCTTCCGGCGCGCGGAATCTCTCAAGGTCTCCGGCGCTGATGTTGTAGATAGCCTTGTAGACCATGAGTTCGTATTCGCTGACGTTCTCGTCCGGCTGTCCGCCGAGGGCGTCGTTGATATTTTTGTTGACGAACGCACGTCTTGTGCTGTCCGCCGGTCCCATGACCTTCGGGTTGTACGCGCAGATCGTGAACGGATGGCGGATCTCGCCCATCGTCTCCTCGATGAACGGCGCCGCTAGGCGTTCTGCCTCACGCAGGACCGCTGCCGCGTAGTAGCGCTTCTGCTCGTCGGTCATCGCCTCTTCCTTCTCGTAATCCGCTTCTGTCTCGAGAGCGGTGAGAACGTCCATGTTGATGCGGACGGCGTGGCTGTCGAGGACCCTCTCTTCCCAGAAGCCGATGATCCGTTCGTTATACAGTTTTTCGAAATAAAGGCTCGCGTTCGGCTTCTTGACCATGACCGCGTACATCTTCATTTCGTGGTAAATGGCAGCGCTCAGGTCGCCGTTGACGCTGGTATTTTCGCCGCTGCACGGCATTTCCGCGAGCATTCCCTTAAGGCATGCTTCGCTCGCGCAGACATAGCGGGTCGCTTTGCCTTCGCCGTTGACGTATTTGCGCTCGATCTCGCCGGTCTCAAGGCGTGTTCTCTCCAGATAGTGATCGAAGTTGGTGTAGAACTTCTCATAGGCGTCGCTCATGGCGCGGAGATAATTCTGGCCTTCCTCAAAGAGAGCCTTCTTGATAAGCAGTGTGCCGTACTCAAATGCCGCGTCGTGCTGCTTCGCGAGCTTGCCGAGGATATCTCTGCGGGATTTTCCGCCGAAACGGCTGTTGATCTTCTTCTCATTTGCCTCGATGGCGTCGATGCCGGATTCCTTCTCCGGGGTATTCGGATCGTCAAACGGGTCGATGCGGCGGCCGATGCCGTCCAGCTGATCTGTCGCGCCGGCTACGCCTTCGGTAAATGCCTTCTGCACGCTGTACAGGAAGTACCGGACTGCGTTCGGGTGAATGAATTTGTCGTCCGAATCGTGCATGTGGTGCTCGATGCGGTACGGCTTGCGGTCAGAGGTGTGGTCCTTCTCGTCCTGGAAGAGCTGCATCGCGAGGGTCCTGCCGAGGCGGTTGCCCGCAGCCGTGGCGGCGTTGACATAGGCTTTGCCGAGGCCTGCCAGGGATTCCATCTCGTCCGCGTATTCCTTGGTCGCGATCTTCTCGTCTTCCTTACTGCCGGAGACGGATTTGTTGATGCGGTCGTATGCATTTTCATAAGCCGCGCCGATACTGGTCAGTTCGGCGTCATTGCGGAGCTGTTCCGTAATGTAGTTGGACAGCGCGGTGGTGTACTGGCTGACCTTGGAGAGGCGTTCTTCATTTCCTCTCTCGTCCTCGGCGATGATCGTGCACATCGAGTAGATCTGCTCCTCGAAGCTGCCTTTTTCGCCGTTCTCAACGTGATCGATATAGAACTCCGCGAGGCTCTGATCCTTCAGATTCGGGTTCTTCTGACGCAGGACCTTCTGGTCCGCGAGGTATTTCTGGTAGGCTTTGTCGATGCCGAGCCACTCTTTATCCATGACCTGGACGCACCATTTGCCCGCGACATAGCGGAGGACGCTGTCTCTCGGGTATTTCAGGAGAGAGGAGCCCGCGCCGGCGAAGCGGTTGCGGCCGTTGGACTTGACCAGCGGTTTGATGGTGTTGTCTTCGTTGGAATTGGAGCGGTTGCTGATGCCGCTGATCGCCTGGGTGTAGATCGTATTTGCCGCGTGCTCTTTGTAGTCGGCAAAGCTCATCAGCTGCTTGTCGTCCGTATTCCGCTTGTCATAGAGGAAGCAGAAGTTGAACGGGCTCACACGGTAATCGACGTAGCTTCCGGAGCTGACATCCGGGAGCTCCAGGGAGAGATCCTTATATTTCGGGCCTTCCAGGGCGCCGTCGCCGCGGCGCATGAACGCGTCGAGCTCACGGATCGAAGCATACGCGTTGCAGCAGAGGCTGCCGCACTCCTCCGGGCTCTTGTTGCCGAACATGATCTCCGGCAGCAGGAAGAAGCCGCGGACCACGGAAGCGCTCTTGTGGAAGCGGGTCTCGAGGAAGTTGCGGACATAAAGAGCGACCGGAAGAACGATACCGGAACCGGTGCCGCCCGCGAGGGTAGAGACGATCATGATGCGGACCGCCTGCGGCTCCGCCGCGCCGTCCAGGAAATACAGCTCTTCGATGGCTTTCGTGAGCGCCATCATACGGCCTTCGCGGACCGCTTCGTCAAAGGCGAGACGGCTGATCGCGCGGACCTGGCCGGCACCTTCCGTCGGGGTCTTGCCCGCGAGAATGTTGTGTTTCGGGAACCACTTCTCATCGGCGCGCGTGTTGGTCTTGAGGTAATTTGCTACCGTGTACGGCGCGGAAGTCTGGATCGTGATCAGTCTCGGATCCTCTTCCTGCCGCTGTGTGAGGTCGTTGACGTCCGTATCGATGCATACGAAACGGATCCTTCTTCTCTGTTCCTTGTCCTTAACCAGCCGCGATACTCTGCAGCAGATATCCGAACCGATTCCTCCGAGTCCGATTACGATGGTTGGTGCTATCATTTCCTTCCCTCCTGCTTACTGTTGCCTGCTTTCATGCCTGCGGAGATATTTCCGTTCTTTTTCCTGTCTCACGCTGCATGTTATGCTCTCTTGTTGCACTGCAAATGTCTTGTTGGTGACTGAATGGTTTCTGCCGGCTTCGCCGGCCTTATATTCTTATTTGAACGCTTTCGCGTTTTGTACGGTTTTATGCGCTGCTGCAGTTTCTTCTGTCCGATCTGTATGCTCCTGCAGTCAGCGGCGCTTTCTCTTTCCTCCGGTGTCGTCGCCCGTATCCTGTTTTACGAACGTCATGATCACCTTGCCGGAGCTCGTGCCCCTCTGGACGTTGACCGCGATATCGCTGTTCCGGTCAAATACCGGCGGCGACTGCAGCGCGTCGTTGTATTTGAGGCCGTTCAGCCGGATCTTCTCGCTGTACATCGCGAACTTCTTCAAATTCATGATGTGGAAGGTTCCGTCCGGGCCGGCTTTGATGTGGAAGTTGACCGGCGAGTCCATATAGCCGGCATATTCCATTTTCACATCTCGCTCTTCCGGCGCCCACGGCGGCCAGATCTTGTGCTGCACCCTCTTTTTGCTGACCTTCGGCGCGCCCGGTTTCAGCGGTACGCCCGCGTTCGAGATATAGGCGATCGTGTTGGGGTACAGATCCCTGTCGAAGCGCTTCTTCACGAAGAGTTCCATGAAGAGGAAGATCAGAAGCAGGATCAGGAGGACCAGTGCCGCGAGAAGCCATCCGATATAGACCAGAATGTTCTGCGGTTTGACTGAGACCGTTCCCTGCGTGGTGCCCTTCTCCGTGATGCCGTTCTTCATGGCGATGGTCATCTCGATGTCCAGCTCCGAGGTGTTCGGGCGGACATTGGCCGGCGTGAGGCTCCTCGGGTACAGGTTGTAGGTCGAGGGCTCCGCCCCGAGTTCCGCGTCAAAGTCGAGCGACTGCGCGCAGACAATGCCTGCCACCTTGTAGAGGAAGCCCATAAATCCGGGTTCCGGGATGCCTTTGCTCTTGTATTTGAGTCCCTCGAGACCCGCTCTCCACTCGGCGTCCGTGAGAGGTCTCTTATTGCCTTTTTCGTCCTCCACTTCCGCCTTGATGACGATGTACGGGACGCCCGGCTGCTTTCCGAGACGCGAGCTGTGGAACATGTATTTCTTCGCGTTCTTCTGCTCTTCGCCCTTCTTGTTCTTCGGAACCGTCTCCGAGGGCTGCGGCGGCTTGTCGTTCGTCCAGTAGACTTCTTCCGGGAACTCCGCGGAAAGATCCAGCTTCAGGGTGATCTCTCCGCTTCCTTCGAGGCTGCATTCCGCGCTGCCTTCCCGGGAGACGCCATTTACATTCGTTTTGATCCGGACGGACAGCTTCGCGTTGTCCATATTGACGGCCATCATGCCTTCCGGCGTCGAGTAGGACGGCGTCAGCGTGTAAATGCCCTTGTCCGTCATATCCGCTTTCCACGCAAGTCCCTCCGGACCCGTGATCTCGCACTGCATGGAAGCGTATTCTTCATCGGTGAGAGGTTTGCCCTCCGCATCGAAGATTCTCAGAGTAATCGGCTTATCTGTCTCCAGTGTGGTGATGTCGAGGCTGTATCCCTTCGGATCTCCGAACGCCACCCAGAGGCCCGGGCTTCCGGCTTTGACTTTGATCGCGGGTGACACTTTCTCGATATCGCCCTCAAAGACTGCCCTCGTCTGTATCTCAACTTCGCCTTCTTTGATAAAGACTTCGTCGCCGTCGTTGTACGTCTCGCTCTTCCCGTCCGGATCCGTGATAGTCATCGTCATGTTCGCGTTCTTAAGAAGCGGCGATGCCGACGGATCAATGGTTTCTCCGGTGAGCGGATTGACCATCCGCAGGCGGACTTTCTTATTTCCGGCATCGAGTTCCCCTTCGCCCCGGGTCAGATTCACGCTTCCGGAACTGCCCTCCAGGATCGCCTCGATCTTGACGCCCGGTTCGAAGTAGACTGCGACGTTGTCGGTGTTGCAGGAAAATTCGTATTTGCCGGCCGGGAACGGGTGATCCTCGTCTTTCGCGGTATAGGTGACGACGGTGCCTTTGAGGCCGGGCTCGACTTTGACGGTGCCGGTATTTTTTGGCACATACGGGGTATTTTCAGCGACCTCCGCGTCCACAGCTTCCGGTTTTGCGTCCATTTTGTTTCCGTCGATCTTCACATCTCCGACGGAAACGCGGTCGCCCTGGGCGAAAATCAGCATTTTCGAAATCGGAATATCCGGTGTTACGGATTTCGTTCCGCCGCCGCTGACATCGATTTTCTGAAGGTTAAAAACCAGTGTCGCCACTTCCGTGACGGTTTCAAGGATCTTTCCTTTACTCGCCTCAAAGGAGTAAAAACCATTTGTGTTAACATCGTTCATTTTCATGCTGTCATCCGGCTCGATGGCAACATAGGCAATGCGGATCCCAGTCTCATTGCAGAACGGAACGATAACAGACTGCGTCTCCGATTTTGGCAGGCCGTCGTAACCGTTGCCTCTGTCAAAGGCACCGTCCGTGATTACGACAAGCCACTTGTCTTCTGCGTTTTTATTTCTCAGATCATTACCGGCAGTCTCCACGGATTCGATCGGCGTATTAATGTACATGCCGTCCTGACCGTTTCGTGTCGATCCGTTCATCTTGCTGATCGCATCTACCCTTTTCTGGGCGGAATCACTGCCTTTGATCGTGATCGTCTTTCCCCAGGTCTCCGATTTCTCCTGATACGATGCATCCCAGTAGGAATAACTCGTCATAGGATAAATCGTGATCTCGTCGTTTTCACCCATCATCGAAACAAAAACTTCCAGCGCGTACCTCGCCTGACTCCAGCGGGTCTTGCTGTCGTTGGCCATCGATCCCGAATCATCGTAGACAACATGAATGACCCGGGACTTTGTCTTCCGGGTAAATGCCGACGCCGATACAGTTATTCTGGGTGACAGAGACAGGATAATAACAGCTGTCAGAAGTGCGGATAGCAGAATTCTGATGCCTTTTCTGCAGTTCGTTCTGTGCATTTGTTTCCCCTCATTTCGAGTCAAAATAAACAAATCCTTAGGATATGCCCATCTTAGCTATTTTAACAGTTTACACCTTTTTTTACAATGCAATACCGAGCAGATTGACGAACAAAATAGGAGTATTTTACTTAATTCCCAATTTTACAAACAAAATTTTTAAGTTCTTAGCGGATCATGCCGGGATACTCTCATGGCAGACTCCACCCCAGCTTCTGAAGTTATTGTAACAGCGTTGGATTTTTGTTTTTTTAAAAAGCAAGATGCGCCGCTCCGGGCGCAATCTTGCTCCTTTAATCCTGTTTTTATATATTTTCGTTATGAAAATAGAATCTTCAGCGAAGATACTTCTTCAGAGCCCCGATCAGATCCTCCGGGTTGAAGGGCTTCGCGATGTGCGTATTCATCCCCACCGCAAGGCAGGCTCTCACGTCGTCATCGTATGCGTTGGCGCTCATGGCGATGATCGGGACCTCCCGGCAGTATTCGCTGTCGATCGCGCGGATGGCCTGGGTGGCTTCGTAGCCGTTCATGACGGGCATCTGGATATCCATGAGAACCGCATCATATGCTTTTGCGGCTTCTCCGGAAGATTCTCCGCTCTCTCCATCCGCTGCCGACGCGGCCTCTTTCATCTTTTCCACGCCGATTTGTCCGTTCTCGGCATGGTCTGTCTCCATGCCATACTGGGAAAGGATCATCTTTGCGATCTCCGCGTTGACGGCATTGTCCTCCACGATCAGGATCCTGCGGCCTGTGAGATCTGCTGCATTTTCCTCATTCCCGGCAGCCTGTCCGCCCTCATCGGGAGCAGAGGCTGCCCCCTCCGCGAGGTCATTTCCTTCATCTTCCGCGCATTTCTCCGGATCCAGCTCGAGGTCCAGTTCCACCGTGAATTCCGAGCCCTCGCCCTGTTTGCTCTTTACGGAAATGATCCCGCCCATGAGTTCCACGACCCTCGCCGTAATGGCGAGCCCGAGGCCGGTGCCCTGCACACGGTTGACCAGCGTATTCTCCTCGCGCGTAAAGCTCTCAAATAAATGCGGCAGATAATCCTCGCTGATGCCGACGCCGGTATCTTTGACCACGAAGCGGTACCTGCTGAAAAGCTTTCCTTCGTCATTTTTCTGTGTGGACAGTTCTTCCGCGATAAGATCAACGGATTTTCCTCTCGGCGTATATTTGATCGCGTTGCTGATGATGTTGATCAGCACCTGCTCGATCCGCAGCTCATCTCCCCGTACCCGGAAATGCTTCACGCCCGATTGATCATACGTGATCTTCAGTTCCTTGCTCTGCGCCTGCATGGATGTAATGTCCTCGATTCTGCAGAGCAGTGCTTCGAGATCGCATTTTCCAACACTCAGCTGCATTTTCCCGCTTTCGATCTTGGACATATCGAGAACGTCGTTGATCAGCGAAAGAAGGAAATGACTCGACGAGCCGATCTTATCCAGCGAATCCTTTACGATATCGATATCATGCAGATGTGTCTTCGCGATATTCGTATAGCCGACGATGGCGTTCATCGGGGTGCGGATATCGTGGGACATGTTCGCGAGGAAGTCATTTTTCGCGCGGTTTTTCGCGTTCTCCACACGGGCCTGGTATTCCTGCTCCAGCTTCATCTGGGCATCGATATTATTGGTACCGACGATCAGATAACGCCCTTTCTCGTCCTCGACCAGAGTCGCTTTCATGCTGACGTAGACCGGTTCGTCATTCAGCATCAGCCTGTATTTCATCGTAAAACTGCCGCCGCGCTCCAGCGTCGAGAGGATATTTTCCTTCGTAAATGTCCCCAAAAAGCGCTCCTTGTCCTCCGGATAGATCACGCGCTCCATATTTCTGCGGCTCAGGTTGAAGAAATCCTCCCCTTCCTTTTCGATGCCGAGCTGCTCATATTCTCTCGCGGCGCTGTATTCCATGAAGCGCTCCGTATCCGGATCAACGACGTAAATGCTGAAGTAGTCGCCCGACAGCGCCTGCGCGACGCGAGCATAGGTGATGCTCTCGCTGTGGGCCCTTTTCGCGGCCTCCCGGGATTTCATCTGATCGTCCACGCTGCTGATACCGATGACGGCATGATGCCCCTCTTTTTCGATCATTCTCGTGACTTTGAGGTGCACGTAAACCGGGCCTTCCGCAAACAGCATACGGAATGTCATCGTAAATGTCTTCTTCCGGTTCAGCGAGCGGATGATATTTTCCTTTGTAAACCGCTGCAGGAAATCTTCCCTGTCATCCGGATGGATCCGCAGCTCAAAATTTTTGCGGCTGAAGGAAATAAAATCGTCCCCCATGCTGGGAAATCCGAATTCCCGGTATTCAGGGGACGCGCTGTACTCAATGAATTTGTCATTTTCCACATTGACAAAGTAAATGCAGAAGTAATCCGCCGCCAGTGCCTGGGCGATGCTGGACTGCGATATTTTCAGGATCTCTTTTTTCACGGGAATGCCTCCGCTGCGGTTCATAGATACCTATGTATTGTAAAGGAATCCGAAAGATATTTCTATACCCTTACGAACGAAAATGAGGATGCGGACAAGCCGCATCCTCGTAGTTGCTGCTATATTAGATCTTTATGCCTGCGGGGCTTCCTGTTCCGGTTTGACGGCTTTCTTTCTGGAGAAGAATGCCAGCGCGCCGTTCGCCGCAAGGAATACGACGAACAGGATGGTCCACTTGTCGATGAGACGCATCTTGCCGTTCAGATCCTGCGTCAGGATGAAGGTAACGACTGCCGCGGCTGTCGGAGCCAGACTCGAAAGTCTCAGGATTCCTCTGCGCTTCGTCTTCGCTTCATCTTCCTCGTTCTGGCGTGTCTTCTCTTCCTCTTCGTCGTCTTTCTTCTTGCCGAAGTAGGTGATCATCATGCCGAGGGTCAGGAGGCCTGCGCCGATGGTCGCCAGAAGATCGATCAGTGACCAGAAGCTGTTCGCTTCGCCTTCGCCCGGTGCACGCGGTGCCGGTTTGTCTTCAATGACTTCTTCCGGTTCTTCCGCCGGCTCTTCCGGAGCCGCCTGCGGTGCCGGTTCGTCTTCGATGACTTCTGCCGGTTCTTCCGGTTCAGCCGGTGTCTCTGCCGGTTCTGCCGGAGCTGCGGGAGCTGCCGGTGCCGGACCAGCCGGTGTGGTCGGTCTGGAAGGTGTTCCGCCGCCGCCCGGGGTTACCGGTGTCGTTCCGCCGCCACCCGGATTGTTAGCCGTAAAGCTGCCGGTGATGATAACGTTGGATGCCGGCATCGTGAACGATCCCTGTCTGCTCCATCCGCTGAATGTATAGCCCGATGCTGTCGCTGCCGGGGCTACAGTAACCGTCGCGCCTGCTTCATAGGAAGCCGTCGCCGGAAGTGCGGATGCACCTGCCGGTACGGTTCCGGTATAAGTGTAGGTTACGGTGTAAGTTGCCGCTGGCTGCGGTTCCGGCTGCGGTTCGGGTTCATTTGCCGTAAAGCTGCCGGTGATGACAACATTTGTGTTCGGCATCTTGAACGATCCCGTTCTGCTCCATCCGCTGAATGTGTAGCCCGGTGCTGTCGCTGCCGGAGCTACGGTAACCGTTGCACCTTCTTCATAGGAAGCTGCTGCCGGAAGCGCGCTTGCGCCTGCCGGTACGGTTCCGGTGTAAGTATAGGTTACAGTGTGAGTTGCCGGAGTGGGCGGAGTCGGAGGAGTTTCTGCCTCTTCCCAAATAGCCTTATAAGTGATCTCCCACTGCGGAACTTCTTCTTCCGATGCTGCCGGTTCTTTGGAATCTTCGGCTTTAACGGTTGCCGCTACTGTCGGTTCCCATTTGCTGAAAGTAAATCCGTTCTTGGTCGGCTCATTGATCGTCGGTGTATCATCGCCTACCTTCAGATCTTTGAAAGTGGTCTCAGCAGAAGTTGTTTCACCGCCGTCCAGATCATAGATTACTGTAAACAGTTCATCTTCATCCGGAATTTCATTGTTGTTCTTGTCGTCTTTCCAGGTTGCCGTGTAGATGATCTCGTTGTTGTCATTTGCATCCGCTGCATCTACCGTATCTTTCCAATCCGGAGTCCACGAATCGAAGATATAATCCTTCTTTTTGGGCTCATACTTATCAAGCTTATCGCCGTGTACTTTATTCTCTTCTGTTTTCAGCGTCTTGTCGCCATCTTTATAGATAACGGTGTACTGAACAGCTTTCCACTTAGCGGTGTAGACAGCGTTTTCAGTTACTTTATCAGCAATTTCCGGATCCCACCCGTCAAATTCAAAGCCAGTTTCACCAGTTGTTTCCGGTGCCTTCGGGGTAGCGTCATTATACGCAAGTCCTTCATGCTTTGCTTCTGTAAATGTACCGTGATCGCCCTTCTTATACTCAACAGTAAACTGCTGTTTGAAGAAGACTTTTAACACAAGGCTTCCGTTACCGGCAATATTGCCGCTCAGGACATTAGCTGCAGTTTCGTCAAAGACATATCCTTCTTTTGTCGGTGTCTTATCAGCTTCTTCAACTGTAGCTTCGGTATCCGTAGTACCCTTCATCGGCTTAATAGCAGTTGCCGCTTCCGGATATTTTCCTTCTTCCTGATAATAGAACTGAATCACGTAAGCGGTGTCTTCATTTGCCTTCCACTGCGCTACATAAGTTGCATCTGCGGTGACTTTGTCAGCGATGGTCGGGTTCCATTTCACGAAGGTATAGCCCGCTTCTCCAGTCGGATCCGGAGCTGCCGGTGTATCCGCGTTGTAATCGAGGTTTTCTGTCTTCGCCTCATCGAACGTTCCATGTTCACCCGGCTGATAAGTTACCGTGAACTGCTGTTTGAAGTATACCTTCAGGACAAGACTGCCGTTACCGGCGATCGTACCTTCAAGAACATTCGCTGCATTTTCATCAAATACAAATGCTGCCTGTGCGGATTGCTTATCCGCATCTGTCACTTTCGCAGTCGTTCCGGTCTCACCTGACCTTTGAACGCTGTCGTCCGCCTTTGTCGGATAAGTTCCTTCTGACTGATAATAGTATTCTACAGTGTATTTTGTATCTTTGTTTGCTGTCCACTGTGCAACGTAGGTTGCATCTGCAGTGACTTTCTCAGCGATTGCCGGTGTCCATCCACCGAATTCATACCCTTCTTCTCCCGTCGGATCCGGAGCTGCCGGCGTGTCCGCATTATAGTCCAGGTTTTCAGTCTTTGTTTCAGTGAAAGTACCGTGATCGCCCTTTTTGTATTCAACAGTGAACTGCTGTTTGAAGAAGATCTTCAGCACAAGGCTTCCGTCTCCGGCAATTTTCCCGCTGAGAAGGGTGCCTTCTGCGGCTTCATCCAGAACATATCCGTCCTTAGTCGGAGTCTTGTCTGCAGCTGTTGCTTCTGCTGTTTCTCCGGTAGTTCCTGTTCTGTCTGCAGAGCTTGTTGCAGTCGCAGGATAGGTGCCATTCTCCTGATAATAGAATTCTACTTTATACGGAGTATCCGTTTTGGCTTTCCACTGTGCATAAAGTGTTACAACTTCACCGTCTTCATCTGCAAGATTCTTGACTTTCGCTTTATCTTCGTATGCTTTTCCACTTCCGTCAGCTGCAGTATTCCATCCGTCAAATTCATAACCGCTCTTTTCAAAAGCATTTTCGGTCAAAGTGATTTCTTCATCAAATTTAACAGTGGTGTCGGCCATTGTTCCAGTATCACCGCCATTAATATCATATTTAATTGTGTATTCACCCGGAGCCCAAATTGCATATAAGATATTAGTATCAGGGTTACTCGGATCATTGTCGGAACGATCAATATTATCGGCGCCTACTTTTGAACCAGCCTTATAATCCGGTTCAGCAGCATTTTTGTGTCCGGTAAGAGCCCAACCAAGGAACTTATGACCTTCATATGTATAGTTCAGATCTGAGTCCTTAGCATCTTTCAGAGTGATCTCGCTGTTTCTCGGCACCGGATCAATTGTAAACTGACTTCCTGTTCCTCCATTAGGATCATATGTAATCGTTACGGTTTCGCTAGCCGTTCCAGGTTCACCGCCCGTCTGTTGGAATTTTGCTATTAGTGTGACCTTATTTTTGTTGTCAAGATTCAGCTTTTCCAGATCAAAACTATTGTTGGGATAGTATATCGTTCCCGCACCCTCAATCTGCCATCCGATAAAGGCATAGCCTTCCTCAACATCTTTTGGTGCTCTGGCGACTACAACCGTCGAATCAGACGAGTATCCATGATTGTCTTTTATTTCATCCGTGCTATGTGCAGAACAATCATATTCTACAGTAATTGTTCCCGTCTTACGCCATTTTGCAACCAGCGAAGTATCTGCTGTTACTTTACCATATCCATATGCTTTTCCAGCTGCATCAAACCAGCCGACAAGATTATAACCTTCGCGTACAACATTTTGTTCTAATGATACACGATCCAGGATGGTTCCATAATCGACCTTAAATTTTCCAACCTGTGCATTAATCAGCTGTCCATGATTTGGATCCAGCTCGACTTGGAATCTCTGTTTTTCCCATTTAGCGTAGATGACCTTATTTGCAGCAGGCATTGTTTCTTTGTCAAAATCAAATTCTTCGCCTTCTCCCGCTGCGTTCTCATACCAGCCGGCAAACAGATACGGTTCGCCGTCGATCATTTCTGTTGTCTCACCCTTTATGAATGAAGTTGGTTTATAATCAGTAAGTTTTTTTCCATATGGAACTTTAGACTGCGTCAGGTCAGTTATAACTGTGCCATTAGAACTAAAGGAAAGCTCATAGTTCTTGCGTTTGAAATATAAGTACATATCTTTATCTTCAAGCGCAATTCCTTCAGACAGCTTCAATGTGTGTTCTGTTCCGTTTTTCCCAAACTTATACACATATGGCTCATAACCATTATAATAGTCATCACAATAGTAATAATTATAGCCATAGTAACTGTCGCCCATATGTTTGAACGTATTAGCCAGTTTCCAACCATCATCTGTTTCTTTATAAAAATACTGGTTGTATTCTCCTTCGTAATTAGTATTTCGATATGTGTTTACAGTTTTTCCATCATCTTCAGGATAAAATGTATCAAAAATGAAACTATCGATAAATTCTAATGTAAGCGAGTCGTTACCACGATGAATATCCCACACACCGTCTTTCCATGTATAACCAGCCTGTTCAAGTGTCTGTCCATACAAACCGGTATATGTGTCCACTAATTTCTGATTAGATATTACATAACGTGTTCCCGTGTATTCAGCAGTTTTTTCTGTCTGTTTATACCGAGTACCAGTATACTCTATATCTCTATTTCCTCTCCTATAGGTCCAATAATACGGACTGAAAAGTCCTCCCCAACCATGCCTTGTCAATTCAACATATTGACCATCTACCAATCCATACGATGTTCCATATGTTTCATTGGTGGCAGTATACGTGTATTCCCCTGTTCCATATACCCATTTGCCATCGATTCGATAGATACGGACATACTCTCCATTAACGAGGCCATACTGAGTTCCACCATTCCCGGTCGTTGGAGCGTATCCCTGCCCTCTTTCATAGAAATTTAATGTTAAGAGATCCCTGTCAAAGTACACATTAATCACTGTGTCCCCTTTGGCACGAATCTTATTACCGTTTTCTACTGTTTTTTCATCAAATACAACAGGATTGTTATCTCTGAGATGGAACCCCGTATATGTTTTCTGTGAATAGGATCTGTACATGGCCTCAGTAATGGCCTGATTAGTTGTCCCGTTCTTCACTTCACTAGTTTCATAATCATATGTTTTATCAGCATCTTCTGTGTCCTTAGAATCGGACACTTTTTGCTTCCATACAATTATTGTATACTTTGTTTCTGTATTTTCTTTCCACTGTGCGTAAAGATTCTGATCGGCGTTCAGAATCGTGTTCCAATCAAAATCCTCTTCTCCTGCTTCGTCTTTCGTCCATTTTTCAAATGTGAAACCAGCACGAGTCGGATCTGCAGGCTTACCGGTGCTTGCTTTCTGCCCTGCCTCAATGGAAACCGGTCCGGTATAGGAAGCTCCCCCGCCAGTTCCTCCGTCGTTTTCATAAAAATGAATCCAATATGCTTTAAGAATTATCGGATACAGATCCTTGTTTCCTGTAACGGTATATTCGTCAGCAACTTTATTATCCGGATCCGTTTCGCCTTCATTTTCTGCCCATCCGAAAAATGCTTCATCCGCCTGTGTCGGAGAAGTAGAATAATTTGCCGGATGCGCAGTGCCTTTTTCACCGTCTTCTGCTACAACACGTTCAACCGCAAGGATTTCACCAGCTGCACCAATATATGTAACATAATAAGTAACGGATTTCTTAGCATAAACCTTAATGGTCTCTGTTTTCTCTACGGCCGCAATTGTACCAAATGTTACTTCATCGCCATCCGTTGTATACCAGCCAAGGAATTCTTCATTAGTATTCAGTACCGGGATCGGAAGTTCATACAGATCTTCTCCTGATTTTACTTTCTGAGAGAGGATCTGATTGGAACCTGCTTCCGCGTCTTCTTTCGTGGGGTAAAATTCATAGGTTCTGACTGATGCTTCATTTTCATCCTCGATATTGTCACCAGTCTCAATGATGACATAAATCGAAAAGCTGCCGGCACCGAACGATGCCTTCGCACCGGACATACCGCCTTCTCCCACGACAACATCAGCATTGCCATTGTCGTCAATGTGAAGGACCTGATGATCTTTCTCATCGTCCATTCCGGCAGGCTTCATAGAAACCCTGACCGGTTTAAGCGGCTGGATCTCTCTTTCTTTTCCGGTTTCCGGATCTGTGTAATAGAAAGAAATGTCAGCAGCGCGGACAGAAACGACTTCCGCATCACCAACAGCTTCCTTAACAGCACCCATAACCGCTGATTCGCTGACGGAAGTCACTTTCATCTCGGTGCCTTCCGGGAATGTTCCTTCTTCAGCGTAAACAACGACAGAGAGTTTATCTGCGCGGCCCATGAAGAGTTTTTCCGGCATAGCAACCGCTGTGGATTCTTCCGGCTTCTCTTCCAGGACTTCCTCTTCCGCAGGTTTTTCTTCAGAGGCTTCGTTCTCCTCTTTTACTTCTTCCGCGGGAGCGGCTTCTTCTTTGTCGTCTGCTTTCTCTTCGGATTTTTCTTCCGATTTCTCTTCAGCCTCAGCTTCCTTTTCATCTTCTGCTTTTTCAGCATCAGAAGCGGCCTCGGATTTCTCCTCGGCTTTCGGCTCTTCTTTTTCTTCTTTCACTTCTTCAGCTTCCGAAGCCGGCTCGGATTTCTCCTCAGCCTTTTCTTCCTCCACTGCTTCCGCTTTTTCTTCCGCAGGAGCGGCTTCTTCGGCCTTCTCCTCCGGAGCTGCCTCTTCTTTGACTTCTTCCTTGGATTCAGCAGGCTCTTCCTTTACAGGAGCTTCTGCTTCCTCACTCTTTTCGGAAGTCGCTTCAAGCAGCGCAGGTGCTTCTTCCTGCTTTTCTTCCTGCACCTCGGCTTCCATCTCGACGTCTGCTGAAGCCAGCGCCGTCATGGCAAATGCCGGCGAGATCGCAACAGACTGGAGAAGCAGCATTGCCGATAATACAAGTGCTACAAGTCTTTTTACGGAGTACTTCATAATTCTTCTCCCCTTTGCTTGGATATCGGGTTACATTTTTTCACAAATATCTATTCTGTCTCAATAATACTGCCCGAAGAATCAATAATCTCATCAACGTTCTCCGGAACACGATGAAAAAATTGATGATTTGGATTTGTTTTTTATCACTAACCCATTATGAATTAGCCATATAGTAAACGATACTTGTCCACTATGCTATTATTCTACTCTAATATAATTAATTTATATGTAAAATGCAATGTACTTTTTAACTTTAATAATTTCGTGCCTAATTTAGTACAATCCTTAATCGTTTAAGCAAGCAGCATTTCGGAAAATGAAAACGGGAACCCCGCATTTATCTGCAAGGTTCCCGCTCTTTCATTTTCGTTTGAAAATCCGATGCTTCGTTCGAATTTTCCTTCTAAATTAAGTTGTCATTATGCCTGCTGTGCTTCTTCCGGCTTGACTGCTTTCTTTCTGGAGAAGAATGCCAGTGCGCCATTCGCTGCCAGGAATACTGCAAACAGGATGGTCCATTTGTCGACCAGACGCATTTCCGCACTCAGATTCTGAGTCAGGAAGAAGGTTACAATTGCGGCTGCTGTCGGAACAAGACTTGAAAGTCTCAGAATTCCTCTGCGCTTCGTCTTTGCCTTCTCATCCTCCGACTCCTCTTCTTCATCATCTTTCTTCTTTCCGAAGTAAGTGATCAGCATGCCCAGCGTCAGGAGTCCTGCGCCGATGGTTGCCAGAAGGTCGAGCAATGCCCAGAATCCGTTGCCTTCGCCTTCATCCGGTACGGACTTCGGTGCCGGTTCGTCCTCAATGACTTCTTCCGGCTCATCTTCCGGAGCTGCTTGCGGTGCCGGTTCGTCTTCGATGATTTCTGCCGGTTCTTCCGGTTCAGCCGGTGTTTCTGCCGCCGGAGCCGGTGCTGCAGGAGCTGCCGGTGCCGGTGCTGCAGGAGTCGACGGCGTGGACGGAGTTGTGGGCGTTGTCGGGTTGTTCGGTGTCGGCGGTGTATCCGGTTCATCCGGTGTCGGAACGACCGGAACTACTTCCTGCTCCTGTTCGTTGATCGTCAGGGTACCATTTACCGTATGGACTGCAAACTGGGCTGTTACATCGTTGCCATTTGCATCCAGGACTCTCGGCGTGCCGACGACATTTACCGGATAAGTGCCTGCGTTTGTTGCACTTGCCGATGCGGTCAGGCCTTCCACCGCGTAGGTATTTCCGTCGACCACATAGCTGCTTTCCGTGAAGCCGCTGACTGTCTTTTCCGTACCGTCGAATTCAAAGGTTCCGCTGTTTGCGGTAACCGTGATCTGGTACCGCTCGTCATCGGTGCGGTTCACAACGGTCAGTGTACCGAAGTTGGTCTGGATCGTATAGTTGTCAGCATTGGTGCCGGCATTCAGTGTGTAGGTAAATGCATTCTCGCTGCTTCCGGCCAATGTCTGCGTTCCGGTCACTGCATAAGCAGCGCCTTCGCCCTCAGCAAATCCGTCTCCGGTTACTGTAATTCCATTGTTTGTGAGCGCCGAGCCGTCATAGGTCTTTTCTGCTGTCGCAGATGTAAGGATGACGGTACGTTTTGTAATTGTAAGGTTGCCTGTCGTCGGTGTGATGTTGAACTGATCTGTTACATCATTTCCGTTTTCATCACGGACGATTGCTTTGCCGGTGATCGTATTTGCATAGGTTCCGGCATTTGTTCCGGCGGCCGATGCGGTGAGACCTTCGACTGTAAACTTCACTCCGTCGATTTCAAACTCTGTTGTTTCAAGTCCGCCAGCGGTGTGTTCTGTGCCATCATAGAGGGCGGTTGCGTCGTTGGATTTGACGTTGATCTCGAGTTTGTCATCTTCCGGACGATCCGTGATCTTGAGTGTTCCAGGTGTTGCTTCTTTCAGTGTGTAGTTACCAGTGACATCCTTTCCGTCGGCATCCGTTACCTTGAAGTCATCTCCGAAGCTTCCATTGTAGTCGCCCGGCAATGTTCCCTTTGCGGGGGTGTAGGTGATGGATGCGTTCTGGCCGTTTACTACATTATTAAATTTGAAGGAATCTTTACCAGTGTGCTCTTTGCCGTCGTAGACGACGGAGTCGGCGTCATCGGCTTTGATTGTGATTTCACGCTTGTTGATCTGCAGCTCGCCGGCTGTCGTCTTTACGATGAACTGGGACGTTACGTCGTTCCCGTCCGCATCTTTCACCACTGCCGTTCCGCTGACCGCGTTCGGATACTTGCCCGCATCCGTCTTCTTTACGCTTGCTGTGAGCCCTTCAACAGTAAACTTCTGGCCGTTGACCGTGAACTCCAGCGTCTTGAAACCTTCCGC
>SVDL01000005.1:26075-67158 GCA_015057835.1 Lachnospiraceae bacterium
TTTACGCTTGCTGTGAGCCCTTCAACAGTAAACTTCTGGCCGTTGACCGTGAACTCCAGCGTCTTGAAACCTTCCGCTGTCTTCTCACTGCCGTCATACGTCTCGGTCGCGCTGTTCGCTTCCACCGTGATCTCGTACTTCTGCGTGCGGTCCGTTACTTTCAGCGTTCCGTTCACTGTGCCGATCTCGTAGTTGTCCGCTTTCGTATTGCTGTTCAGCGTGTACGTGAACGTGTTCTCGCTCTCGCCGACCAGCGTCCTCGTTCCGGTGATGCTGTATGTCGCGCCTTCGCCGGCCGCGAAGCCGTCGCCGCCTACCGTTACATCCGTCTGCTTGTTCTTCGTCAGCGGCGTGCCGTCGTATTCTTTTTCTCCGTCTGCGGAGGTCAGCGTTATGCTTCTCTTCGTGATCTTCAGCTCGCCGTTCTCCGTGCTTACCGCGAACTGCGCCGTTACGTCGTTGCCGGCCGCGTCTTTCACGACCGCCGTTCCGGTGATGTTATTCGGATAGTTCCCGGCATCCGTCTTCTTTACGCTTGCTGTGAGCCCTTCAACAGTAAACTTCTGGCCGTTGACCGTGAACTCCAGCGTCTTGAAACCTTCCGCCGTCTTTTCACTGCCGTCATATTTCGCTTCCGCACTGTTCGCCTCGACCTCGATCTTGTACTTCGCGTTCCGGTTCTTGACCGTCAGCGTTCCGTTTGACGGGGTGATCGTGTAGTTGTCTGCTTTCGTGCCTTCGTTCAGCGTATAGGTGAACGTATTCTCGCTGCTTCCGACCAGGGTCTGGCTGCCGGTCACGTCGTAACTCGCGCCTTCGCCGTCCGCGAAGCCGTCGCCGCCTACCGTTACATTACCGTTCGTCAGCGGCGTGCCGTCGTATTCCTTCTCAGCCGTTGCGGATGTAAGGCTCACTGCTCTCTTATTGATGATCAGCTGGCCGTTCGTCTTGTTCACCGTGAACTGGGACGTTACATCGTTTCCGGCCGCATCTTTCACGACCGCCGTTCCGGTGATCTCGTTCGTGTACGTTCCTGCGTCGGTCTTCGCTACGCTTGCGCTCAGGCCTTCGACTGTAAATGTCTGGCCGTTTTCTGTGAACGTCAGCGTTTCAAACCCTTCTGCTTTCTTCTCTTTGCCGTCATACTTCTCGGTCGCGCTGTTCGCCTTGACCGTGATCTCGAACTTCGTTGTGCGGTCAGTTACAGTCAGCGTTCCGTTCACTGTGCCGATCTCATAGTTGTCCGCTTTCGTGCCTTCGTTCAGCGTATAGGTGAACGTATTCTCGCTGCTTCCGGCCGTCAGCTGGCTGCCGGTCACGTCGTAGCTCGCGCCTTCACCATCCGCAAAGCCGTCGCCGCCTACCGTTACACCATTGTTCGTCAGCGGCGTGCCGTCGTATTCCTTGCTGTCCGTTGCGGACGTAAGCGTTACTTTGCGCTTGTTGATCTGCAGCTCGCCGGCTGTCGTCTTTACGATGAACTGGGACGTTACGTCGTTCCCGTCCGCATCTTTCACCACTGCCGTTCCGCTGACCGCGTTCGGATACTTGCCCGCATCCGTCTTCTTTACGCTTGCTGTGAGCCCTTCAACAGTAAACTTCTGGCCGTTGACCGTGAACTCCAGCGTCTTGAAACCTTCCGCTGTCTTCTCACTGCCGTCATACGTCTCGGTCGCGCTGTTCGCTTCCACCGTGATCTCGTACTTCGCATCACGATTCGTAATGATCAGCTTACCAACAGTTTTTGTCTTAAGATTGTAATTTTCGGTAACATCGTTACCTTCACCATCAACAATCTTAAGCTCTTCTCCATAAGATCCATTATTATAAGTATTTACTAATTTACCCTTTGAAGGCGTATAAGTTATCGTCCCTGTATGGCCATCTAACAATCCTTCAAATATATATTCCGTATTACCTGACTGTTCCGCACCATTATACTCTACTGTCTTGTCTTCTACAGAAACAGTAATATCCCGGGCAGTTATCGTTAGAGTTCCGTCTACATATTTAAATGTATAGTTTCCATCCGACTGCGGTCCGGCAGGCGTAATTTTGTATTCTCCGACATTTTCCCCTTCTTCTCTGGAAAATGTAACCGAAATATCCGGCGCAGCCTGTCCTTCCGGCATACCAGTAATAGTATAGGTAAATTCCGGATCTGCATCTCCATAGGATTTTGTTTTATCGTCCGCCGTAACGGTCAGTTCTTTTGGTGTGATCTTCAGCCAGCCATCAGTGTAAGTATTGTCTGTCGTATTACTTGCATCATAATAGTAGCTGCCCGGATTAATATCAAAATTATCCAGTGTAAGCCCCATCATGTAACCAGGATCTGTATTGACATCCGTTCCCTTTGCAACAGCTTCTTTGCCTTCTTTCAAAGTAACGCTGACACCATCCGGAGCAGTATCTGCTTTTACTCCGGCGACGTAATACTCTACTTTGAATCCGGTGACACTCTGCTCTGCTCCGTTATACGGAAGCGTATCAGTTTCACTGATAATTTTTATATTCAATTCTGGCTGCCATACTGCAAATATTGCGTGATATGGAGTGTTTTCATCTGCAGCTACTTTCGTTGCCTCATTAGTGTAGCTGCTCTCTTTATAGTACTTTCCGTTATCTTTATTATAGAAAAGGAAATCAGGGGCGCTCAGGTTTTGTGTCCAGTTTGAACTGGTTGCTTCCCAGCTCCGAGCATCTTCAAGCTTATTTCCAATATCAATGCGTGACCATCCAAGGAAACGATATCCGTTTCTTGTCGGTGCAGCAGGAATAGTTACAGCCTGATTTATTTCCAGTTCCTCGTTTTTCTGGAAAGCATCCGTGCCGTCGTTTTTATACCAATAAATATGTGTCGGCGTTGGCTTTTCCGAATCAATATAAACAGCTTTCAGCCTCACCGTATATTTCTTGGTATCACCGCCCGGCTGCGGATTTGCAATATCCTCTACTTTAGCGTTGGCAGCAAGGACTTTAAAAGTATCACCGGGGAATACCGTAACTCCGCTGTCTTCATAAGCCGTTCCATTCCATTTCTGGACTGCCCAATATGCAAATTTCTTCTCTGCAGGAGGCGTTGATGCTGCTCCGGCAGGGGCAAGTGCTCCATCAACATAGGTATTTGTATCTGTCGGCGCTTTTGTTCCCCCATTGGCATCGTACTCAACTACGATACCGGATGCGCCGTCGAGCGTAGAACGCCATTTTGCATAAATGTCAAGCTTTTTCGTGATCCAGAAACGACCTGTATCTGAATTTGATTTCGGATTAATCAGATTACCATTTGCGTCATAGGTATCTGTCATATCGACGGCCGTATCATAATCCGCTGTCACATTAGATTCATTAATGACGTACGCATCACCATTAAAGACCTGTGTGCACTCTTCATTTAAATACCAGCCGATAAACTCGTACCCAGTCAGTTTTCCTGTCGGTTCACTGATATGTCCGCCTTCGCTTACACGGAAGTTCAGTGCTTGATTTGAAGTACCCCAATCAATATAACCCGTTGCATTTGACGGAAAGTTCGGATGCAGGAAAACGCGATACTGTTTTTGACGCCATTTTGCGTAAACTGTCACGCCGCCTTCCGGCATTGTGGTAAATGTATATGGCTGTGTGCAAGCATCATCAATGAACCATCCTTCAAATACAAATCCGGATGGAGTAGCTGACGGTTTATAATTATTGTATGAAGAAATGTCTTTACCGTATTCAATATTGGATTCGATACCTAACGGCGCCTGACTAGTTTCACTTAGTGGTTTATCGTCACCGTCCACATATTTACCATCCATAAAGTTGATGGCATAGTTCTTTCGCGTGTAATAGAATTTGATAGTATAGTTATTAGTGTAGTCAAGGCTTACTCTTCCATCGCTGCCATATGCAGGGTCACTTCCAAACTGTTCAAATCCTGCAATAGGCACAAAGTCCTCATTTTTAGTGGATGTAATTCCTCCATTGGAATTAATCATAACATGTTGATGCTCATCAAATTTCTTGCCATTAAAGCTTACTGATCCTGAGCCATCAACTGATTCCAAGTAAAAATACATATGAATCGTTGTTCCTGATCCATATTCTTTTGCATGGAATGTTGTATTCTCATCCGGCATCGTTTCTAACGAAGGAACATCACCACCAGTAAATACCTGACTGTTCTGCGGTTCCCAAACAGATCCGCTGAAACCTTCTATTGGGAAATACGAAGAAATATCTTGTTCGTAAAGAGCCTTGATTTCTTTTATAGCCACAAATGCATTATATTTATATCTTGTTCCTGTATATAAATCTCGGTCCCTATAATGTGGAGATAATAAATGCCAGTCTGTGTACCATTTGCCATCATTAAAGTATAACCTATAATATCTGTTTCCACTCTTGTAGTACTGCTCACCTTCATTGTCAGTTGCAACTGACCATCCCTCTTGTTGTGCTTTGAATGTTAACGTATGTTCATTTCGGTCATAATAAACATTAAGAACAGCATTCCCTTCTGTCGCAATACTTACATCCTGATCAAATTCCTTCAGATGAAATCCAGTGTATGTTTTTGCAGTTCCATTAATACTGGCATAGGCATCGTTTCCGGTTCCGCTTGACGTAACCGCATTAATTGTCGTCCCTACATTTCCTGTCCCGGAAATAGACTCTTCAAAATCATACCCATTTCCCGCCAGATTTTGTCTCCAGATGATAATAGTATATGGTGCAGTTGTATTCGGAATCCAACGTGCCCAGACTTCCGTTTTATCTGTGAGTGTTTGATCGAAGTTATACTGTGCTTCTCCAGAACTCGTATCATTTGCAATAGCTTCTGACGCGTACCAGCCTCCAAAGGTATATCCGTTACGGGTCATTCTATCGTCGTTCGGTCTGGTCGGCTTATCTGCTGAATAGACAAACTGCGGTGCATTATAAGTTGCGCCTTTTCCGTTTTCATGGAAAATAAACCAATGTCCTTCCGGAGCATTGACGGCGAACTTCACATCACCTGTAATCTGAATTACAGCGTTATTATCATAGGTTTTGCCTTCTGTATGGTCAGCGATATTGGAACCGCCTTCTTTTACATTCCACCCTTCAAAATGATGTGTATCATCCTGTACGGTGTATGCCATATTAACCGTGTAAGATTGAGTTGCATTTGTTGAATCAGCACGGAAAGTTACTTCTTCCTGGCCAAGGGAAATATCATTTTCATCGAAATATGTGATCCTGTAATCTTTGAAGAGCATGGCGTAATAAGTAACGGTCTCGCCATTCTCATATTCCCCATCCGTAATTTGATTGTCCAGAATATCTGTGACAGCGTCCCTTACTTCTTTAATAGTGAGCGGCGTTGTTGCACGTGTATAAGAAGCATCTGTAGTCCAGCCACGGAAATAAATACTCTCATCCGTGTTGCCATCGCCCGGATCATAAAGGACCTGTTCCATATTGTCATTTTTCTTGACGTACATGGAAGCGATCTCCTGATCGTTAAGACCGACAAACTTCACCAGCACTCTGGCTTCCGTACCTGTCTCAACAATTACATAAACAGAGAAGTCCTTCGTCTCGAACTGAGCCTTCTCTGTCGCCATCTCGTCCTTCTCAAGAACGACGTCAGCATTTCCATTATCATCGATGTGGAGAACTGTGTGGTCCTGCTCTTCATCCATGCCGAACGGCTTCATGGTAACTCTGACAGGCTTCAGGGGCTGGACCTCTTCTTCCTTGCCTGTCTCTTCGTTAATGATATAGAAAGTAATGTCTGCAGCGCGGACATTGAGGACTTCCACGTCATCGCCGACAGCTTCTTTGACGGCGTCCATGACGTCTTTTTCTTTGACCGGAGTCACTCTCATTTTGGTGCCTTCCGGGAAGGTGCCTTCATCCGCGTAAACAACAACATTTAACCTGTCAGCGCGCTCGGAGAAAAATGCCTTCGGCATTTCGACTGCTTTGGGCTCTTCTTCTTTTTTCTCCTCTTCCTGTGCCGCAGGATCGGCAGCATTTTCCGCCTCTTCTTTTGTGCTTTCCTCGGCAGGAGCAGCAGCGGATTCGTCCTTCTTTTCCTCTTCCGCTTTTACTTCTTCGGATTCTGCTTTCGCATTTTCCTCATCGGAAGCAGCCGGGGCGGATTCTTCAGCGTCATTGGTTTCTTCCTTATTTTCTTCGGAATTTTCAGCATCAGAAGCGGCCTCGGTCTCTGCCGGGGCATTTTCCTCTTTTACCTCTTCCGTTTTCTCAGCTTCCGGTTCAGCAGCTGCTTCTTCGGCAGGCTTCTCGGAGTTCTCCTCCGGTGCCTTCTCCGTTGTCTCCTGAACGGCTTCTTTTTCTTCCGCCTTGGGTTCCGCAGGCGGTTCCGCTTCCTCACTCTTTTCGGAGGCCGCTTCCAGCAAAGCAGGTGCTTCCGCCTCCTGTTTTGCTTCCTCTGCCGGTGCAGACGCTTCCGCAGGCGCAGTCTTTTCTTCCTGCGTCTCCGTCGGGGCTGTCTGTTCCGACGCAAATGCCGTCACCGCAAACTGTGGAGAGATCGCGACGGACTGCACGAGCAGCATTGCGGACAACACAAGCGCCATGAGTCGTTTTGCTGAGTACTTCATAATGTTCTCCTTCATCGCTGTATTTCTGGGTTGATGACAGTTATTGCATGTTACTGTTCTGCAGCAATAATATCTTTTACTGTATCAATAAAAACATCAATTTTAGACTGTTATTTCAGCCAAATAGACAAATCCTGTCCTTTTGACCAAAGTCGCATATTCTACTGCAAATCCAATCATTTTTTGATAAATAGTTAAAAAAGTACACTCTACTCTACTATATAAAATTTTTGTGCAAAATGCAAATACTCTCGTGCCCAAAAACAGTTTCCTTTACTATTTTTTTATACTTTTATACGCAAAAAAACTCCGGGATCCTCTCCCGGAGTTTTTCAGAAATCATTCTTTGTTTTTCTCAACCGAAAGCCCAAAAAGAACCTTCTTCTGCGGCTCCTCACTTGTCAGCCGGCGCCACAGAGAATCGTCCCTGTGAACCCTCATCTCTCAGCCGGTGCCAAAGAGAACCGTCCTCCCGTCCCCTCAGAACACCAGCGTATCGACCTGCGGCAGCAACTCCTCGAGGTGTTTTTTGTAGCACTCGATCTGCTTCCGGCCGGTCTCGGTCTCAAAGCCGTTCCTGCGGATGAGGCGGCGCATGAGGCGCGTGTAGCCGATGATCATGGCTTTTTTCTCGATTTCACGGATCGCTGTGTCATCGACGCCATCGAAGTAGAGGCGGAGGCTCTTTTCCCAGATCTCGCCCTCTGTATTGTAATCAATGCCGAGGAATTCGGCTGCATTTTCGGGATCCAGCTCGTGGAAGCCGCGGTAGGCGTTGAACATGCTGGCGAACTCAAAAACGGGGTGGCCGTGGCAGAGCGTATCCATGTCGATGAGAATGCTTTCACCATTGACGTACATGACGTTTTTGAGGTGATAATCCCCGTGGAGCATGCGGTTGTCCTCCGGGACAGCCGCCACGAGGTCATGGAGCTTTTTGGCGTGCTCTTCCGGCAGATAGTCTTTCAGGAAATCCGCCCAGTTCAGAGCGACCGCTTTCATGTCCGGCATGGAATCGGGCTTCACGATCGTGGAGTGGATGGTCTTCAGCAGGGAAACACTGCATTCCACTATCTGGTCGACACTCATTTTGCCCGAGATCAGCTGCTTGGCGAGGCTGCCCGCGTCGAGCAGTTCGAAGACGGAGCCGAATCCGCCGCCCTTGATCTTGACGACGTCATAGGAGATCGCCGTCGGCACGCCGAGGATAAATGCGGTCCTTGCCAGCTCCCGCTCTTTGCGGATATCTTCAAGCGCCTCGGGATTGAGGTACTGCTTGACGATAGTGTCGCGGTCAATGCGGAAGACTTTGCCGTTGGCGCCCTGACCGATGACCTCGCAGCCTTCCACATTGATGACGCGGAATGCTTTGTGGATCTCGATCATTTCCGTAAATCCGGTCATGGAAAATATCTCATAGACTGCCGAGTTGACCTCGGTAATGACCGTATTGCTCTTCTTTTTCTTGATCCGGAGAATGACGCGGAGCCCGGCGCTGGAGATATACTGCAGGTCTTTGCAGTCAATAACCACCGAAGAAAATGCATTTTCCGCAAAAACTTTCTCCAGTACTTTGTCCACCTCACCGGAATTGGCGGAGTCGATCCGGCCTTTCAGCTGGAGGTTCAGTGTGTCATTTGATACGCTGTAAGCTATATTTTCCATTAATCTATCCCTTTAAAAATTGTGCTTACGTATTGATGGTACTCCTGCCATACGCTGGTATTTCTCAGCTCGTCCGTCAGTTCATCAATGGTGCGGTAATACCAGGCCTGCTCTGCGGGATCTTTCTGGTGAAAGCTTTCCCAGATCTTATTTCCGATAATGCGCCAGCCGCGGTAGAACGAGCGCATGTTCGAGAGCTTGTCCGCGAGCCACAGGATCCGGACGCCGGGGTCCTCCGCATTCCGGAGCATCTGCAGCGATTCTGATTTGCGGATCTTCCAGCTCTCTTCCGGCGGCATTTCCGGGCGCTTGTCCTCGGTCTCGAAAGCGACCAGCAGCGCGACGCGCTCCCCGAACTGCTCCCGGATCTGCTCGATCGTCGCGTCCGTGTCCTCTACCGTATCGTGGAGAATGGCCGCTGCGAGGACCTCTTCGTCGGAGGTAATGGTTCCCACGATGGTCGCCACCTCAAACGGGTGCAGGATGTAAGGCGTGCTCTCTCTTTTGCGGTACATGCCGCTGTGCGCTTTTACGGCAAATGCAATAGCTTCATCAAAGTTTGTCATATATTCCTCAGTTATTTCAAGTTATATCAGTCTCTTTCGGATGTGCAGGATATTTTTCCCGTCTTTGTACTCGTAGGAAATATCATCCATCGTCTTCTTCACAAGGAAAATGCCGAGGCCCCCGATCTCCCGCTCCTCCGCGGAGAGCGTCGTGTCCGGCTCCTCCGCCGTCAGCGGATCATAGGGCTTCCCGCTGTCGATAAATGTGATCACCGCGGTCCTCTGTTCTTCCTCAAAGCCGAACTGCACCGTTGCGCTCCCTGTTTCGGGCGCGTAGGCGTAGTGGGCGATATTTCCGAACAGCTCGTCGATCGCGATCTCGATCTGCATCTGGACTCTCATGGGGCAGTCCAGTGCCTCCAGCTCCCTGTCGACAAATTCCGTCACAGCCTGAATATTTTCCGTTGTTGCTTGGACGGTCAGTTCTTTCACGGTTTTATTCCTTCTAAATGTTTATTGAAAACAGGGTGGCTTCTGTCTGCGCCACCCTGTAAATGTCTTCGTCCCGGCACAGGCCGGCCTGTCTCTATCTTATTCGATCGTCAGGATATCCGAGAATCCCGTTACTTCGAAGATCTCCATAATGATATCGTTGACATTGACGATTTTCATCTCGCCCTGTTTAGCCATGACCTTCTGAGCGGAAAGCAGTACGCGGAGTCCGGCGGATGAAATGTACTCCAGCTTCTCAAAATCAAGAATAAGAGAAGTGGTACCCTCGTAGGAATCCTTAAGAGCCGCTTCCAGTTCCGGCGCAGTAACGGTATCAAGACGGCCTTCCAGCGCAAATTTGACTTCGTTGTTGTCTGCAAATTTCTGAATCGTCATATCAGATCGCTCCTTTTCTATACAATTCTTCCTTCCCGCACACATTGCCGGGCGCTGCGGTAGGATTCGGATACCAAATTCTTTGTTATTATAGCATAGCAGAATTTATGCAACAAGTGCAACTGTGTCATCAGATCCGCTCTGTTTTTTTCAACGGATCAGGCGGCTTTCCGATGTGGGCGGCGGTCCCGGCCGGCTCAGTCATCCATCGTTCAACGGCCTGGCGCCCGCTCAGTCATCTGCCTTCCAGAGTCCCAGTGCCGGCGTGTGCACAAAATAGATCTCCTCCCCGTCCGGCATGATGTTCCAGCCTTCTTCGAGCCTGTCCGGATCGTAGCGCGCGGCGGTCTCTTCGTAGTCCGCCCATCTGAGGTGCACGGATTCAATATCTTCTTTCGACAGCAGCTCCGGCCGCGTCGCGTAGGTGATGGAAAACCGACCGTCAGGACTGCTGATGATAATGTGGGAAGCCCCGAGAATATTGCTGTCAAATTCCCCCTGCCGGTACAGCTTCAGGATCTCCTCCGTCGTCCGGTAGCCGTATTTCCGCAGGAACTGCTCCATCTCTTCATTTTCCCCGAATCCTGCGACGCCCGGCGCGAGAATGAGCAGCTCCCCGCCGTCAGCGATCATCATGCGGGTCCGGTAAATGCCTTTGTTTCCGACCCAGGTCGTCTTAAGCTCGTTCGGGTCGAGATAGGTGACGACTTTATTTGCCCGGCGCTCGACATGGGTGATATTGCATTTCTGCGATAATGCGCAGGCTTCTTCAAATGGTTTCCTGGAAGTGCCCATGAAAAGCCCGCGAAGGGAGAGATCCAGCTCCTTCTGGCCATTTTCGAGCTCGATCTCATTCTGGACGACGACGGTCATCATGTAAGCGATGGGGCATTTTCCATCCAGAAAATGCTCCTGCGCGTAATCATACACTTTCCTGCCGGAGGTGTCGCGGATGCCCATGGTATTTTCCACGCCGCAGATCGACGTCATCATGTGAATTTTATTGATCATCGCCCGGCCGCCGACGCCGATGAAAATATTCTTGGAATAGTTGGACATACCGACCGCCTCATGCGGCACGACCTGCCCTACGGACAGAATCAGATCATACCCGCCGTCGAACAGCCGGTGATTGACTTCCACCTCGATCTCCTCGTCGAACAGCCCGCCGGACGCCTCTTTGCAGACCTCCGCGGGGACCGCGCCGAGCTTGACGGTGTCCGTCGCCCAGTGATGCACAAGAAATGCTTCCTCCGGAATCTCATCCCCGAAGAACGCCAGCTTCTCTTCCGCCGTCAGCTCCATGTGCGTCCCAAGCGCCGGCATGATGTCCACATGGACGCCCTTCGGCACCAGCTCCTTCCACAGCACTTTCGTGATCTCGCCGGCAAAGGAGTAGCAGCGGGTGAGATCCGGCGGGAGGATCAGGACTTTTTTGATGGCCGGCCCTGCGGGTTCGTCGACAGCTGCTTTTTCAGGTAGATTCGCTGATTCGCCGGCAGCTGTTTTTTCTGGCAGATTTGCGGGATATTCATACTGGCGGAGCCATTCCCGCACACCTGCCGCCATCTTTTCCGGGGAGATGCCGTTTTCGTCGGTTAAGAAGATTTCTTTCATGTTTTTTCTCCATGCTGCTTTCTTCACTGTGTTTTCACGATTCCCTGACTCCGCTCAGTGTCTGCTGAATAATGGATTCCATGAATTCCTCCGGAATCGCGCCGGGAACATACCCAAAGATATTGCCTTCTTTGTCGATCATGAAAGTCGTAGGATACGCCGTAATGCCATACTGCATGAGAAGTTCCGCTTCCGTATCCATCATGACAGGATATGTGTAGCCGTTCTCTTCCAGAAAAGCTTTTACGCCGGCTTCGTCCTGTTCATTTCCGTAACCGGGAAATGCGACCGCTATGACCGCCACGTCCCCGCTGTCCTTATACTTCTCGTAGATCTTCTGAATGTCCGGCATTTCCGAGCGGCAGGGCGGGCACCAGGTGGCCCAGAAATTGAGAAATACGGCTTTTCCCTTGTAATCCGAGAGAGAATGGATCTCTCCGTACTGATCCATCAGAGTGAAATCCGGGGCGGGGAAAACTTGTTCATCTGCGGCGTTTTCCGAAGTATTGTGTTCTACGTCGCTTTCCGAAGCATTTTGTTCTAAGTCGCTTTCCGAAGCATTTTGTTCTGTGTCACTTTCCGAAGCATTCTCTTCAACATCTTCGATTACCGGACTTGAATCGGATTTTTCATCTTCCTCTGCTGCGGACTGTGCCGGGGTTTCAGAGTCTTCCGCCTCAGCAGCCGCTTCCTTCTCCTCAATCTCCGATTCCGCAGCCGCAGGCTGTACCTGGACTTCAGAGTCTTCCGCCCCGGCACCGGTTTCCTGCACCTCATTCTCCGCAGCCGCCGGCTGCGCCTGATTCCCGGCCAGCACGCCCGTCACTTTGTTCATCGTACCTGTCAGCATCAGGATTCCCATGACCACGAGCAGCGCGCCGCCGATCTTTGCGGTGTAGCGCACGACTCCCCGGTGCTTCCGGAACAGGCGGAGCAATCCGTCCGCAAAGATTCCGACTGCAATGAAGGGAATGACAAACCCGAGCGTGTAAACTCCAATCAGAAGAAATCCCGCAGCTTTAGAAGAGGAAGAGGCCGCCATGAGCAGGACGCTTGTCAGCGTCGGCCCGACGCAGGGCGTCCAGGCGAAGCTGAAGACAAATCCCATAAGAAGCGCCGTGACCGGCGACATCGCCATTTTTTCAAGCGGCAGATGGATACGTTTTTCTTTATTGAGCGTTTTTGACGTCCCGAAAAGACCGAGCTGATACAGTCCGAAAAGGATGACGATCACGCCGCCGATGCGGGCGAGGAGGTATTTCCGGGTGCCGAAAAAGGAGCCGACCGCAGTCATTCCCAGCGCGAGAACAAAGAAGGCAAATCCGATCCCGATCACAAAGAAAAGTGTGTTGATGAGCGTCCGCACCCGTTCTTTCGGGGTGAAATTTTCTCCCTCATCCGTATAGCCGCCCGACAGGTACCCGAGGTAAAGCGGGATCAGAGGAAGAACGCAGGGTGAGAAAAAGCTCAGCAGTCCCTGCGCAAATACAGTCAGTATGGAGATGTTGAAATCAGGCTGGAATCCCATTGGAAATCTCTCCCTGTTCTCCCTTCTGTCAGCAGTTTATCCGTTTACTCCCCGGCAAGAATCTCCGTGAGGTACCCCGCGAGATCCTCGTCGATCATGCTTCTGTCGATAAAGCGGACGTTCATGCCGCGGCTCCGCTGCAGCAGCGCCGCCGGCCGCTTTTTGCTGGATTCATCAAAGGCGTTGTTGCTGCAAACGATGACTGCGGTGCCCTCGATCCCGAAATAGTCCGCGAAGAACCGGATCTCTTCCAGGTATTCGTTCTTCGGCATGCTCTGCTTGCAGGAAATGAAGTAAGTCTTCATGTTCTTTGTGCAGACAATATCGATCTCATTGTTGATGGCGCCGCCGAGGACGGATTCCTCCTCCGTCTTGGCGTTCCAGGTAAATGTCACATTACTCCGCACATCGTCGACCGGCACATGCTGGAAAATCGTGTGGTAGACATAGGCTTCAAGGACATTGCCTTCCTTGAGAAGACACTTCCTTACGGAAATATCGTCGACCTCGAACCGCACAAAACACTCCCCGGTCTTGTAATCCTGCGTGATCATCGGCTCTCCGCCGGATGCTGCTGAAAATGCCCCATCGCCGGTGCTGCCGGTTCCACCGGGCATCGGCTGCGAGTCTCCGCCCACCGGGCGGACCGCATTTCCCGCCTGATCCAGGGCTTCCAGAACGCAGCGAATCGCCTCGCTCTTCAGAACGCTCCTTCCGCTGAGATCCTTCACGGCTTCATCCCGGAAGGAGAACTGCACGAGGCAGGTCCGGTCATAGACAAAATGCTGCATGGAGTCCACAGGTCTGCCGGTGACCGGCTCCCGGAAGGACTGCATGGCCTCATATTCATGCTGATAAGGTTCTTTCTCCGCCCGAAGAAGCAGTTCTTCAAGAATTGTCCCGGTCTCCGGGTAATCCGTATCAAAGCGGACGGTTCCGCGGCGGTTCTCCGCCGGCTCCGTGTATCCCGGCCGGATCAGGCCGTTCTGCTTCCATTCGCGCAGCACTCTCCGGATCCCCGTATCGGTCAGAAGTCTGCCCGGGACCGTCACGGTCTCCATGGTGTACAGCGCTTTTTGATCCGCATCCGGCGCTTTTCCGGCTCCGTCTTCTTTCCCTTGCGACGAGCCTCCGGTTCCTCCGTTTTTCCCCTGCGTCGCGCCTCCGGCTCCGCCGACCTTAATAAACAGCCCGCGCTCCGCCTGCTCCATCTCTTTGATGAAAATTCTCCAGTAGAACGGCTTCACGCTGCTGTACGCCTGCCAGAGCTGTTTATAATACGGCCGCAGATCCGCCATTGTGCCGATGCTGTCAGGATCCTCGCTGAACGGATTGGAGCCGAACAGCCGCAGAGTCTCCTCGACAGTGAGATGTCGTTTCAGGGTATAGAGCGGAATCTCCGCCCCGTATCCGAAATCCGTGAGCTTTCCGCCGTCGAACCGGGTGACGGGCATTGTCTGGAACACGCTGCGCCGCGCGTACCGGAATGCCTCCGCCTCGTCGATTCCCGTGATATCGAGGACCGCCCGCTTGCTTCTCGCGTCCGTACGCACCTCGTCCGTCCGGAAAATGACAGAGACCTTTGTCCGAAGATGCCTCTCCTCCCGCAGGAAACGCTCTATTTCTTCCGCCTGTCTCAAAACACGTTTCTGTGCAGATTCCGCCGTTTCCCTGTCCTCTGCAAAAATCCTGCCGCCCGCAGCCATACCGCCGCCCCGCGGCGCACCCGGCCTCTCCTCCGCTATAAGGATCAGCTCCTCGGGCTCAATGAGGATGCTGCTCACGACGTTCTGCCACATTTTCACGGCGAGTGGTTTGTAGATCCGCCTGAGAGGCGGAATGATCAGCATCGGAAGTCCGCGGACCATCGCCTCGTCGGACATTTTATAGTCGACGTACCGGTTCCGGAAAATGACAGGGCGCATCTCCTCCCCGATCTTATCGAGATCTTCGGTGAGCTCCAGCCGGCACGCCGTTCTGCGGTGATCCAGCTCCTCCACTCTTTCCCGGAACGAGCGCATTTCGTCGGCAAATACCACATTGATATTTGCCTCCCCGCTCAGCATCCGGACGATCACGGCGCGCAGCCGTTCCGCCGCGCGGACCCATTCGCCCCGCAGCTCGAATTTGGAAATATCCGCGAGCAGCTCCTCCGTGAGGTAATCCGCGTCCAGCCGCTTCGCCTTCCGGTCGCACAGCGCGTGGATGCGCAGCGACTGCCGGTCCAGCTCGTCCAGATCGGCGCTGACCTTCTTCCGGATCCAGTTTTTGTGCGGCAGATCCCGCAGCACGATCCCCGTATCCGGCGAGGAAGAGCAGATCAGCGGGTGGAGTTTTCTCTTGCCGTCCCGGTGATCATTTCCCCCGTTGTAAGCGTATTCGGCAAATTCCTCCTCCGTCGGCACCCGGTACCCCGCCGTGATCATATAGGAGCTCCAGCGGCGATGCTCAAGATAGAGAAGTTTTTTCAGCAGTTTCTCCGCCTCCGGCGTGCCGGAGAGCACGCGGCGGTAATACTGAAATGCCGCATTCGGCGCCTTCGGATCGATCCCCGCCGAGACAAGCTTCGCGTCGACGGAGAGCGCCGCGTGGACCGAAGATTCCATGTTGTATTTGAGATCTCTTTGGAAGGACTGCCGGATCTCCTGCGCGGACGCCCTCTCGTTCCGGTCCTTTACGTAGAACCGGTGGATCTTCTCCGCCCGCTCGCGGATCTCCCGGCCGTAGGTTTTTCCTCCCTCGCCGGTGCCGGGGCTCGATCCCACTGAGGCAAAAACGACCCATCGCGCGAGGTGTTCGAGGGCATTTTCCGCCTCTCTCTCATCGGTGCCGGCGCCTTCCAGCGCGGCGCGGATCCCCTTCGTGATGCGCGCGCGGGTATCTTCGGTGAAACCGGCATTTCTCGTGCCCGGCGCCTCGTCCGGGTCGGCGTATCCGACAAAAACAGGATAAAACCGCCCGTTTCCGCAGTCCGGCGTCAGCGCGTTGTTGGCCGCTACCGCCTGCAGGAAACTGACTGCCAGTTCTTTATTTCTTGAAAATGCGCCGGCTCTTCCGTCTGCCTTCACCGCTTCCGCGGAAAATGCGCCGGCCCGCTCATTTTTCTTCCCCGTCTCCGCGGAAAATGCGGCCGCCTCTTCCCCCTCCTCATCCGCAAATACGATCCAGGAAGGAAGAAGCGTGTAGTCCTCCTCCTTCGACCAGCGCATGAAAAGGTCTTCCGCGTCGGAAGCAGGTTTCCACTCTTCGAGGAAAATATACGCGAGCGGCTCCGTCACGATCTCCGGATCCGAACCGACGGGACGGCCGTCCCATTCCCGGACCTCTTCGCCGTTCAGGATAAATTCCGCCGCGGCCATAAGCTGCGGCATGACGCGGAACAGTTCCGTCAGTTTTCTTTCCGGATCGGGGACCGCCCACCGGATGACCATGGTGGTGTCCGCCATCTGTGTCGTCAGGAAATACCGGAAAAACCGCATGGCGGTATCCCCATCGCCGGCAAGACCTAGGTCGAGCATGTAGTGCTTTTCCCGGCGGCCGGCTGCGCCTGCGGCGCTGTTTTCCGCCTGAGGATCTGCGTCCTGACCGGCCGCGGCACCGGCGGCATTTCCGCCGTTCTCCGCGTGTCTCTCCTCCCGGCGGTACTGCCAGAGCGGATACCGGTCGAGAACGTACGCGATCTCAAGAATGCGGTCCACTTCCTGTTTCGCGCGGCGGGCGACCTTTTTCGGGCGGAGCATCTCCTCCCGGAGCGCCTTCAGGTCCTCCAGCAGTTCGTGTGCATTTCTGTAGCGGCTGCGCAGATCGGGAGCGACGCATTTAGCCAGAATTCCGAGCAGGATCTTCTGCTCTCCTTCGTCGATCTGACCGCGGAATTCGTTGTTCAGCACTTCCGCGAACGCAGTCCGCCAGTCTGCACTGCCCGCCGCCTTTGACCCGGGTTCTGCCCGTTCTTCCCTGTCCGCCATATGTTCTCCGTCTGCAGAGCGGGACCCGTCTCCGGATTCCGCGGACGGCCAGCACCCCGTGAGGGACGCGATCAGCATGGATCCGAAAGAATAGATATCCGCCGCCGGGGTCAGGAACAGGTATTTGTTTCTCTGAAAATCCTGCATTTCCCGCAATTCCGGAGCGAGGATCCGCGGCGTCGCGCGGAGTTCTTTTACATTTTCGAGCTGTGACATGTCCACCGCCGCGTCGAAGTCAAAGAGCATGGCGCGGGCGCCGTCCGCCCAGAGGACATTTTCCGGCTTGAAATCCATATAAAGAATGCCGCGGTCATGGAGAGCGGCCATCGCGCCTGCCGCGGAGACCGCGATATCAAGAAATTCTCTGGCGCTCTGCGGGAAATACCGGTCCAGCGTGTCGCCGTTCTCCCTCTGATAGAGAACGTACATCGTGCTTCCGGAAAAATACCGCCGGTACGGCGTCACGACATGGCTACGCAGCGCGTCTTCATTGGAAAGCGTGCGCTGCAGCTCGTACGCCCGGGCGAAATGCTCCGCCATCGCGCGCAGCTGCCGGCTCTCCTCAAATCCGTCGATCGCAAGCTCCAGTCCGTCCATCGTGACGGATCCCTCCGGGACGTCCGCCGGATAAAACTGCTTGAGGAGCATGCGGTGGGACTCATTCTCCGACATTTCCACGGAGACGAGATAACACATGCACGAGGCTCCCTCCCCGGACAGGAGTTCCGCATTTGAGATCCGGTATATATTTTCCCTTCCCGAGCGGTCCAGGAGCTTCATCGGAAATTCCGACGGAAGAATTTTACGTCTGTTATTCATGAAGAATCATCCCCCACAGATTCCGGAAGGCGTTGAGCGGCTCATCGGTGGAAGCCGCGAGATAGCAGAGCATCGCGTCATACGGATCCGCGCGGTAGATCCCGTAGAATCCGCATTCGCCGAGGATCCTGTCCGCGGTCGCGATGAAAGCGCCGAGCCACTGCCGGGCGGTCGCGTCGTACGCCGCCTCGCCGATGTCCTCGAATTGCCGCTGCGCCGCGAAGTTCAGGAATACGAGCGTCAGGATATCCTCGCGGGTCACCTCGATCCGGCGCCGCTTTTCCAGCGCGTAGATCCGGGAGGCCGAGAGCTTGGTCTCCGGGCGGAAAATGCGCTCGCGCAGCAGTCTCACATGCTCCGGATCGAGCATCATATCGCCGGACAGCTCCTCTTTCGCGTGCGAATAGTAGAGATATTTCACAGTAATGCCCTGTTCGCCGGATTCCTCCGCCTCCGGATCCGCGCTCTTTTCGATCCTTGCGGTCTCCCGCTCGAATTTGCCGAAGCCGATCTTCTTGTTTCCGACGGAGATCTCGACCGGGCAGATCCACGCCTCGCCCTCCGCCGTCAGAAATACGCCTTTTTTCAGCTCGTCCTTCGTGACCTCAAAATCGGACACCGCGGTGAGTTCCGCCGGGCAGTCCGCCGCCTTCACCGTGCGGTACGCGTCGCCGGTCTCCTCCTGCAGGAAAATGCTCCCCTCCGCGACGGACGTCCCGTAAAAGACGGGAAGCTCCAGATTCCCCTCAAGGAATGTTTTTTTGCCGACTTTTTTCGGTTTAAAACTGCTGCTCGGGCGGATCCCGTGGAACCGCATGTCCGCGGAGTTAAATACCGCCGCTTTCGTCACCGCGGCATCTCCCGCCTCCGTCTCGCGCTCGCAGCGCACGGCGATTTTGAGGGTCGTTTCCTGATCCCCCGGGAGAATATAATCGCTGTTCTCATTTTCCCTGAAAATGAAATCGTGCTCTTTATACCGGATCTTCACGCCCTTCGGCAGCACAAAGGTCTGCCCCGGCAGATATCGGATCTGCACGCTTCCGGAGGCTGTTTTTCCGGAAGATGCGCCGCTCTCTCCGGCGCTTTCCCGGCCCGCTTTCCCGGAAGTCTTCTTCTTCGCCGTCCGGTCGGATCCGTCTCCGTCGTCTGCGCCGAAGTCTTCCTCGCCGTACGGATCATCCTCATACGGTGCCTCAAGCCGCTTCTTCTCAAGGACCGCTTCTTTCTCCATGGCGCCGCCCTCGGCGAAGGACTCGATATCCTCCTCCGCCACCTCGCGGAAACTCTTCCACAGCTCGAAGGCCTTCTGGGTCGCGGTGCGGACGTGGTCGCCCTTCGCGTTCTGGGTCCTTCTGTATTCGCGGAGCAGTGCCCGCAGCGCTTCCGGCGCTTCCTCCTCCGGGTGGACGAGCCATGCGCGGATCGATTCCTCGCCGCCCTGCGCCGCCGTCATCATCCGGTCCGTATAGGTGCGGATGCTCTCCGTCGCGCTGCTCTCCGAGAGTGTTTTCTTTTCTTTGGTATTTTCCTTTTTATAGGCGTCCGCGATGGCGAGGAAGGCCTGCTGGCGGACGGCGGCATTTTCCGCTCCCGTAAAGCGGAAGACGATATAAGTGAACAGTTCTCTCTCGTTCCAGAGATTGAGACCGGCCCTGCGGCAGACTTTCCGCAGGAAATCATTCAGAACGCCGAAGCTCATGCCGAGGCCGAAGGCCAGATGGATCAGATCCGTGCTCTTCGCGCGGTCCGCCGCGAGGATCTCTTCCAGTTCCTCTCTGGTCATCCAGCGCCCGCTGTACGGGAACAGCATCCCGGGCACTTTCTTTTTCATTTTCGGGACGCATCCGTTCGCCGGGAGATCCTGCCAGGCAAGTTCCGCTGCTCTCGCAGGATCCTCTCCCTTCTCCCCGTGTTTTTCGAGGATATATTTCACGATATAAACACGAAAAGGAACCGACCGCATACTGTCGATCAGTTCCGTTGCACTCATTTCCTCACTGAGGTCCGTCCAGTCGAGATACGGCTCCTCGAAGCCCTCGTCGGCGTCCTCTCCCGGGAGGAACGCGTCGATCCCCTTCTCGATAAACCCGGTCATCCCGGACCGCACTTCATCATAACCCCTGCGCGTGATTTTTCTCATACCGGCACCTCACTTTGGCGTAAATTTCCGCGTTCCGCCTCAATGTCCCGCGTTTTTCTTCATCTGCTCCTCGTCCTTCGCCTCAAAGCGGCGCAGCTCCTTATGCAGCTTTGCCCGGCTGTCGGAGCGGTCGCCGTGGAGATATCCGTTGGTCCTCATATAGGCGTTCCAGCGCATCTGCTCGAGCTCAAGCTCCTGCTCCGTGCTGATCGCCGGATTCGCGTGCACCGCGATCTTGTGCAGTGATTTCGCGATGGAGGAATCCCGGAAATAGGAGAAGCGCTCGTATTTGATGTAATTTTCTCTCCTCTGACGGTCGAACTGCTCCTCGATCGCCGCGCGCTTCGCGGCGTCATTTCCGGCGCTCCGGAGCTGTTTTTCGCGCTCCGCTTCATCCCATTCCACGTGGTAGCGGAACGCGTCATCCTCTGTCTGCTTCGGGTAGACAGCGTCATACCCGTACCGCTCGGACAGCTTGCCGATCGCCCGGACATGATACGGGATCTCTTTGTAATTGATGAGGCCTTTTCCGCTGTTGAGCTTTTCCGCCTTCTCATTGTCGAGAACGATGGCGAAGATCCTCGGCAGCTCCGTCCCCTCCGGCTTCCCGGACGCCGTGTTGACGTCGTTCAGCTGGTCGAAGATCCGGCGCATCGCCAGCGCCTGCCCGATGTTGGCGTTGTCGTCGCCCATCGAAGTCAGGATCCAGGTCGTCCGGCGGAGCCTCCGGCCGGTCTCATCGTCTTTGGGCGTGCCGTCCGCGTTCAGGAACATGTCGCGGAACGCCCCGCTGCCGGCGTTGATGCCGGAAAAAGTGCGCACGCTGTAGAAATCCTCCCCCGGAACGCGTTCGTCGTTGTGCAGAAGGACCCCCGGCATTTTCCAGGAGATCAGGGATTCCGCGTCCGGCTTCTCCGGATCGCTCCCGTCGGCAATATCGACGATATTGATCTCGAGACGGCACCCGGCCATCTGCCCGAACCAGAGCAGCGTCTTAAAGAATTCCGTGCCGTACCGGCCGAAGCCGATGATGAGCGCCGAGAGGACATTTTCCCCGTTCTCATCCTTCCGGATGCACTCAAACAGCTCTTTCTGCGCCACAATGGACCAGGCGAGCTGCTTCTGCACATTGACAAGACGGAGTTTCATGATCTGTTTGTTAAATTCCACCTCGCTGAGCTTCGTCCTCTCCGCTTCTTTTCTCGCCAGGGAGATCTGCGGCGTCCAGTCGACGGACTCGATAATGCTCTCGTCCTCCTCGCTGTCAGAGAAGACGAAGATCTTTTTGTTGAACAGGCCCATGGAGGCCTCGGCGATGGTGACCGCCTGGCTCATGTTCTCTCCCTGTTCCTCGCCGATCAGGAAATATTCGACCTGCCGGTCGTTCTTTCTGGATATGAGGTCTTCAACATCGTCCCGGACGCAGAACGCGCGGATCCGCTCGGCTTCCTTGCGCATTTCGTAACTGTCCTCCCCGTCCTCCGGGTAGACGTCGGCAAATACGATCAGGGCGTCCGGATTTTTCTCACGGACGTCCGCCGCCAGCGTGAGAGCGGTGTGATTGAGTTCGGAAAAATAAAAGACCGGTTTGCGGGACTGCCATGCGATCCGCATTTTCGTGGTGAAATTCCGGAAGAAGGAAAGAATAAATCCGACGGTCATGACCGGCGCGAGTACGTACAGCACAGCGCCGTAGAAGGTGTACCAGAGGCGGAACGCCTGCGGCAGATGGACCGTGGCCGCGTTCATCATGTCCAGTTCGCCGTCGAGAATGAAGCACCGCATCGCGGTGTGAATGGAAAGGAACAGCGCGCGGATCCCCCAGAAGTTGAAATCTTCCGCATAGGACTGCGCGGAGACCGGGAAAAGGATGATGGTCAGCGCGAGAAAAACTCCCGCTGCAAAGCAATAAAACCCCGACAGATATTTGCCGAGGAAATCCGATCGTTTTCTCCAGATATTGAGTCCCAGCGCGACGGCCAGGAAAACAAGGGGAGATAGGATCGCACAGGTAATAAAGATGCGGAGGCTGTCCGGCATGATCGTCACACTTTCCTGTCGGGCCCGGCCCCGGGCAGCTTACCCGGGAGGTATCCCTATGTCTGTTTATTCTGTTGTTTTTTTACTATTTCATAAGTATTGTCAAATATTCTTCTGGCAACGAAATTGAACTCTCTTTTGGAGTAATCGTAAATGACCAGCACGGCGTCCTTCGGAGCGGACAGCTTCGTGCCCCACATATTCGCCTGGAAGAAATGTTCCGGATCCGTCCCGCAAAGGCTCAGCCGTCCTTCGTCGATCAGCGTCCGGACCGGTCCGTCGTCGGGGTCGCCCGCCTGCCAGGCGGTCAGCGTAATGGGCAGCTGTTCGTAGAGGTCGCCTTCTATATGGCGGTGATTTTTCTCAAACCATTCTTTACTATTGGGATAGGGCATGCCGCCCTCATCGATCTTGAAATAATCACCCGCTTTTACGATCTCTCCGGTACCGGAGCAGCTCTCTCTCGAAAAGATCTCGTATTCGCTTCCGCGCTTTACGATCAGTCCTCTCCGGATCATTTCCTGCTCCTGTCCCGACCCTTCCCCGAGACGGTACGCTCTGACGGTGCTCCCCTTTTTTTTCATAACTGTGATCATAGGATTATTTCCTCCCCGCAGTGTCTCCCTTTTCTGCCGCGGCCGCCTTCCCGGCAGTTCCGCTTATACGGAGCGGATCTCCTGTCCGGAAACCCTTTTCCTTTTCTCACAGTATACCTTATTCAGATTCTTCGTTTTTTGACTCATATTCTTCCGTTGTCATGTGCGTCAGCTTCGAGCCGACCCCGTCCTCAAAGGCGACCTGCTGATCGAGAGGCATATCAAGGATCGTGACATAGTCGTACTGCAGCGCCTTGACAGCTTCGGGGGTCATGCTGTCGACCCAGTCGAGGACGATCGTGCGTCCGCTCGTTTTTGCGACAGATTCCGGAACATCATGAAATGCGTTTCCATGGAGATCAAGATAGTGGTAGTTCAGTTCGGCATTGATCGCCACGGACGAAATGATCCCGCAGTTGCTGAGATCATAATCGATCTGTTTATCCCTCGGCCAGTTCGTGCCGGCGACATCCGCAGCGCCGTTAATGGGATTATCGGAAAAATCGATCCATGTAAGATGGGTCAGTTCTTTGAGTCCCGAGATACCGTTCAGGAGGTTCTCCGAGGCATCCAGCGTTTCCAGCGCCTCCATTCCTGACAGCTCCCGGAGCGTTTCCACGGCGTTGTTTCGGATCAGCAGCACTTTCACGGAGGCACATTTCTTAAGAGGCGTCAGACTGGAAACCAGATTCGAAGTAAGATCGATCTCCTCCAGTGTCTCCGCCGATTTTCCCAGAATATCGATGGTCGTGATCTCATTTTCCCCGAGATAGACCCTCTTAAGGACGGTCATATTTGCGAGAGGATCGATCTCCGAAATGCCGCAGCCCGACGCGTTCAGCGTCTCCATCCGGAGACACGCCTCGATACCCTCCAGGGATTCCAGCGGATTGTTCGAGACATTCAGATTGGACAGCCCCGTGCAGTTTTTCAGCGCTTCGAGCGACGTGACCTCATTGTCCGCGATATTCAGCGTGCCGAGCTTCACAAGATCGGCAACCGGCGTCAGGTCGGAAATGCCGTTGCCCGCAGCCTCGAGGATCGTGATCTTTTCCTTTCCGGCAAACGCGGCGAGATCGCTGATCCCCGTGTTATTGATCCTGATGCTGTAAAGACTGTCCGGAATGGCCGGAAACACGTCTTTCGATCCCACGCCGGTTCCTGCCTGCGGATTATCGCTGAGATCCAGCGTCGAGAAAGAGGTCAGCTCCGAAATATTTGTCGTAATGGACTTCATCTGCTCCGTAGTAAGTCCGCAGCCGATAATGATAAGGCGCGTCAGGTTTTCATTCAGGACCGGCGACAGATCCGCCGCGGAGATCGTGCAGTTTTCCATCGTGACCGAAGTCAGCTTTTCAAAAATCGCGAACCGCTGCAGGTCTTCTTCCGTGACCTCGGCATCCTTCAGGTAAATGCTGCTGTCCGTCTTCAGGACCTCTTTCCCGGAGATGATAAATGTATTGGCGATGCGCTCTTTTTCCTTCTGCGCGGATCTTATGGCGTTCACTGCAAAGAACCCGATCACAAGAGCTGCGATGACCGCCCCCGCGATCAGCAGAATGCGGCCGGCAGAGCCCTTTTTCTTTTTTCCGGCTGTCGCTGCTCCGGCCTTTGCGCCGGGGATGTTCTGCTGTGCACCTGGGTTCTGCTGTACTCCGCCGCCCGGCACGCCATATCCCGGCGTCCCATTTCCCGGTACTCCATATCCCGGTGTTCCATTTCCCGGCACACCGGCATATCCCTGAGGCACTGCGCCTGCATTTGCCGGAATAGTCCCGGCCGGTGCTCCGGTATTGGCCGCGGGTGCATTTCCCGCAGCGGCTGCCGCTTTGGCGGCATTTTCCAGCTCCGCGCGAAGCTGTGCTGCTCTGGCTTCCTCGGCGAGCGCGTCGTCTCTCTCTTTGATCAGCGTCTTGATGACACGGACCATGGAGGCAAATGCCTTATCCCGGTTCTTCCACGCCTCATAACGCTGCACATTGGAGAGATAGAAGCTGAATTCATCTTTCAGAGCACAGTTTTCGATGGAGAAAGGAAGAATGACCTTGTTCGCGTTGATCGCCTGATCAAGCTCTCTCGGCACCCACTTCGAAGCCTGCGCATTATTGGACAGGATCAGGACAAAAGCGACACATTCCCGGATCGCCTTCGGGATCTGGACGGCGTAGCTCGAGCCGCCCGGAATCGAGCCCGGCGCAAGCCAGCAGGAGATTCCCTGCTCTTCCAGCCGGTCCCGTACCCACATCGCTTCATTCAGTTCTTCTGCTTTGTAGCTGATAAATACGTCTTTTTCGTTCATGATGCCGCCTGTCTTTCTTTGTCCGTTTCCATTCTGTATCCGGATCACAGATCTGCTGCTGTCCGTCCGTTAAAACGTGTTTTACGACCCGGACACAGCAAATTGATTATAGCACAAACCCTTAACTGATTAACAGTTTCCCTGTATTTCCGCGAAGCTGATTTTCCTTTAAAAATATTCATTTCCGCAGAGCTGAATTTCCTTTTTAAGAAAGAACCTTTCTCCGAATGCGCATTATCTGTCGGAGAGCAGGAATTCCTCGAGCTCCAGCGGATCATCCGCAATGAAATCCGCTCCGCTCTCCTCCAGTTCTTTTCTTCCCCGGAATCCCCAGGAGACGCCGACGGCTGTCATGCCCGCGTTTTTGGCGGTCTGCATATCCACGTTGGAGTCACCTACATAAGCCATTTCCGTGAAGAGCTGTTTCTTTTCGCCCTCTCCTTCTTTTTTGCGGGAGAACAGGCCGGCAAGGAATCCTTTCTTCGGCTCTTCCGCCTCAAACGGGTTGGCGGCGGTGCCGGCTGCTCCGGCATTTTCCTGCACTTTCACGGTTCTCGGCTTAAACTTCATCTGCTCCGCGATTCTTAGCGCACCCGCCGGATCCGGCTTTCTCGGAAGATCTTTTCCTCCTCCCAGAACCATCGTCCACTCAAGATCCGGGAAATTGCGGCTGATGAGGTTCTTCGTGTAATCGTCCCTCTTGTTGGAGTTGACGGCGATCCTGACCCCGGCATCCGCAAGGTGGGAGAGCATCGCCTGCACACCCGGATAGGGAGCCGTGGAACGCTGATAGCGCCTGCTGTATTCTTCGGTAAACGCGTCGAAAACACCCTGGTGGAGAGCTGCTTTTTCCGATTCCGTCATCCTCCCCGACGGGAGCACGTCGTCATCAATGCCGGGCGTTCCCGCGCCGGCGGCTTCCGCGCTGCCTGCTGCCAAGCCGGTCATTCCCGCGCCGGCTGCTTCCCCGCTGCCTGCCGTTCCTGTGAAGGTGCTCTTCGCGAAAGCCTGTTCCATCGAGACGGCGTCCGGCGGTCCGGGCAGTTCATCGACGCCCGCGACATCCGTGAGAACCGGTTTTACTTCCTGCGCCCCGAATTTTGCGGCGTTTCCGACGGCGGCATTTGCCTGTGCATTAAGAGCCCCTGATGCGGCATCTGCCGATGCATTTAGCGCGCCGGAGGCAGTATTTGCCGGACTGCCTGCCGCATTCATGGCGGCACCGTCCGGAGCGGCTGCATTTTCCTCTGCATTTTTCTGTGCGAGGAGTGCGTCCGCGGCGGCGGAAGCCTGCATTTTCCGGATCGAAGCGGTGATGGCTCTGTCGATCAGATTGGCGAAGCCGCCCCCGATCATCTGCCGGTACGCGTCGGTCTCATGTCCCGGCAGCCCGTACTGCTCAAGCGCATAATTCACGCTGTCCGCAAGGTCCAGGAGCGTATTCAGAAGTGTGCCGTCCAGATCGAAAATTACGCCTTTGTATCTCATAAAACCTCCCTGCGGCTCGCGCCGCCTTTTTCCGCATCCGGGCCGTTCTGCCCGTTCGGCGCTTTCTCAGACCGTTTTCATGCTGTGCGTTCCCGTCAGCGCACAAAAATACCGTACATCAGCAGCCGTACAACAGCAATAATCAGCAGGTGCGCCGGATAGAAAATATAGTAAAAATACTTTCTCTGCCGGCCTCTGCGCCCGTTGTAAAAATGAAACGCCGCATAGTCAATGACCGAGACCAGTTCCAGCGAACTGAGAACACACAGGACGCCCAATGTTGAAAAAGCCCTCGGCATTTCCTGTTTCCGGAACAGGAAAAAGAAAAATATCACAAGGACCCCGTAAAACGAGTAATCCGTCTTCAGCAGATGAGCCGCGAAAGCACAGCCTCCGACGCACGCCAGCGCTCCGAGCCTTCTCAGAAATGAAGTCGATATGAAATCCCCTTCCGTCAGCGTATCAAACAAAATGATTCCGAGAAGTCCCAGCGCGAGCGTAAAATACACGTTCTGGTAGTCCATATAGAAATAGGACTTATTGAAGCAGATGTCGAACGGAATCTCCGAGACCAGCCCGAACAGCGCGAGGCGCAGGAAATACTTCCATTTGTTCCTGGTATGGAAATACCCTTCGATCAGCAGAAAGCAGTATATGGGAAATGCGATCCTCCCCACACCGCGAAGGATCTTGTAAATTTTAACGCCCTGCGCCGTGACGGGGTTGCCCGCCGCCCAGTACCCGCGGTCATAGAGCCCGGCCGTAATGTGGTCGACCAGCATCGAAAGCACAGCGATCTGTTTCAGGATGCTGGCAGGGATGCCTTTCGCAGGGGCAGCATTATGCAGTTGTGTCAGGTTCTCGTTGTTTTGCATTTACTGATTTACTTGTTTATATTAATCCGTTATTGCTGAGAAATTTTTCAAAAAAGGCGGAATGTCCGGTCAATAGGATACATTTCCCGTGAGCTGACAGATCTTCTCTTCTGCGTCAGGGTACTGTTTCAGCAGTTCTGCCGCATTTCCGTGGGTATAGCACGCATCGGTGTACCCCGGCCACATGGTCGTTCCGAGGAGGGCCCATTTTCCGCCCTCTTTGAGGCGGGAGCCCTGCCAGTTTCCGGCTGGAACGAGATGCTGCACCTCCTCACCGGCGAGAATATCCTGTCCGAGGACTGTCGTTTTCCAGGAGCCGTCCGGCAGAAGTTCCGTCAGTTCCACCGGGTCGCCGAGATAAAAATGATACTGCTCGTCCCCGGTCAGCTTGTGAAGGTGAGAAAATGAGTCCCCGCGGAGCAGATAGAAAATGGATGTGCCCGCGCATTCCCCGTCGATTTTGAAGCTGCTCACATAGGTCTGGTACACGAGTCCGCCCTCCTCCGTGAGCGGGGCGAGATGGAGTTTCTCAATGATTGCTTCCGGGTCTTCCGGGATGATGATCGTGTTGCGGTTCATTTTCTTTCCTTTTTTATTTTTCCGGCCTGGTTCTGCATTCCGGCCTGTCTTTGAATACTTTCTGCCGGACTCTGCATTTCGGCCTGTCATTGAAACGGTTCGGCTTATTATCCCATTAATAATTATACACGGATCCATTTTCCGTCTTTTTCGGCGCTCTCTCCGATCGCGCTGCAGACAGCGGCGACCTGCAGACCTTCTTTGAAGGTCGGGAGGCCGGCTGCATTGTTCCTGCGCTTAAGTTCCTCATAGAATCTCCGCAGCAGTTCTTCAAACGTATCGCCGAATCCGTTTCCAAACGCGAAGACTTCCGAACGGATGCCTTCCCCCTTTTTCGCTGTGTGCAGAATGTTATTCTCTTCTTCATTCCACCAGAGGTTCCCGTTCTCACAGGTGATCTCCATCGTCAGGCGGTTGCCTCTGCCCGGAGAAACTTCCGAGAGGACGACACTGCCGATGGCACCGTCTTCAAATTGCAGGTTGACCGTTGCGGCGTCTTCGGAAATAACATGAACGGTGTCTTTTTCAGATGCGGCCTCTTTTTCCCCTGTGCCCGGAGGTGTCATCACGCCATTCGAGATTTCTCTCTCCGGCCAGAAATTTGCCGTCTGAGCGGAAACCGCCGTCACTTTCTTTCCAGAGAGGTACTGGGCCAGGTCGATCCAGTGGCTGCCGATCTCGGTGATCGCGCGCATTTTCCCGCCTAATTCCGGATCATAGCGCCAGTCCCACGGGGCAGGGAGTGCATGGAACTCCTGCATATAATTGCCGTGGATGAGAATCGGCCTTCCGAAGGCACCGCTTTCGATCAGTTCTTTCGCTCTCTGGCAGGCCATGTGGTAGCGGACGTTGAATGTCAGGGCACAGAGGGGTTTTTCGTGGTTCTTTGCGGGGACATTTTCGGGGCTTTCAACTATGGTGATATTTTCGCGGCTTTCAGCTGCGGGGATATTTTCAACCGCATTTACAAGGGCCTCTGCTTCTTTAAGATCCAGTGCGATGGGCTTTTCGCAGAGGACATTTTTTCCGTGCAGGAGCAGTTCCTTCACGATTCGGGCATGGGACGTCGGCGGCGTGCATACATGCACAGCTTCGATCTCCGGCCTAAAAGCCGCCTCATATCCGTCCTGATCTGCGCCGCTGTAATGTGGAATTCCCATTTCCTCCGCAAAGCGCTTCGCGGTCTCCGTTCTTGTCGTGATCACGAGGTACGGCTCGACGCCGATCGCCCTCAGTGCCTGTACATGAGTGCGTCCCGCGAAACCGCCTCCTATTACCGCTGCTTTCATACTGCCTCCTGGATCTGGGAAGAGATTGTCATATGCGAGAAAAAGAACTCTTCCACATTCGATGGTTTGATTTGGAATAATCTCATTCGACGGTTTTAATTATAAATGAAACTTTCTTCTCATACAACGAAAAGGCTCACCCCCGCCACGATAGATTCTTCTTTGTTTTGGTAATAAATATGAGTTTTCGTGAAACTACTCACTATTTGAAAAAGAATTGATTTTCCAAAATGGATACATATGTAGTGAAATTAATAAATCCTCACCACCAATGATGATCGGCTTCGGAAAGATTGAACCCAAAAAATATATTATAAAGGGAGGCTCACCTCTTCATTCTGTGTGAAGATAGTGAGCCTTCTCAGATAGTCCATAATAATTGTCCATCCACCTCAGAAGGATGCCTTCAAGCTAGTTAGCTCTGGCATATCAGATGTTTTTTTTACAAAAAACTCTTCATGTCTATTCACACCACGCTATCATAGCTATAAGGCCGGAGTAAAAGGGCGGGGCCAAAGAGAACCGTCCCCGTTGGTCCCCTTTAGCCCCGCCTATACTTGCTGCTTCTTATTGCCTCTTACGCCCCGTTGTCATATCCGAGAGCTGATTCATTTTTACAATGTCTTCCGGTTTCAATACCACATCCAGCGCTGTCAGTGTGTCTGTCAGTGATTCCATGTGTCTTGCGCCGACAAGAAGATTCACATTGTCGCCGAGAGACCGCATCCACGCGAGGCAGAGTGCCGGAACCGAGCAATTGTATCCTGCGGCGATCTCCTGAAGTCCTTTTGTCAGAGCGTTGATCTTCGGGATGTTGTCCGGCTGGAACCATTTGTATTTGGAACGATTGTCACCGCCCCAGGATGTCACTTCCGGGATCAGCTTCCCGGCGAGCGCTCCTTTTTCAAGAGAGCTGTGGGCCTGGAAAGTCACACCGTGCTCCCGGCAGAAAGTGGCCGTCTTTTCCGCGTATTCTCTCTTCAGAAGGCTCGAACCTTCCTGCAGAAGATCCAGTTCGCCGTAATTCAGGCAGGCTTTCAGTGATTTTTCCGCCGCTTCATAGTCCGCCGCCAGGCTTACATTGGAGAGACCGACGGCACGGATGAGGCCGCGTTCTTTCAGTTTCTGCATGGTGTCCATCACTTCTGGGAATAGTTCAGGCGCCGGCGTCCTGTGCACGATCATAAGGTCAATATAATCCAAATCCATTCTCGCAAGGCTTTCTTCCACGTCCGCTGTCATTGCAGCTGCGGAAAAGTCGTTATATACGGAATATCCGTCTCTTGTGTATGTAAATGTACCTTCTGTGCTTCTCCAGTTCAGGGAGCATTTGGTGGAGATATAATAATTCTCTCTGCGGCCTTTCACAGCTTCGCCGACGATCTTCTCGCTGCGGCCTGTGCCGTAGACGGGAGCCGTATCCAGTCCCCAGACGCCTTTGTCGTACGCTGCGCGAATGAAATCCACCAGTTCCTGGTCGTTATCTGTTGTGTCCTGCCAGGAGGTGCCTCCGCCCATGCCGAATGTTCCGAGTACAAGCTGCGGGGCTTTCACGCCGCTTTTGCCTATATTCATTTCTTTTATCATAGATTATAGTTCCTTATTCATGTTTCAGTTGGAAGACTTCGTTCGCTCCATCCGATCCACTTGGAATCGAAAGCTTTCCAGACTTCCTGTTTCATTATTTCATATATTCCAAAATGACAGCCGTGATGAGCGGCACATATTTCGGATCCGTCGGAAATGCGTGATCCGCACTCGGCACGCCGAGGAGTGTCATTTCATTGGTGCTGTGCTCAAGGAAATAATCCGCAAATTTAGGCGGAACCAGCACGCCGCGGTCCGCGTAAATGTAAAGCACCGGCACATCAAATTTGGACACTTCTTCTCTCGCGTCCCAGTCGAGACCGTCCTTGTACAGTTCCACGACTTCGTCTCTGCGGAATCCTGCTACGATTGCCTCGCCCATATTTCTCGCGATCTTTTCTCCGTCCGGCTGCCCCGCAAGTCCTGCTGCGTTGTACATCCAGTCGGCAAAATACTGCACGGTATCCTTTTCCATCGCCTGCAGGTCCCGATAGCCATCTTCCTTCGAATAGGTATTGTTATTTGTTCCGAGCGTCCAGCCTTCCGCGGAATTGTTGTTCAGCGGGGTCACATCCATGAGGATGAATTTCCGGACATGCTCCGAACCGTAATGACGGATGTACCCGAACATATCGTTCGCGCCCATGGAATGACCGCCGAGAACCACGTCTTCGAGTCCCAGTCCTTCAATCAGTTCATGAAGGTCATCAAACAGCATTTTCATAACGACCGGACGTGTTTTGCTTTCCGATGTTTTCAGCGACCCACGCATATTCGGGGCGATAAAACGGTATCCAGCCTTTACGACCGCTTCCGAGTAGCAGTCAACAAATGCCTGATTATTGCCTGCCCAGCCGTGGACGAGAATCAGAGGCTGTCCCTCTCCTTCATCCCAGTAATTCATCACAGTTCCATCTTTCAGCGTAAAAGTCTTATCCATCTTTACAATCTCCTTTTACATGCGGCAAAACTGCTGTATCGTACTCATTTTCCCACAAGCATTTTCTGTGTCATCTGCCGTGTCATTATTTGAACAGATCCGGCAACCCGTTATAAAGATACTGCGTGAAAGATTCGGGACTGTGCGTGCCGCCTTCTTCCACTTTGAGTATAACATTGTCATCCGTAAAAATCTGGCCGAAATACTGTTTCATATACTCGACCTGCTGGGTCGTATCTTTGTAGACGGTGTCCAGCGTGCCGGTATATACCTGAATGTAAAAATCATCCGGCGCAAGACGGTTGTTCGCAACCGGGATCGTCGTCGCAATCGCCGTCGCCATTGGCTGTGTAAGGCCTCCGTGGATCTCATAGGTCCAACAGTCGCCGCTGAGCATGAAGAAATTTCTGACACGGTCGAGCGCAAACAGGAAAACATTCCACGCCGCGACAGCACCGAGAGAATATCCTCCGAAGCCCCTGTGCTTTGCGGATGCGACGGCGGCTTCTTCCGTAGGTTCTTCCAGGTATGTATTGAATTTCGATTCGACCGCGCAGATGATATCATCCATCAGTTCGTCCGCAAAAGATTCGATCTCGCCGAGGCTCTTCTGGAAAGACATCATGCGGTTTTTCGGAGAAAATGTCGGAAATACAAAGATCGCCGGCTCCATCTCGCCGCTTTCAATCATATGATCCAGCATGTTTTTCAGAGGCGTCGGCGCCTCATTGGTTCCGATCTCACTCTCTGCGTTACCGCCAAAGCCGTGAAGATAATAGAACACGTTGTATTTCTTTTCCCTGTCATTTTCATCGTACCCATAGGGGAGGTACACACTTACGTGTTTTTTCAGCGGTTCCAGGATCCCGGCATAATGGACGGTGTCGTAATCCGCCCGTGCGATCGTCCCCTGTTTTTCCGCAGGCTGTAAATACTCTTCAGGAACTTTTTTCATGACTGTTCTCCTTTCTGTCACTCTGCTGCTTTTGACAGCACTCGGGCATGCAGAATTCTGGACCTTTTATTTTACAATACTTCTGTCATTCTTACTGATCGAACCCGGTTGTCCTGCAGATTTCCGCCCATTCCACCGCTTCGCCGATTCTCTTCGCAAGCGTGGACATGACCGCTTTCACGGCATCCGCGCCGAGCTGCAGGCGTAGCGGATATTTGTCGCTCTCGATCGTATCGACAATAAGACGGGCACATTTCTTCGGGTCATTTGCCTGATTATAGGCCTGATCGGCAATTTCCGGACGCTTATTGGCGAGAACGCTGTCGTAGTCTCCGATTCTCGATGATGTTCCTTTCATGCTTCCATGGAAGAATTCCGTCTTCATTGCGCCGGGTTCTACGATCATTACTTTGATGCCGAGCGCTTTGAGCTCCGCGGCACCGGCTTCACTGATCATTTCCAGAGCCGCTTTGCTGGCACCGTAGTAGCCGGAGGCAATGTTGGTGCGCACTGCCGCGATGGAGGTGACATTGACGATGGCGCCTTCGTGTTTCTCACGCATGCCGGGAAGTACTTTCTGCATGAGGTAAACCGGTCCTAACACATTTGTGTCGAAGAGTTCGCGGATATCCGCGTCTTCGCCTTCTTCTACCGCCGCGCGGTAACCGTGTCCGGCATTATTGATCAGGACATCGACGCCGCCGAAGCGCTCTTCGATCGCGCTGATTGCATTTTCAATGCTCTCTCTCTCTGATGTATCCAGAGAGACCGCGAATGCCGTTTCCGGATAACGGGCCTCATAATCTGCGACTTTTTCCTTATTCCTTGCCGTTACGGCGACTTTCTCACCTTTGCTGAGTAGATATTCTGCTATTTCTTTTCCGAGGCCGCTCGAGCAGCCGGTCACGAGCCATGTTTTCATAATACTCTCCTTTCTCATTCAAGGGCCGGGACCCCTTCTCAATCAGTTTTCATACGTCAATTGACACTATCTGGCAAAGATGTCATTTTTACATTCTTATCATGCTCTTCAGATTTTGAAAGCTGACAGGCTCAAACATTTTTTTGAGTGCCTTGACCATTTCATCTCGGTTCGCATTTTTTATATAAACATCGTATTTTCCGGGCACACCTCCCAATGTAACGGTCCACTTCGTTCCCATGATCTCCTCCAGTTCCTTCAGCATCGCTTCTCTCGAAGCACGGCGGTCATAGATCTTCAGATACTGGTAGCCGGCTGTCTCGCACTCCGCTTTTACGACCCTGTGTTCTTCCGCCCACGGTTCTGCCTGCAAAGCCTCTATAATTTCATCGATTCTGTCGTCTTCGATCGCTGCATGGACGTAAAGAACATTGTTATAAACATACAAAGGACTTCGGATGAAATTCCTGTAGGGGGAGCGCCTTCTTGCTTCAAATGCCTCCCTCATGGCGGGGTTTCCAAGCTCTGCGTAATGAATGACCAGAAGGTTTTCAAAGACACTTGTGCTGAAGAAATGTACCTCCCGCTCCGTGAGCCAGTCCATGACCCGTTTTGCATGATCCGGCGGCATCGGAAAGCAGCGCAGGTATTCCAGTGAATTCATGTCGTAAAGAGCCGCGCCATCCATCGTGATGACCGGGTACCGGAGATTGACGCCGGGAAGCATCTCCCTGATCCTCGCCTGTGTCTGCACTGTAGAAACCGTGTATTTTGCGCCGTCCTCAATCAGCCGGTTCAGTTCCACCTTTGAATAGGAAGAAAGCTGGTCATTTTCCCCTAACAGACTGTTCCCGATGGAAGATACGAAAAGTGTATCGGTCTCTCTTTTACGTGGAAGCTGGATGCGGTTGACGATCTCCGCCACAAAGACGCCGATCAGAGTCTCAACCAGCCGGTTCCATGCGTAAATGTAGGGGTTCGCGTCAGCAAGGTGCGTGATGGTGACGCTCATAAATGTCACCGCTGAAAAATATGTCCAGTCCGATACCCTGAGAAGTACCGTCGTATAGATCACGATTCCAACACCAAATGCAATCAGAAAATAGTGCAGTACTTCCAGAGACACTTTATTCTGAAGCACATTGATCTCAACAAGAAGGAGCAGCAGACCCCAGAAAGCGCCGATCACGGTTCCGGCGACACGTTTCATGGCCATTGGAAGCATGTCTTTTGTGTAAGGCTGCATTCCACCCATAGCAGCTACCGCGGAGAAAATGACATAACCCGGCTTTCCCCGCAGAAGAAAGATCATAAAACAGATCCAGATCGCGATCACCGTCCGGATGATTCTCTGGCCGGGAACCGGAAACCGCTGCTGTCCATACCAGTTATTAAATCGTTTTGCCCATCTCATAAGCTTCCTGCATGACCGGTTTCCCAATCACTGCGCCTTTCTCCCGATTGCCGGTCCCGTAGACAACGCCTTTTTCCACGGCCCCCGGCAGGAAGTGCACAAAGCTCCGGAGATCATGCAGCGCTTCATTGACTGCATGCTCATCATCCGTGCAGGTGAGAATGAAGTACACTTCCTTATCTCTGATATCCGGCAGTCTGGCAAACGTTCTGTCGATAAAAGCCTTAGTCTGGCTGTTGACAGCGTAATAATAGACCGGACTTGCCATGACCATCACGTCGGCATCGATCACTTTTTCCACAATTCCGGGGAGATCATCCTTAAAAACGCATACGCCGTCATTCTTTTTGCATGCCATGCATCCGATACATCCGGCGATCTTCTTCTCCGCGAGGCGTATTTTTTCAACCTCATTCCCCGCTTCCGCTGCGCCTTTTAAGAATTCATCGCATAGTAAGTCTGAATTGCCGCCTTTTCTTGCGCTGCCGGAAATAATAATGACTTTTTTTTCCATTTTTCTTCTCCTCACGGGCATTTCACTGAAACCACTTAAAGACTATTTCAGAAAACAGGCATAAAATGCCTGCCTTCTGATAAATGCATTAACAGTGTGTCATACGGATTCATACCGCGCTGCATATTTCTCGTCATAATCCTCACCGAACCAGACTTCCGCAACGCCGTAAGGAACCTTCTTTCCCATCGGGCTGCATACCAGCATAAGGATGAAGGAAACGACCAGGGCGGGAGTCAGCGGATGCGGGTTATTGAGAACCGACTGCCAGAAACCGGCGCCGGCTCCGCGGGAGAAGAAATAGAAGAAAATATATGCCGCAACGCCGCCCGCGGAAGCAGCGATCGCGCCTGTCGCCGTCGCTTTTCTCCAGTAGAGACCGAAAAGAAGCGGAACAAGGAATGTCAGGTTCAGTCCCGAGGAAGCAAATACATTCAGGATCTGTGTGAAGTTGGACGGGAACATACCGATGACGACCGTGATCAGAGAAACGATGATCAGCATGATGGTATTCAGTCTGGATACGGTCTTCTCATCCGCGTTCGGATTGATGACGTCATGGTAAAGATCCTTGGCAACCGCCGCAGCGATCAGCATCAGTACCGTAGCGACCGTCGACTGGACCGCCGCGAAACAGCCCGCCACGACAAATCCGGCAATCCCCGCCGGCAGAAGCGACGTCGCGAGATAGACGACGGAATAATCCGGCTGTGTCAGATTGGGATTCAGCGCAAATGTCAGAACAGAACCGCCGGTCATGCAAAGGTGAAGAACAGTCGTGACGATCAGGCTGATAATAATACCTCGGGAGAGAACTCTCGAGCTGTTGTAAGTCAGGTTGCCCTGGATCGCGACCGGAAGTGCGAACATGACCCAGCCATAGGCCAGTGACAGGCTTATGGAATACATCGGCGTCCAGGTATTGGCCAGCAGCATGCTGCCTTTGATCTGCGCGACGCTCTCCATGGCCGCCTGAATGGTACCGAACTGCGCGTTGATCGCACCGTGCTGGCGAACACAGAGAAGAACAACGCTCGCGAGCATAAGCACGCCCTGTACAACACAGATTCTCGCCATAGATTTCACACCGCCGGACAGCGTGTAGATAACGATCGCAACGATCGCGATCATAAGACCGATGAGATAGCTGCTGGCGCCGGTGATCGCCGTAAACAGTTTTGCCGCTACCATGAGGTTGGAAGCGGACTGTGCCGTGGCAAACAGAATGAAGGAAACCGCCAGAACGACAACCAGGACTTTCGACTGATAGCGGTGCCGCAGAAGCTGCAGCGGAGTCGTGGCATGAATTCTGTGGCCAACGATCGCCGTCTTTTTACCCACTGTGCCGAGCATCGTAATGTTCATGGCAAATCCGCAGTAAACCGCGAGAATGCTGCCATAGCCGAAGCCGTATGAGAGGCCCGGTCCGCCGACCATGGTGCCGCCCGCGAGAGCGCTTGTAACGGTGAACATAGCCACTTCGAAAGCATTCAGTCCGCCGCCGCCCGTGAGATAGCTCGCCAGGGAATTGTCTTTGTTTTTGGTGCTGAGATACTTGATCCAGAGACCGAGCCCGACGATAACGATCGTATAAAGAATAACAATGGCAACCATGCTGTTGCGCTGACTGAAGGAAATAGAAAATCCGCCTAAATCAATCATTATTCCCCGACCTCCTTATCATCGCCTTTTGCTTTCAGGGTGAATTTCCTGCTGCGTGCCGCCCAGACGCAGCCCCAGACGGAATATCCCACCGTAATAATCGTTCCGACCGTGTACCAGGTCGGATAGCCAAACAGATACGTAAGTTCCGAAGCGTCCTTCGGGCTGAGAGCATAAGCAATGATCCAGGTGACAATAATCACTCCCAGGTAGGATAAAAGTGTAACAAAAGCGTCCTTTCTGCACATCACGAACCGGGAATCCATCTTAATATCCTCCGGTTTGTAATCGCGTGAATCTTTGTCCATACAGGTTCCTCCTCTTCATAGATGCTCTGTCAAGCCGGCCGTCAGCCGCTCTTCAGATCTTTTTATAATATTTCTCAAATGTATAACGATAGGCATCCTGGGATACGTTTCCGAACTCGATTGCCTCTTTCGGGCAGCGGTTGATGCACGCCGAGCAGACTTCACACCGCTCTTTGACCCAGACGGGATATCCGTCCCTGAGCTCAATCGCCTGAACCGGGCAGTTCTTCTCACACAGCCCGCAGGAAATGCATTTATCCTTCTCCACATAAAAACGGGAGGTAAAACTGCGGTAATGCCAGAAAGACGGCGGCAGTGTTCTCGAAAATTCCCCGTTTCCGGGACCTCTGACTTCTGTCTCAAACACGCCCTTTTCCCTGCTTTTGATTTTTTCAAGTATCGGGGAGAGCCGCTCCTCCGCCGTGCGGAGGCGTTCCACCGTCGTTTCCTCTGTGTCGTACTTCGATCCGATCACCGTGGTATTATCAGGCATAATTAGTCCAAAATGGCTGTCGATCGGGATCATGGCATCTCTTGCGAAGCATTCATTTGCCAGATCACAGAAGTTGCTGTAGTTGCAGATGGAAAATGTGTACGCTCCGTTCGGGCGGATTCCACCGGCAAACTTAATCATTGTCTCCGGAGCGATGCACGAAAACACCGGCCAGACAAACCCCACCGTGTCCTTCTCCGAAAATGAATACGATCTCGGATCTTTTCCCAGAATATTGACAGCCTCGTCTCCGATCGCTTCCGCAGCCTTCTGCGCGATCCATTTGGAGTTTCCTGTCGCGGAATAATAAAAGATCATGTGAAATCCCTTTCTTTTCTGTTCTCTTATCTTTTTCAGCCAAAATCACAGAGGACAGGCAGACTGCGCTGCCTGTCCCCGGGAGTAAGAAATTTATTCTTTTGCTTCTGCCGCTTCGGGAGTTTCCCACTTAGCGACTGTGTTTTTGCGCAGGCCTACGACGAACATAAGGAGGACAAGCAGTACAGCGACAAGAGCTGCGACAAACTTGAATGCGCCGCCGTATCCGATCGCGCCGATCACAAGACCCCAGATCGTCGCAGCGGAACCGCCGAAGGTGCAGAACATAAGAACATAGAGAGCCCAGATGCGGGGCTGGTCCTTTGTGCCGAACATGTACCGGGTCAGGATCGGACCGTAGAGATTAACGCTGGAGTAAAGCGGGCCGATCAGGAAGCAGCCAAGCATGATGAGCGCGGTGGATCCGCCGGAGAAAAGGATGAGACCAAAGCAGAGGATCGCCGTGACAGTGTAGTAAATGCCGCCCGCGCGGACGCCCATCCGGTCGCAGATCTGGCCGAGGACGATCTTATTGACGAAAACGCCGAGCTGGATCATGGCGGAAACAAAACCTGCCACCGCAACGGACATACCAACGCTCTGGCTGTACGGGTTGATGTACGCATTGACATTTGCGCAGAAACTGCTCAGGATGAGGCAGACTGCAACGATCCAGAAGACCGGTGTCTTGATGGCGTTATTGCGCATCATGCCCGGAAGGGTTGCCGGATCAACTGCCTTCACTTCGAGTGAATCGCTGCCCGGAGCTACCTGGCCGACTTCAGACGGTTCATTTCGAATAACAAGCATGGCGATCGGTGCCGCAACAAGAGCGATGGCTGCCCATACCCAGTAGCAGGTTCTCCATCCGGCGTTCTGGATGATAATACCGCCGATCGCTGAGAAGAGCATGCCGCCGAGGCCCTGTGTGCTCGCCATGATACCGATTGCGGTACCCGGCTTTTTCGGATACCAGCCGTTCGCGATGATCGGGATGGATACGTTGCAAAGAAGACCCATCGGGATCGAGATCAGCACGGAAGTGATGTAGAATACCATCATGCTGCTTGTCGTTGCGCGGACCGCGAAGCACGCAGCTTCTACAAGGAGCGCGGCGCCAATCAGCCAGCGAAGTTTGATTTTCTTGGAAAGCGGTGTTGTAACAAACGGAGCGCCGAACGCGCTGCCGAGCATCGTCAGCGTAAGTGTGAGGCCCATCGCCGCGAGCGGAATGCCGAACTCCTCTGTAACGGGTGTGTAGAAGATACTTGCCGTGTTCATGATCAGACTCATCGGAAGCATCATCAGTGCCATGACGGCCACAACCTTTACGCCATAGTAGCCTTTACCTGATTTTTCCATAATTTCCCCCTGCCTTTTTCAGGCTCATTGAATAATAACAATTAGTTTTTTAAGATTTATCAATCGAGCAGCATTCCTGCTACGAATCCCTTTACAGCAGCCATACGCTGCTCTTCCGGCAGGTAAGTCAGCAGCGCTGCTACCTGTTCCGGGCCTTTAACACAGTCCGGATCGATCACGGCTTCAAGCGCTGCCGGATCGTTCGACCGGATGATCTCACGGTTTTTGTTTACTGCCTCAGACATATCGAAGTAAGTCATATCCATTCTCCCTGTTCTTTAACGTGCTGACGTCTTTATTCCCAGCGGAAATTCTGTACGAATTCACTTACCGCGAGGAGATTTTCCCGTTTGCAGTCATTGCGGAAGGACATCATCTTGTTCTGGCCGAGCATGAAGCCGTCGCCCATTGCTTCGATGACGCGTTTTGCCTCTGCAACACATTCTTCCGGTGTTCCCTGTCCGAGCAGATCGGAAGTAATGCCGCCGACAATGGTGATGTTCGGAAGCGCTTCCCGAAGATCTGTGACCGGATCGAGCTCCGGCACCACGGTGAGGAATCCCTTCGGATAATTTTCAAAGTAATCCTTGAAACGGATCAGGCTGTTCTCGAGGTAGATCATGACAGTCTTGCCTGCCGCAAGAGCAGTATCGAGGATCTCTTTGAGATACGGCCAGTAGAAGGTCTCCCACTGTTTTCCGTTCATCATCGTGTGCGCGAGCATCGGGATCATGAGGTCGATCATGCACAGAGAAGTATCATTTGCAAGGCCTGCTTTGGTTCCCGGGATGACTTCCTCCTCCTGCAGCGCCGCGAAAGTATCAAGCAGTTCATTTTTTCTGCGGCGGAGATCCATCGATCCGGCTTTGATGCCGCGGTAGTATTTGTGAAATCTCTCATACGGCACCTGGGAAATGAAGCCGTAGCACTGCGGGCAGCCGTACTCTTCCCTGAATTTTTTGAACATCCACGGGTTATAGGCGGCATTTTCCGCATTCAGCGCGATCGCTTCCGCCATGGTTCCCTGCGTCAGTTCCGGATATTTTCTGATGAACATGCGCCAGGTCACTTCCCACCGCTTGTCTTTGTAATCCGGATATTCATTGTCTTCCATGAGGGTGTGGTCAAAGAAATTGATCGACTCCGCCTCGTCGTTGATCAGGTGATGATGTCCGCCCAGGATCGACGACGGTTTCAGAAGGTTTCTGGCGAGAAGATCGTAGTGGACATCAAATCCGTATCTCTCCTGGAACTCGCACTGAATGCGGTCCAGCATACCGTAATCCGCCAGCGCTTCGGAGAGTTTCGGTTTCAGATCCGAATCCAGGATCTTCCATGTGAAGAAGTTGCTGAAATGAGGAACTCTGTCCGTATGCTTATAACGCACGACGTCATGCAGCATATTCAATCTGTCTTCAAAGTTCCGTTTGTACTCGATGCTCATTTTGCTCCTCCGTTTTTGTCCTACAGCATGCCGCAGGGCTTTCTGCATTCGCTTACTTGTTTTCTGACGTGCCGTGAGATTTGTCGATGCTCCATCCGTCGAAGTTTTTGGAAACGATCTTCAGATACTCGTGGATCGGCAGCTGCTGCGGGCAGACGGATTCGCACTGTTTGCATTCGATGCAGTCACCCGCTCTCGCGCCGTGGTACATGCACAGATTCTGATATTTGCCGCCGAAGCCTCCGATATGGCCCGGCTCGAAGAG
>SVDL01000155.1 GCA_015057835.1 Lachnospiraceae bacterium
CGCTTCTATGGTCCTCCATATCGATCCCGGGACTGCGTTCGGCACCGGCAAACACGAGACGACACAGCTTGCGATTCGTCAGCTGCGGAAATATCTGAAGGAAGATACAGATCCTTCACCGGAAAAAGCAGAAACAGTGAAAGAAGCACTTCCGGAACAGGAGGAAACAAAGGAAACTGCACCCGGAAAAACGATCCTTGATATCGGGACCGGCAGCGGGATTCTCGGCATCGTAGGATTAAAGAGCGGCGCATCCGATGTTTACGGAACGGATATTGACCCGGTCGCATTTCCCGCACTGGAAGACAATCTTCTGAAAAATGGTATCGACGGATCTGTCTTCCGGCGTGTCTGCGCGAACGTGATCACTGATGAGAGCGCGCGTAAGGCTGCACAGGAAGCGCATCCCGAGGGATATGATATTGTTACCGCCAATATCATCGCCGAGATCCTGACGGATCTCACCCCCTTTATTCCTTCTTTCCTGAAAGAAGGCGGCATTTATATCACGTCCGGCATTCTCAGAGAGAAAGAGCCGATGATCCGCGCCGCCGTAAAAAGCGCGAAAATGAAAGTGCTGGAAGTGACCTATCAGGGGGACTGGTGCTCTGTGACGGCGCAGAAACCCACGAAGAGATTTCAGTATTTCCAGCATCGCGCGTGTGAGTATTTCCCGTGCCATGCAGGAGAGGATCCGGATAACTTCAACTGCCTGTTCTGCTACTGTCCGCTGCATTTTCTCGGAAATAAATGTCCCGGAACGCCGCGATTTACGGAAAAAGGCGTCAAGGACTGCACGAAATGCGCTTTTCCTCACAGAAGAGAAAACTACGAGACGGTGGTAAAGATCCTGAAAGAAAACAAATATTTTGACTGATCCAAACAAAAGACTTCCGCAGGAACAGCGGAAGTCTTATTGTGTCAGATCATGCCTGAAAACTCAGCGGATCAGCCGATCCCTCCGAGCGCGATACCGAGAACAATAACAAGAATTGCGATACCGCAATAGACATATTTGCCGAGGTTGAACTGCCAGTCCGGAACCTCTTTGGTACGGCCGAGAGACATCTCGCTGACAGCGACCTTTTTGCCGAGGACCCAGAAGAAGCAGATCCCGGCGATCAGAGCGCCGATCGGGCACAGATAGATCGACATGATGTCCATCCAGGTTCCGATGATGTCGGCATTTTCAAGGAACACACCGACAATGGCCGAAAGGACGAGAACGACAGCTACGGATACCGGTCTCGACAGTTTGAACTTCGCCTGCACCATCTCGATCGGCGTCTCAAAGAGATTGACGATCGAAGACGCGGCTGCAAAGAAGATAGCGGCGAAGAAGATGATCGAGAAGACGTGTCCGAACGGTCCCATTGCCTGGAAGATCGCGGGAAGCGTGATGAACATGAGAGGCGGTCCGGAGGCCGGATCCATGTTGAAGGCAAAGATGGCCGGGATGACCACGCATGCAGCGAGAAGTGCCGCCAGAGTATCAAAGACAGCAATGTTTCTTGCGCAGCTGACGGCATCTTCTTTACGGCTCAGATAGGAGCCATAGATAACAGTGCCGTTTCCGGCAAGAGACAGGGAGAAGAATGCCTGCCCGAGAGCGTATACCCACGTGGCGGGTTGAGCGAGAAACTCCCATTTCGGGACAAACAGGTAATTGTAGCCTGTGCCGGAACCCGGAAGAGTAATAACGTAGATCGCCATGCCGATAAACAGAACGAAGAACAGCGGCATAACAATCTTGTTGATCTTTTCGATACTCTTTGCGATACCGCCGACCATCATAAGAACGGTGACGATCAGAGCGCAGACATGCCACGGAATGCTGCCGAACGGACCGCAGATCGATCCGAAATAAGCACCGACATCTTCTGTCCTGACAACAGCGCCTGTGATGGCACCGACAAGATAGCGAATTACCCAGCCGGTGATGACTGCGTAGCCGGTCGCGATCGCGAAAGAAGAGAGAACCGGGATGACGCCGAGCCATTTCCCGGGTTTCTTTCCATAGGTCATTGCCTTATCGACAGCGCCGAGAGGTCCGGTCTGCGCCCAGCGACCGAATGAGATCTCGGAGACAACGCCCGTCAGCCAGAGAAGTACAACACAGATGAGATACGGAATGAGGAAGGCGGCGCCGCCATACTTTGCTGTACGATAAGGAAATGCCCAGACATTGGCCATGCCGACGGCAGAGCCTACGCATGCCATGATGAATCCCATACGGGACTGGAAACCGTCGCGGCTTCCTCCTGCATTTTCTTTACCCATACAAACCTCCTGATGGATAGAAATAAAGTAAAACTACGTGAAACTATATCGCTGCTGCCTCAGGGCAGATCACGAACGGATTCCCGAATGATCTCCAGCAGGAGATGCATATGTTCTTCTTCCGGCAGCATCAGCCGCACGGCATTTTTTCCGAGACCTACATAAGTCTCGCAGTTCACGGTCAGAAGACCTCTGGAAAGCAGATGGCGGAACAGACTGAAGTCATGATCCGGGGTATTCACGTAAAGCATCATGATCGGAGTCGCCGGATGCGTTTCGGCGGCAAGAAGCTTCCTGCCGAACGCTTCGTTGTATTTGCGGATCTCCGAGAGCAGAAGATGTTTGTGCTCAAAGACCTGCCGAACGCCGAACGGATCATCCGGATTCTCAAGGTCGCTGTCCAGTGCGGCTTTGGCGAGTGCTCTGGCCAGTGCGTTTGCCTGGAACGGAAGCAGGATTTTCTTCAGCTGCTGCAGGATGTCTGTTTCCGGGGAAGCCGCCGCGTAGCCGAGACGAAGACCGGCCATGCCCCATCCCTTCGAAAAGCTTCTGGTGACGATCACGTTCGGGAAGTCACGGATGAGATTTATAGCGCTGTCCTCATACGGAAGATATTCCGCATAAGCTTCGTCGACGACAAGAAGACAGTTCAGCGCAAGCGCTTTCCGGGCGATCCGGCGGATCTCATCCGGAGGAATGCTCTGCCCGGTCGGATTATTCGGATTTTCGATGATATAGAGATCGATCCCGTCGTTCATCGCTTCCAGATATGCATCCGTACAGAACCTGTAATTATCTTTTTCTTCGAGCGGAACAGAACGGTAATCGGACCCCGTGCAGAAAACATGATCGACGTAAGCGGTGAACTGAGGGGCATGTCCGAGGACAGTCCTCCCCCCGGTCAGGCACATGAGATTGATTCCCTCGAGGATCCCGTAAGAGCCGTTCCCGAGGAGAAAATAATCTTCCGTGAGCCAGTCTTCACCGACGCCGTGGCGTTTGTACCAGGAGACCAGGGAGGAAATGATCGAATCATCATGCGGATAATATTTGATCTCCGCATAATTTCCTTCATTGATCACTGTTTTTTTGCTTCCCTCGTGGAGGACGGATTTTTGGGAAAACCCGTGCAGACGGTCGAAGATGACATTTCCCAGAAGATCGGAATTGACTCCGAGAGAGCAGTCAAGACGGACGGGACTCTCTACGGCGGCGCCGGCATAATCTTTGGAAATGTATTCTCTCAGATATTGATTGACAGAACGAAAACCCATATAAATGAAAAACCAGAAAATATTAAAAAAAAATAATAAATCTAAAAAATATATAAACACATTATACAGTACAATGCATAAAATGCAACAAAACCTGCTAACAAAAGTCAAGAACTTTTCAGCAGGTTTTTATATTTCTCCTGATTCGATTTTTATGTACAACAATAAGGCCGGAATAGTGATCCGGCTTGGCAGAACCTGTTCTGATCATTCGCTAT
>SVDL01000050.1 GCA_015057835.1 Lachnospiraceae bacterium
GCATTCTGGCGCACAGATAACAGGGGGATTTTTCGATCGTGTAGACCGCGTCGAAGATCTCCGACCGGAAAATGGTGAGCGGAATACCAAGGAGCTTCGCATTGTTCACGATCATGGCCAGCGTCTCGTCCGTATAGCCCGGGTTCATGCACAGAAATGTCAGCTCAAAGGGGATCTTGTTCCGCCGCTTCAACTCCTGGAAACACTTCGCCATCAGCATGGAGTCCTTGCCGCCGGAAATGCACACGGCAATATGGTCGCCCGGCTCGATCAGCTCATACCGGTTGATCGCCTGTACAAACCGTCCCATGATAAGCGTGCGGAATTTCTTCCGCAGGCTCTTTTCAATTTCTTCTCTCCGCTCCTGCAGGGAGGGATCCGGTTCTATCACCGTCACGCTGCTGTTTTTTTCCAAACACATTTTTTTCCGTCGGACGCGGCATAAGCCGGCTGTTCCGCCTTTCTTTCCAAAATCACATTGGAAGTATCTTAGCATATTTTTTATTTGAAAAATAGGGGATTGACACAAAGTATACCGGTTTCATATGATTATTTTATCCATCGTTCCGTTTCCTTCTCAGGGAACAGGGCAAACCGCATTCCGGATCAAAGTGTACTCCTGTTTTTTGGGAGTAAACTGCAGCTTATTATATTTTAGGAAAGGATCCTCTATGATCTACGATACCGCCATTATAGGAACAGGTCCCGCCGGCCTTTCCGCCGCCATTAATCTGAAACTTCATAACAAAGAAATACTGTGGTTCGGCAGTAAGGATTTCAGCGTAAAAGTCGCCAAATCCGAGAAGATCGCCAATTACCCCGGCATGGGTCTCATCAGCGGCGCCGATCTGAACGCGAAATTTGAAGAGCACAGAAAGGCCATGGATCTCGCCATCACGGATCAGATGGTGACAAGTATCTCCGTCATGAAGAAGAAATTCATGCTCTCCGCCGGTTCTGATGTCTACACGGCAAAGACCATTCTTCTCACCACCGGCACGGCGACCGGAAAGGGCTTTGAAGGGGAAGACACCTATCTCGGCAGCGGTGTCAGCTACTGCGCGACCTGCGACGGTTTCCTTTATAAAGGGAAAACCATCGCCGTCTACTGCCAGGATGTCCGTTTCGAACACGAAGTGGACTATCTGGCGGAAATAACGGATAAAGTATATCTGTCCGCGCCATATAAAGGCGGAAAATACGGAAAAGACGGCAGCGCATGGGCTGCTGCGGAAGAACCCGCTTCTTCGGGAGAACCCGTATCTGCTGCCGCGGGAAAAATTGAGCGGCTCTCCTCCGCCATAAAAAAAGTGTCCGGTACCATGAAGCTTTCCTCCATTGAGCTCGCGGACGGAACAGTTATTGAAACGGAAGCTCTTTTCTGCCTGCGCAATGCCATCGCCCCGACGACGCTTCTCAAAAAGATCGAGCTGGACGGCCCTCACGTCGTTGTCGGACGGGATATGGCCACTAATATCCCCGGCTGTTTCGCGGCGGGCGACTGCACGGGACGGCCCTACCAGATCGCAAAATGCGTCGGGGAGGGAAATATCGCGGCTCACAGTATCATTGAATATCTGGCGGCTATGGAGTGAGGTCCAGGCAGAGGACCATTCGGAAAAAGGCACCATTTTTCAAGCAGAATTTCAGGATTTTCGCTTTGAAAATGGTGCCTTTTTTAAGAATATCTGTAAAAATAGAACACAGTAGACATAATTAATAGTTATGTCTACTGTGCTCTTTACATCACAAAAAGCCAAACAGGATAATCTCAGTCAGAATAACGTGAACAGGAAAATCCCGTAATAGTTTCCGATGACATATCCCAAAGTTCCGACGAGAAGCGCCGGAACCACGAGTTCGTGCCACCCCTTCGCGATGACAAACGCCGCCGAGGTCGTGGGACCTCCGATATTGGCGTTGGAGGCGGTGGTGATCTCCTCGATCGAGTAGCCGAAAAGCTTGCCGAAACCGAGAGAGAACAGCATATTCATGCCGACAATGATCGCTGCGAAGACCAGCAGGAGCGGCGCGTTTTTAACGATCATGGCGATGGACGCCGGGGCGCCGATGACAGCGAAGAAAATATGGATAAGGAATGTTCCGATCTCCTGCGTTCCCGCGATATTGCCGAAAAACTGCGGGAAGACCGTGGCCAGGACCGTCGTGATCGTTGTGATCAGCAGATACTGGTTCCCGAGGAGTCCGTTCAGAAGCTCCAGCCCGAAATTGCCGGTGGGTATGGCAGAGCCGAAGAACGAAGCGAGCATCTTGGAGACCGCCACGATCATCAGTGCAGACGCAAAGCCCTTCGAAATATCGATCAGGGAGACCGGCTTTGCCTTCCAGTAATCCGCGGCCATGTTTTCGTCTTTGCCCTGTGTCTCAGCCTGTTTCGCGACGATCGGGTGCTTAAAATGCTTCAGGACCCATTTGATGCCCGGCAGCGCAACAAGTACGAAGAAGTAGAGGACCATCAGAAGGTTGTCTGCTACGATGGATGCGGAAACGAGGTCGCCTCCGGCACTGGTCGCGTCGGCCATAGCCACGAGATTCACAGATCCTCCAACATAGGTGCCGACGAACATGGAGGTCGCCGATTTTGCGTTTTCATATCCAAGGGCGCCGCGGAACAGATAGAACGCGAGAACACCTCCCGCCACGGTCCCGAAGCTGCTGAGAAGAAAGATCCCCAGCATTCTTCCGCTCTCCCGCCAGATCTTTCTCAGATCCGCTTTAAAAAGAAGGAAAGGAATTGCCAGCGGAACGATATATCCCCATACAAAATCATAGGCTCCCGCATCTGTCGGAATGATCCGGAAATTGGCCAGTGCCATGGCAAGGATCAGGCAGATCACACAGGCAGAGACTTTCGCCGCCCATTTGTAATGCTGCTCGAGCCAGATCGCCGCGGCGGCGATCACGACCAGTACGGCAAACAGCATCCAGGCATTGTCAGCAGGTATCAGTGTTGTCATAGGTCACCCGATTTTCCCTTCTTTAATACATTTCGCGAGCTCTTTCGCGTAATAGGTCAGAAGAATCGACGCGCCGGCGCGGTAGACCGCGACCGCCGATTCACACATGATCTTCTCCTCGTCGATCCAGCCGTTGGCAGATGCCGCCTTGATCATGGCGTACTCGCCGCTGACGGAGTAGGCCGCGACCGGCACTTCCACCGTCTCGCGCACGTCCCGGATCATATCAAGATACGCGAGGGCCGGCTTGACCATGACGATATCCGCGCCTTCCTCGACGTCCAGCACCGCCTCGCGGATTCCTTCCAGGCGGTTGTGGAAGTCCATCTGATAGCTCTTGCGGTCTCCGAAAGAGGGGGCTGATCCGGCCGCCTCACGGAAAGGACCATAGAAAGAAGAAGCGTATTTGACCGCATAGGACATGATCGGCGTCGTCACGTGCCCCGCTTCATCGAGTGCCTCGCGGATCGCGCGTACCCGTCCGTCCATCATGTCGGAAGGAGCGACCATATCGGCGCCCGCTTCCACATGAGAAAGAACGATCTTCTGGAGATATTCCAGCGTTTTGTCATTGTCGACATAGTGATCGCAGAGAATGCCGCAGTGTCCGTGGGATGTGTACTCGCACATGCACACATCGGTGATCAGATACATTTCCGGAAAATCTTTTCTCGCCTGCCGGAGCGCTCTCTGAATGATTCCCTCCGGATCGTAGGCCTGGGAGCCGACTTCGTCCTTGTGGGACGGGATGCCGAAAAACATGACATTATTTACGCCGGCATCGGTCAGTCTCTGCAGCTCTTCTCCCATCCTGTCCACCGTATAGCGGTTCTGTCCCGGCAGAGCGGATATTTCCTCGATCTTATCTTCCCCGTCCATCACAAACATCGGATAAATAAGAGAGGAGGCGTCCAGTCTCGTCTCGCGCACCATGCGGCGCAGTGTGTCGCTTCCGCGAAGTCTTCTCGGTCTGATTGTCAGATCCATGTTTTCTCTCCTTACCAATTTTGTTCTGCTGCCTCGCAGACTGCGTCCACGAGTGCATCCATAGTTGCTTTTACTGCCATTTTTGTCTGCATGCCGAGGGCGTCAGCCGCCGCCTTTGTCTGCCGGCCGATGCAGACCGCTTTTACATTTTTAATATCGATTCCTTCCATGGCGGCCGCAAATCCTTTGACCGTCGACGCACTCGTAAATACGGCGTAATCCACATCGCCGCGTTCCACGTAAGCCCGCTCATCGACCACTGTGGAGGAAGTGTAGACTGTATCATAGGTCGCAATATCAGCGATCTCGGCGTTTTCGATTTTTCCGAGCGCATCCGTGAGCTCTTTGTTTCCGATCGCCGCCCTCGGGATGAGGATCCGTACAGGCTCTGAGACAGCTGTTCTCTCCGCCCGGATTTTCTCCGCAAGCTCTCTTCCCAGGGTTTCCCCGTCATACACGGAAGGAATGAAATCCGCTTTCAGTCCGTAATTCTTCAGCGCTTTGGCGCTTCCCCGGCCGATCACCGCGATTTTCGTACCGCCTAAGGACCGCACATCATGCTCTTTCAGGAACTCCTCCATGAAGATCTTCACGCCGGTCGGAGATGTAAATACGAGCCAGTCACATCTTCCGCTCTCCCCTTCGAACAGGGCGGCGACGCTTTTCTCAAGAGCTGTGTTATTTTCGTACGGAACGGTTCCGATCGCCGGCAGTTCCATCACTTCCGCACCCATTTTCCGCAGCCGCGCGGACATTTCCGACTGAAGATCCTTCGGTCTCGTGACAAGGACTCTTTTTCCCGCGAGAGGCCGCTTCTCATACCAGTAAAACTGCTCCGCAAGCCCGCACACATCGCCCACGACAATGATGGCCGGTGTCTGAATGCCCGCTTCCTCCGCCGCCTGTTTCAATGTGGACACGGTGGCGACGACTCTTCTCTGGCTTGCTGTCGTTCCCTGCTGCAGCACAGCCGCCGGTTTCTCCGGGTTCATTCCCGCGGTGAGAAGCCCTTCCATGATGGATTCCAGCGCGGCAATGCCCATGAGGAAAATGAGCGTTCCCTTCGTCCTTACCAGAGCCTCGAAATCAATATCATATTCTTTGCCCTTCCGCTTATGTCCGGTGATAATGTGGACCGACGACGTGAAATCCCTGTGCGTCACGGGAATACCGTTATAAGCCGGCACGGCAAATGCGCTCGTCACGCCCGGCACGACCTCATAGGGAATATCGTTTTCCACCAGCAGCTCCAGCTCTTCTCCGCCTCTTCCGAAGAGGAACGGGTCTCCTCCCTTGAGGCGCACGACCCGCTTGCCCTGCTGTGCTTTTTCAAGCAGTACGCGGTTGATGTCCTCCTGCACCATGATATGATTTCCGGCGCGTTTTCCGACATTGATCAGTTCCGCTTCCTCCGGGATCAGGGTCAGGACCTCCTCTCCGACGAGAGCGTCGTATACGACCACCTCCGCCGCCTGCAGCACATCCAGCCCTTTCAGCGTCAGAAGTCCCCGGTCGCCCGGACCTGCTCCTACCAGCCACACTTTTCCGCTCATTTTCAAGATCTCCTTATCGGTTCCGGCTTCCTGCAGATGCCGGTTCTCTTTCTTCAAGAATTATGTCTGTGAGATTTCCCTGTCATGTCAGCGCGCCGCTTTCAGGATCTCTTCCGCGAGTTTTTCCCCGGCTCTCCCGCAGTCCGCGGGGCCGGCAGTTTCCACGGTCATGGTTCTGCGGTACGCTTTTTCATTTTCCTCGTCGTAATAAAATCCGCGCAGCGTCATGATCGTCCCGTCAAATGTTGCATGGGCGGCAATCGGGGAAGTACATCCGCCGCCTAACGCTCTCACAAATGCTCTCTCCGCTGCCGCGGCGCAGGCCGACGCTTCATCGCTGAAGCCGTCCAGACAGGAATAATCCTCTCCCGCGCGTCCCTGCAGGGAAAGAATGCCCTGACCGGCTGAGGGGATCACGGTGTCGACATCAAAATACCGTGAGATCCTGTGCTCCAGCCCCAGCCTCCGAAGTCCCGCCGACGCGAGGATAATGGCCCCGTACTGCCCCTCATCGAGCTTGCGGAGCCTGGTCGCCAGATTCCCGCGGACGCTCTCGAAACGGGCTTCCGGAAATACTTCCTTAAGCTGCAGGATCCGCCGTTTGGACGAGGTTCCGATCGGTTTTGAAAAATCGATCTCTTCCGCTCCTTCCGGCAGAACCAGTGCATCCCGCGGGTCCTCGCGTTTCGAAAAACCGATCACCGGCAGATCATCGGGCGTCTCCATCGGCATATCCTTCAGAGAGTGGACCGAGAGATCGCTCCGCCTGTCCCGGAGCGCCTGATCCAGTTCTTTGACAAACAGCCCTTTGCCTCCGATCTCATCGAGCCTGCGGTCCAGGATCCTGTCGCCGGTCGTTTTCATGGTAAGGATCTTCAGCTCCATTGCAGGGTGCGCTTTTTCAAGGTATTCCTTTACGATTTCTGACTGCGCGACCGCAAGTGCGCTCTCACGGCTGCCGATAATCAGCGATTTTCTGTCCAAAGACACGGTTTTCTCCTTTGTCATCGCGGCTTTCCATCCCTTCACTGGTCTGGCTCGCCGCCATGCATGATCTCGTCAATAATCTGTTCTGTCTTCTCACGGATCCTCTTTACCTGTCCGTGTGCTTTTCCGCTCGCCGTAAAGCCCACAACAAACGGATCTTTGTAGATCAGCCCCGGGAAGAAAAAGTCGCATTCCTCCTTATCGGAGCAGTTATTTGCCGGAATTCCTCTCTCCCGGCACTTCCGGACGATGGCGGAATTCAGATCGCCGTCATCCGTGCAGGCCAGCACAAGAAAAGAGGATGCAAGATCCTGCTCGTCAAATGCCCGGCAAAGAATCCGAAGACGTCTGCCCTCCTCTTCCGCTTCCGCGGAAAGCTGCTTCATCGCTTCGGACAGTTCCTTCGCGATGACCGTCACTTCTCCCGCGAAAGGGAGGATCGTTCTCGCCCGGCGCTCCGCAATGGTGCCTCCGCCGACGATCAGGATCTTCTTATTTTCAAGATTAACAAACAGCGGAAAATAAGCCATCGCTCACTGTCTCTTTCGTTTTACAAAGTAATTCAGAATTCCGCCGGCGATGATCACGACCAGCGCCACCACGAGAACTTTCTTCGCCGCCTCCTGGGGAACGAGACCCTTATCGCCGATGCTCTCGGAATAGAACGTCAGGACATATTCGATCTCTACGGGATCCCCCATCGCCGTCGTATCGGCGATCACGGTCATGCCTTCATCCAGAACGGTAACCGGGATGTCAAAGGTCGAATTGCCGCCGTCCGTTGTCTGATTAAGGAATTTCTCCGGTCCGATCAGCATATAATCATAATAAGTGCTGCTCCAGATGAGGTGCGCGTAAGCTTTTCCGTCCCGGACCGTGAGGATCGTCGGAGAGCTGATGCTCGCGCGCCCGCTGCCTCCGGTCATATTGCATTCGATGGAGTATTCGCCGTCGTCCAGATCAACCCTGACGGCCTCCGGGGCGAGACCTTCGTCCGTCTCGGGAGCATTTTCCTCTTCTTTTTCCGAGAGGCTGTCGAGATCGACCATTCCGGCCTCTTCATAGTACTCAAGCGCATTTCCGATGAGCTCGTAATCAGGCAGCTCGATCTTCAGGGCGTCTTTTGGAAGCGAATCTGCGTATATCACAACATTTCTGCCGTACCAGCGTTTTCTCGCCTTGCTGTAAGCCGCGCAGGGGATCTCTTTGTTCAGAGCGTCCGCGGAGATCTCAAAAATGCTGACACCGTCTTCTTCTGTCCTCTCAATGAAAGAGGACTCCTCCGAATGTCTTGCTTCTTTGGCCGTTCCCTCGAAGACATAGAGGTAGCTCAGAGAGTGAATGGCAAAACGGAGCTTCATTTCCCCGTCTTTGACGGTGAGCTCGGCATCCTGCATTTTAAAATATGTGGAATCAGATCGGACTTCCACCTCGTAGGTTCCGTCCTCAATATCCTGCGGATAGACCGGCAGCATTCCGTATGTAAGCAGCGGATCCGCCTTCACGGGCACAGCGCCAAGGAGCACTGTCACAAGGAGGAACAGTGCTGCTGCGGTCAGGATTCGGTTTTCGCTTCGCTTACACTTTTTCATAATTATTATTTGGATCCACAGGGAACACTTCTTCCCTTCTCTGACCTCTTCGTGCAGGGATAACACCGCACTCTCCCGGGCGTCGTCCCCCGGAGCCCATTTTTAAGGGTATTCAAAACAGAAGACACGCGTCTCCGGGCTCCTTTGGCAAATGTCGTTTGTGCGGTGTCATCCCTTCAACAGTTTGTGCGAGGACAGTTTCCTTTGGCCTCCCTACAGGTTCTTCTTCTTGTAAATGAACATCACCGACAGCGCTGAAAATACCGCGAGGTATGTCAGCAGCACCGCGTATCCGAACCACCCGGCGGGCTCCCCGTTCGAGATCGAGCGGATCATTCCGCTCGCCTGTGAGAGCGGGAGGATCGAGATCACCTGCCGGAATCCGGAAGGCATCTGGTCCGTCGAAAAAAACGTGTTGCACAGGAATGACATCGGCATAATGATGTACGATGTGTACCGTGGTGCGTCCGTATAGCTTTTCGCGAGGAAAGACAGCACCAGGGCGATCGTGGAAAATACCGTGCCGTTCAGGAACATGATCAGGAAGGATTCCGCGTTGAAAACGAGGTCGGTGCGGATCGGCTGCGTGAGGAGCAGAATAACGCCCGCGGCATACATTCCGCGAAGACTGCCTCCCAGGATCTGTCCGAGAATGAACTGCCACAGAGGCGTCGGGGAGACCATGACCTGGTCCAGCGCTTTTTCATAAAGTCTCTGTACGCTCATATTCTGGGCTATAGCGCTGAAACTGCCTGTCATCGTGGCCATCGCGACGATTCCGGGAATCAGGAAATGCAGATATGGCTCCCCGTGGGAGGTGGTCTGAATCCCCATGCCGAAAATAATCAGGTACATCAAAGGAGAGATCATCGCCGCGACGGTGATCTTGTAGAAATCCCTCTTAAATTCGGTCCACTTTTCCCAGAGGACGGTAATAATACCCATCTTTTATCCAGCTGTCGGTCTGCATGCAGAAGATCCCGGCTGCGCTGTCCGCATCCGTACAGGATCCCTGCCTGTATTTACTGTTTGTTGATCCGTGCTCCCGCGCACTCTATAAAGACGTCTTCCAGAGTCGTCGCCCGCAGCGACGCCTCATGCGCTTCTGACAGATAGCGGATCGCCTCCGCTCTGTCGTGAAAATACCGGCTTACGAGGTTTCCGTCTGTCATCTCGTCCACCGCGAATGCGCCGAGCTCGTCGATCAGATTCTGAGGCGTATCCAGCTTCTGCAGCTTTCCGCGGTTCAGAAGCGCCACGCGGTCACAGAGAGCCTGGGCTTCCTCGATATAATGCGTAGTCAGCATGATGGTCATGGTCTCACTGTTGATGGAGCGAAGCATATTCCACATCTGGCGCCTTGACAGCGCGTCCATTCCCGCTGTCGGCTCGTCGAGAAGCAGGATCTCCGGCTCTATGAGCAGGGCGCGGCAGATCATCAGCTTCCTTTTCATGCCGCCCGAGAGGTGACGTACAGTTCTTTTCCGAAAATCCTTCAGTCCCGCAAATTCCAGCAGCTCGTCCGATCTTTCCCTGATCACTTTGCGCGGCAGAAAATAAAGCCGTCCCTGATATTCCATGACCTCATCCATGGTCATGTCCTGGCGCATGGAATACTCCTGCGTAATAACGCTCAGTTTCCGCTTTTCTTTCGTCGCCTTCCGGTTCAGAAGACTGCCGTCGACGCGGATCTCCCCGGAAGTCGGCAGAAGGACAGTCGACAGCATGCTGATCGTCGTCGTCTTCCCCGCTCCGTTCGGTCCGAGAAGTCCGAAGAACTCCCCGGTACGGATGGTGAGATCGAGATGGTCAACCGCTGTAAAATCCCCGAATTGTTTTGTCAGTCCTTTGATTTCGATCATGCTTTGACACGCACTCAGCCGCACGTTCCCTTCTTGCGGAAATTCTCGTACGGCTGACTGTCCGCTTCACGCGTTTCAGTGTTTTTCTTTGGCGATCACAAGGGAGAAATAGCCTGCATCATCCGGAATCTCTTCCGCGCTGCGGTAGACTTTCTCATTTTCCATACTGCAGTTCTCGACGCAGCCGACTTCCCTGCCGCTCTTCACCAGCAGTTCCTTCGTCTCTTTCATATGGCTCGCCGATTTCATGAGCACATAGGTTCCCGGCAATTCGAGCGAATCCGTGGTCTTGTGGACCGCGGGGATCACGTGGAGCTGTTCATCCCACTCCGTGAGCGGCAGATTCAGTCTGGCCGCTGCAGCGCAGAACGACGGAATGCCGCTGACGAGCTCCACTTCGTAGCCGTCCGCCTCAAGGATATGCTGCAGATAGCTGAATGTGCAGTAAACAGTGGGATCGCCGAGTGTCAGATAGACGACGTTCTTTCCCCGGGAAAGATATTCCTCAAGAAGAGCTGCGCCTTTTTTGTGCTCCTCCTCGATGAGCGCGCGGTCTTTCACCATCGGCATATAGACCGGCACCAGAGTCTTCTCCGCGATCTCCGGAACGATTCCTGCCGCGATCTTATACGCGACCGCTTCTTCCGCGATCTTTCCGGGAACGGCAATGATCTCGTTTTCACGGATGAGTCTTGCCGCCTTAAATGTCATGAGTTCCGGATCGCCGGGGCCGACGCCCACGCCGTAAGCTTTTCCTTTCATACTTTAACCTGCTTTCCGCAGCCTGTCTGCTGCTTTTTATCATTTTTCCGTGCGGCGGTGCCGCACCTGTTTGCTCTCTTCAAGCTGCCTTTTCAGGCTGCTTTCTGTCTTTCTCTGTCAAAAATGAGAAATTGCGGACAGGATCAGATGTGATACGGTACCGCTTCCAGAGCATGTTTCGCGAACAGCTCCCGGATCTCCGGCCACTCTCCGATGCCCTGCAGCTGTGTCGTCACCCGGTAGCCGTGGTTTATAAAAATGGTCTTCCAGGATTCTTCTTCGTCTCCGGCGAGATCATTTGTCGCGTGATCTCCCGCGACGATCATGAAAGGCGCAAGAACGATATCGAGATACATTGCGCTGTTCCAGATCTCTGTAAGGATATCGGTCACAGTAGGCGTGCCTTCCACTGTTCCGATGAAATATTCCTGCTCATCCTCATCACCTTCGTTCAGTACGCTCTGCATCTCCGCGTAAACGGCGTTGGACGGAACGTCGGTCCCGTGCCCCATGAGGACGACGGCTGTGTTTTCCTCCTCCACGGGAAGATGGTTTCGGATCGCAGCCGCAACTGCTGTGAAATCCTCCGGAGAAGAAAGCAGCGGCAGCCCCACTGATACTTTTTCAAACCGGGGCACGTACCGTGCCAGGATCTCCATCAGTTTGTTATACTCTCTTCCGTCCATAAGGTGTGTCGGCTGAACGATCAGTTCCTTTACACCGTTTCTGACTGCTCTCTCAAGAGCTTCTTCCGGTCCGTCGATCTCAATGCCGTCCCTATTTGCAAGCCTCGAGCGGATCATGCCGCTCGTGAAAGCGCGCCGCACCGACCAGTCCGGAAAAGCCTTTTCCACCGCTTCTTCGATCGCTCCGATCGTCTTCTGTCTGGTCTCGGCAAATGTCGTCCCGAAGCTCACAACAAGGACTTCTTTTTCTCCGATTTCATTCTGATTTCTGAAATTCTCCATCTTTCTTTCCTTTCCAAAAATCCCCAATAACAGATTAATGATCTGACCGTTTCTCCCTGCAAACGCAAAAAAACACAGCATCTTGGCTGCGTTTTTCAAGCAAACATAAATCTAAACCGCAGCGACGGAAACCTTCCTCGGAAGTCTGTATCGCACACTGGCAGCTGGTTTCCTGGCTGACGGCTCTGACGCATTCCCGCTCCTTCTCACACTGATTTTCCACGCAATGGCTCCTGCGAAAATGCTCGCCGATCACAGTGACCGGATCGTCCGGGAATCGCACCCGGTTCCCATTTACCCCAAAAAAGCATACGGGAACTGACAGTTTTTTATATTTTACACTAATCCTCTCTGAAACTCAATGATATGCTGTTTTTTTCCTGCGGTATCACTCTTTCGTTGTTTTTTCTTTTTCGGACAGATATACTGTTCTCATCGGAGAAGCTGAAAAGAAAGGATGGATCCAATGAACAAAAACGATATTCTCATCATCCACGGAACCGACTATAAAGAGATGACAAAAAAGATTCTTGACGCCGCCGGCGTGGCATCAATGATCGGCGATAAAAAGGCGGAAGTCGCCCTGAAACCGAATCTCGTGACGAGCAACCCGCCCTCCTCCGGGGCAACGACTCATTCCGAGCTCCTCGCGGGTGCCATCGAATACCTCAGGGAAAACGGATTTGACAACATCACCATCATGGAAGGTGCCTGGGTCGGCTGCGGCACACAGAGCGCTTTCCGCGCTGCGGGCTATGACAGGATCTGCTCACAGTACAATGTGCCCTTCGTGGACCTGCAGAAAGATTCCTACAGGGAATATGACTGCAAAGGGATGAAGATCAATGTCTGCGACCGCGCCATGGCGGCGGATTTTATGATCAATATGCCGGTGCTCAAAGGCCACTGCCAGACGACGGTGACCTGCGCGCTCAAGAACAACAAGGGAATCATACCGAATAAAGAAAAGAGACATTTTCACACGCTCGGGCTGCACAGACCCATCGCCCACCTCAACACCGTCGCGCCGAACAGCTTTATTCTCGTGGACAACATCTGCGGCGATCTGGACTTTGAAGAAGGCGGAAATCCCGTCGTCATGAACCGGATCCTCGGCTTTACGGATCCCGTTCTGTGCGACGCCTATGTCTGTGAGAGCATGGGTTATGACATCGAAGAAGTTCCCTACATCGGCATGGCGGAATCGCTCGGCGTAGGGAGTGCAGACACCTCAAAGGCCAATATTGTCAAGCTCAACGAACCGGACGCCGCATCAGGAGCAAAGTTCCGCATGACCGGCCGTGTAAAGAATCTGGCTTCCTACACGGATCCGAAAGACGCCTGCAGCGCCTGCTACGGCTCCCTCATCCACGCCCTGAACCGGATGAACGAGACCGGCCAGCTGCGGCGCGGAAAGAGAACGCCCATCGCCATCGGGCAGGGTTATCAGGGCAAAGAGGGCGAGATCGGCGTCGGCCGCTGCACCTCGTGCTTCGCGAAATCCCTGAAGGGCTGTCCTCCGACAGCTTCCCAGATGCTTTCGTTCCTTGAAGAAAACTGGTAAGCAGAAATTCTATGAAAAAACGCCTTCAAAAGAAGATAATTATTCCTGTCCTGTTATTTGCCGCGCTGATCCTTTCAGCTGCGGCAGCTTTTGCGTATTTTCACAGCGGAGAAACGCAGCCGGAGGAGGGTGACGCGGAAAACATGCTCACGGTATCGATCTTAAAAGTCGGAAAAGCGGACGCCATGATCTTCCGATGCGGCGGAAAAACGATGATCATCGACTGCGGGGAAGAAGACGACGGCGAAGAAATGGCGGATTTTCTCGAAAGCAGCGGGATCCGTCAGATCGATGTCCTCCTCATCACACACTTTGACAGGGATCACGTCGGGGGTGCCGACACAGTCGTCAACACCGCTGACATAGGAAGGATCCTTCTTCCGGATTATGAGGGCACCCACGCCGAATATGATGATTTCATGAACACGCTGCAGAATAAGGGGCTTGTACCGGAACGGCTCACCGGGCCTGTCACCTTCTCTCTCGGAAATGCCGAAGTCCTCGTGGAACCTCCGGGCTCCTATGAGATCCCGACGGGCGAAGCCGAATACGACAACAATTTTTCCCTGATTACCACCGTGACACACGGCTCAAACAGGCTCCTGTTCACCGGGGACATCGAAAAAGAGCGGATCCGTGCGTGGTTGGAAGCCGGAGACGTACAGCCCTGCGGCTTTTTGAAAATGCCCCATCACGGAAACTTCAACAAGCAGACGGAAGCCCTTCTGAAAGCTGTACAGCCGGAATACGCCGTGATCACCTGCTCCGACAAAAACCCGGCGGATCAGAAAACGCTGGATCTGCTCGGCAAATACGGCTGTGAAACGCTGCTGACCAAAGACGGAAATATCACCGTGACCAGCAGTGCCGCAGGACTGGAAGTCCGCCAGAAAGGGAAGCGCTGACAGACCGGGAGGTCTTCTTCCGCCAGAGTATTCTTTGAAAATGCTATTGAAACCGGAGGGAAAAGAATGAAGAAACCCGCCTCAGCCGGGCAGGACCGCTACACCTACCTCACGCAGACGCCGGTAAACAGGCTGATCGTACGGCTTGCCATTCCGACGATCATCAGTATGCTGGTCACCGGCATTTACAATACCGCGGACACGTATTTCGTCGGCCGGATCTCCACACAGGCCACCGCCGCGGTGGGACTCGTTTTCTCCGTCATGGCCATCATCCAGGCATTCGGATTCTTCTGCGGCCATGGTTCGGGCAATTATATTTCCAGAATGCTCGGCGCCGGGGAGACCCGGGAGGCAAATGAAGCCGCCTCCACGGGATTTGCCCTCGCTCTCATCATCGGCATTCTGTTCGCGGCTGTCGGGATCATTTTCGTGGAGCCCATCGCCGTATTCATCGGAGCCACACCGACGACGCTGCACGACGCTGCCACTTATATGAGGATCATCCTTCTCGGCGCGCCTTTTATGATGTGCCAGTTTGTCGTCAACAACCAGCTCCGCTTTCAGGGCGCCGCGACCTACGCGATGGTCGGTCTCTTATGCGGGGCGATCCTGAATATTTTCCTGGATCCGCTTCTCATCCTCGTCTTTCACATGGGGGTTGCCGGCGCGGCCATCGCGACCATTACCGGCCAGGCCGTCAGCTTCGTCGTTCTTCTGATCGGCTCCACGAGAGGGGAAAATATCCGGCTCAGCATAAGAAACGTCAGACTGAACCGCCACTATATTCTGGAGATCATCAACGGCGGCATGCCCTCCCTCTTCCGGCAGGGCATGGCATCTGTCGCCACGATCCTCCTCAACACCAATGCGGGATTCTACGGCGGAGACGCGGCTATTGCCGGCATGTCCGTCGTCACGCGCATCACGATGCTGATGTGCAGCGCGCTCATCGGCTTTGGTCAGGGCTATCAGCCGGTCTGCTCCTTCAATTACGGCGCCGGTCTCAAAAAGCGCGTCCGGGACGGATACTTCTTCTGCATCCGGTACGGCACCATTTTCCTGACCTGCATGGGAATTCTCTGCTTTATTTTCGCGCCGCAGGTCGTCAGCTGGTTCCGGCCGGACCCCGAGGTCATCGCCGTCGGCTCTTTTGCCCTGCGCTGCCAGGTGTGCATGCTGCCTTTCCTCACGATCGTTTTCATTTCCAATATGATGCTGCAGTCCATAGGAAAAGGCGTAAAAGCGTCGCTGACGTCTTCCGCGCGCAACGGCATTTTCTTCATTCCGCTGATCCTCATCCTGCCGCGTCTCTTCGGCCTGACAGGCGTTGAGATCACGCAGACCTGCGCCGATGTGTGCGCGGTCCTCCTGACCATTCCCCTGGCCTCGTCCGAACTGAAGAAAATGAAATAAAGAGCCGCTTTTATCACGAGTATCCCGCCCGGGCGAAGGGCAGAACGGAGAATTATTATGACTAACTGTACAGATTTCGATCCGGATGTTCTGTGTATCGGCCAGGCTGTCATCGACTGCATTACGCGGGGGCAGGAAGAAACGCCCTATAAGGAAAATGTCTGGCGCGCCGAAAATATCCGCCTGAGCACCGGCGGAGACGCCGTCAACGAAGCTTTTGCCCTCGCCTCCCTCGGGTACCGCGTCTCCCTCATCGGGACCGTCGGAAATGATCTCGCGGGCGGCATTCTTCTCTCGGAAGCCCGGAAGCGGGGCATCGGGACGGACGGCATCACCGCATCCGACAGTATCACGACGCCCATCGCCGATCTCATCGTCCGCATGGACGGAAGCCGCTATTCCATCAACTCCGGCGCGACAAAACTCGAGGGATACCGGCCCGATCCGGAGCTTCTTCAAACCTCCCGCGCAAAGATCATCTCCTTCGCAAGCCTTTTCAGAGCGCCTCTGGACGACCCCGAAACCGTCCGGCAGCTGATCCGCGCCGCCCATGACTCGGGGGCTCTCGTCTGCGCGGACACAAAGCTTCCTACCTGGCGGAAAATGGACCTTTCAGAGCTTTCGGAAGTCCTGCCGTTCATCGATTATATTTTCCCGAACGAAAAAGAAGCGGCGTATTACACCGGGAAGGAGCAATACGCCGATATGGCTTCCGTATTCAAAGATCACGGGGTTCGAAATGTCATCATCAAGACCGGCCCCGAGGGGTGCTTCGCCGATCTTTCCGGGGAAGTCTTCTCTCTTCCGCCCCTTCCGGTCCCTGTCGTCGACACGACCGGCGCGGGGGACAATTTTGTGGCCGGCTTTTACTCCGGTCTTCTTCGAAGCCTTCCTCCGGAGCAGTGTCTTAAAGAAGCGCTGCGTCAGGCCGCTGCCTGTGTGCAGCACATGGGGGCTTCGCTGTAAAACTTTTAATCAGCCGTCTGCACTGCTCTGGCGATCCTTCCCCGGAGCACCGGTCCGAGTATCGCGCAGACAATGATCTTCGCAAGGTCAATCAGG
>SVDL01000051.1 GCA_015057835.1 Lachnospiraceae bacterium
TCCGCGATCAGGTCTTTCAGGACCTTCGTGCAGAAAACAGACTTGGAGCTGGCCTTGATCACGGCGGTATTGCCTCCTGCCGCCGCGGCAGCGAGGACGCCCAGCGACAGCAGGAAAGGAAAGTTAAACGGACTGATGATCAGAACTGTCCCGTAAGGCATTTTATAGACCTTCGTCATCGTGCTCGGAAAGCACAGCATACCGCTGAAATGCCGTTCCGGTCTCGCCCATTTCCGAAGTCCGCGGATCGTTTCATTGATCTCCAGGATGACGCTGCCGACATCGCAGAAATACCCCTCCACGTTGTCCCGTCTGAGATCTTCCTGCAACGCTCTCAGGATCTTCCGCTCATATCTTTTTACTGACAGGCGCAGCCTCTTCAGCATCTCGATCCGCCACTCCACATCCAGCGTTTTTCCTTCCGCGAAAAATGCTTTTTGCGCTTTGACGATCTCATGTACCTGTTCCTGATTCCATTTAGGTTCCGTCATGTTTATGCTCCCTGTACTGTGTTTATGGATCCTTACGTACAGTCTATCACGATCTTCACAACATCGGGCGGATTCTTAAGAGCCAGCTCCAAAGCCTGTTTGTAGTCATCCAGCTTGAAATGATGTGTTACAAATCCGTCGACGCTGTATTTTCCGTCTCTGATCCACTCCTGGACGAGATCAAACGTGTAAAGCTTTCTGCCCTCCCATTCTTCCATGCCGTGGGAATCGATCCCGATCAGGTTGAGTTCCTGCCACCAGACCGGCGTTTCATCGAAATGGATCGGTCTCATATGATGTCCGATCTTGACCAGCGTGCCTCTGGCTCTCAGGAGTCTCACACCGGTAGTATTTGACCAGTCGCCGCCGATACAGTCGTAGATCCTGTCAAAACCTCCGAAGAAGTATTTATTGCCCATCATGCCGGTGTACACTTCACTGCCCCCGGTCGCCTCCGCCGCCGCTTCATAGGGATCTCCTTTGAGAACGTGGTCCGCGCCGAGTTTCAAGGCAAATTCCTGCTTCGTCTGCACGCGCTCCATGACCCATACTTCGCAGTCCGGCTCGATGATCTTGATCGCCTGGACTATGCCGAGTCCGATAGTGCCGCAGCCCATGACCAGCACTTTCTCCCCTTTTTTCGGGGGCGCGCAGAGCACCGAATGGACCGACACACAGGAAGGTTCGATCATGACTGCCTGCTCGTCCGTAATTTCATCATAGACGTGCGCGAGTCCTTTTGCGGGGTAAATGAAAGAGTCACTCCAGCCCGCACCTGTCATCAGCTCGCCGTACGGCGCAGGGGCGCCGAAATTCAGGCAGAAGTTGTAATCCCCTCTCTCGCAGTACGGACATCTCTTCCGGATCCCTTTGGAATCGCAGCCCGCCATATAAGCTCTGATCGTGACGCGGTCGCCGATCTTAAAATCCGTCACGCCCTCTCCGACTTCCGTGACAACGCCCACATTTTCGTGTCCGAGGAACGTCCTCTTGGTGCCCGGGATCGGCTCCAGCGCAGAATCCGTGCCGGCGGTCGCCTTATAAAAACTGATATCCGTGCCGCACAGTCCGCAGGCGATATTTTTCACGCGGACCCAGTCGTCGGCCGGGAGTCTGGGCTCCGGAAGATCCTTTTCGAACTTAACCGCATTGATCTTCGTGGAGAGCAGTTTTTTCGCGTGCCCCGCGGCAAGTTTTGTCGCCAGGATCCGCGGGATATCCTTCTCAAAATATACGGTCTTCATATCTTCCTCCGTATTATGTCAGCATGGCCTGCAGAACTGCCATGTAGTCATTGAGATACAGCGCATATTCCGGGCTTCCCACGGTCTCTACATATCCCTTTTCCGTCGCCTCCACGAACTCCACTTCCTTGCCGAGCACTTTCAGCGCGCCCTCAAGCGAATAGAAATGGAACAGCACAAACGGCGTGCGGCGTTTGTACATGCCGTGGCCGGATTTGGAATTTCCCGCCTTGATCCGCAGATAACAGGCGATGTAATCCGGGATCCCGTTGTGTTCGACCTGGAACTGATAGATCCGGTCCGGCTGCCGCTCACAGAATTCCCTCATGTCCGGGTCTCCAAGTTTATTGTACTGGCTCAGCGCCCTCGTGATCATGTAAAGGGAGCATTTGACTTTCAGAGCCTTCTCTCCCTCGTCTTTCAGTTTGTCGTTCGGCTTAGTCATGATCATGAGACCGAGGAGAAGGGTCAGAAATCTGGGAAGGATCCTCACATCCCCTTTGATCGAAGGCATTGCCAGCCCGCCTTTCAGGATCGCCAGCATTTTTTTCACTGAAGAAAATGTCAGTGTGAGATCCGCCTTTTCAGCCGGTCCCTCTTTGACGGTCAGTTTTCCGTTGTCAAATATCATGTGGCAGCAGAGCAGTTCCCCGTCGTTTTTCGCACCGAACTGGACCACGCCGGAGAATCTGTGAAATTTCTTCGTCAGCTTATAATCATCGTCCAAAAGGACCTGCATCGTCGGAAATGCCGCATTAAAAAACAGCTTTGCGGCCATGATTTCCTGTTGGGATGCCGCCATACGACCACCTCCTTATTCGTCTTCCCAGCTCTCGTCCGCCTCAAATTCCATTCCCATCATCTCACGGACCTTATCCACGATACCGTTGGCGTCAAATCCGTAATAGGCATAGAGATCCTCGGCGTACCCGATCTCCGAGAAGACATCCTGCATGCCGTGTTTTCTGAAAACACAGCCCTTCCCGGATTCCGCGATGACACTGCCGACTGCATCCCCGAGACCGCCGAGGACGTTGTGCTCTTCGATCGTCAGGATCCTTCTTGTATCCATAACGGCTTTTATGATGGCCTCCCGGTCGATCGGCTTGATCGTGTGCATATTAATGACGCGGACACTGAGTCCGTCATTTTCCGCGAGCGTCCTTGCGGCGTTCATTGCCTGCAGAACCGCGATGCCGCAGCAGATGATCGTGAAATCGGTGCCGTCTCTCATCGTGATCGCTTTGCCGATTTCAAAGTCGTACTGGTCATTTTCATGGCAGGGAGGCTCAAACCCTCTGCCGATCCGCACATAGACCGGTCCGGGGATATCGACGCAGGCCTGGACCGCTTTGCTCGTCTCTATGCCGTCCGCAGGACAGATAACGGTCATATTGGGGATCGCGCGCATGATCGCGAAGTCTTCCGTACAGTGGTGGGTCGTGCCGGCATGTCCGAAGGAAATTCCCGCATGCGTCGCTATGATCTTGACCGGAAGGTTCTGATAGGCGATGTCCGTGCGCACCTGTTCGCCCGCGCGCATCGTCGCGAAGATCGCCATCGTGGACGCAAACGGGATCAGTCCCGCTTTCGCAAGTCCGGCAGCAATACCGAACATGTTCTGTTCCGCGATGCCGACATTGTAGAACCGCTCCGGGAATTTATCCGCGAAGAACTTGATCGCGGTCGTTTTCTCCAGATCCGCCGTAAGTCCGACGATTTTATCGTTATATTCCGCCATGTGCGCAAGAGTCCGTCCGTAGATTTCCCGAGCGGTCATGGTGGCGCCGTCATAGGCATTCCAGTTTGTTCCGGTAATTACTGCCATTTTACTCGCCTCCCTTCAGAATCTGCTCTTTCGCCTGCTCACACACTGCGGAGTCAGCGGAAGCATAGTGGTAGACCACATTATTTTCCATAAAGTCCACGCCTTTTCCTTTGACGGTATTGGCGAGGATCAGTGTCGGAACGCCTTCCGCGCTCCACGCTTCGGCAAATGCATCATCGAGGGCGTCAAGATCATGGCCGTCCACTTCCAGGACTTTCCAGCCGAAATCTCTCCATTTATCGGCAAATGGTTCCAGTGCCATAACCTGCTCGGTCGTGCCGTCGATCATCAGCTTATTGCGGTCGACGATGCCGATCACATTATCCAGTTTAAAATGAGCGGCAGACATAGCTGCTTCCCAGACACTTCCTTCGCAGCATTCTCCGTCCCCCATAAGGCATACGGTTTTCCAGTCCTTTTTCAGATATTTGGCGGCGAGGCCGAGGCCGACCGCCATCGAGAGTCCGTGTCCGAGACTCCCCGCCGACGCATCGCATCCTCTGATCTTTTTGCTGTCCGGATGCATCGCGAACGGACTGCGGAAATGGTTAAAGGATTTCAGTTCCTCTTCCGGAAAATATCCGCGTTTCGCCAGTGCCGGGATGTACCCTGCCGCCGCATGGCCTTTGGAAAGGATAAAGCGGTCTCTGTCTTCCATATCCGGATCCTTCGGATCGATATTCAGGTACTTGAAATAAAGCATTGTCAGGATCTCAACAATGCTCAGTGAGCCTCCTACGTGTGCGCCGCCGGACCAGGCCATCACATCGATGATGGTTACCCGGAGCTCTTTTGCGATCTGTGCAAGTTTCCGTTTTTCTTCTGCCGTGAGTGCCATTGTCTTTCCTCCTTATTTTATTTCAGGTATACGGAAAGGCCTCCTTGGATAAGAAGAACTTTCTTTTTTTATCATAGAATAACGGTATGTTATTGTCAATCAATTCCAACGCCATGCCATTTATGCACAGATAATTATGTAAATATTGCACAAATTTCAACCGCAATTTCAGACATAAAAAGCCTCCTCTCATTCATCTGTGAGAGGAGGCCTTTCATCGATCGTTATAGGACTTTCACCCGTCATGGGCGCGGGCAGGAATAATAATGTGTTCCTCCGTAATGGATGATCTCGTCGTTCACATATTCACGCTTTTCCGGGACGGAATTGACAAACCGCGGGCACCAGCTTCCGCCGGGAGCCATGGCATCGATCACGTCTCTCGCGTGCTGCCGTATCTGCGCCTCTGTTGTTGTGATCGCATCGACAAACTGATTGTCGAATCCGCCCATAAAGGCAATCTTATGGCCGATTTTTTTCTTAAGTTCCGCAGGTCTCATGGATACGTGGCAGGTGTTGAAAGAAGCGGCACCCATATCCGCGATCTCTTCCACGATCGGCGCGAAGTTTCCACAGCAGTGATGTTCATAAAAGACACCCTCTCCTGTGACAAAACTGATGACGCGCTGCAGATTCGGCTTGATCAGTTCCCTCCAGGTCTCCGGAGACATAAACATGGCTTTGGCATTGCCGTAATCATCGTGAAAAACGATCTGGTCGGGTTTGTAATACTGTATGATCCTTCGGAACACTTCGATCTTATAATCAGCAACGGCACTGAAAAAATCAAAGCAGGCTTCCGGCTCTTCCAGAAGTGCTACCAGGGCATCCTGAAACTCCATGACACTGAACATTCGTTCCCACAGACCGTATCCCATTGTAATGCGGCAAAGCTTGTTTTCTCTGTCCCATGCCGCCGTGTCCCGCTCCGCTGCCGCTTTCCAGTCAATGGCATCAAGATCCGGGAACTTCATCTGATCGCGCCAGCATGTTATATCCGTGACAAGATGAACGCCGGGAGAAGGATTGAAGCCTCCGATTGTCGGCTCAAAAGTCCAGTACTGGCCGAACCAGTCCTGTGACGGTTTCGTCCGGTCCCTGCCGGTTTCCATGACAACGGACGAGAATCCGTTGTTAAAATCGTCATTCATGGGAATATACTCCGGCTCCTCATGCCGGAGGATGCAGAGCATGTTTTCTTTATAGGATAAAGACGCCATCGCGGTACCTCCTTTTTTTTCAGTATAGGAGCAGCGGAAGGCGTCTTCAACGTTCCGTGTTAACAAATATCTCTCTTCGAAAGAACGTATTTATTGTACGATTCTTTCGGCTTTTTTATTTCGGTTCCGGGGAGCTGATATTATAGTACAGAATACCTCCCACCACGATCACCCCGCCCGCAATCGCCAGTGGGCCAAGCATCTCCCCGTAGAAAACAGCGACCAGGATCGGATTGAGGATCGGTTCCAGCGTGCATATGACAGAAGACTGTACGGGGTCGATGTATTGAAGGCTGGTCGCGAGAAAAATATAAGCCAGTCCCACCTGCACTGCTCCTAAGATGACCAGTGCAAAGATGACCTGCGGCCGGAAATCTGTCTCCGTGCGTATCGCAGGTGTGAGCAGGATCCCGGTCAGAATCTGTCCGAAAAACATGGAGGAAAGCTGATCCCCTTTCTCAAAGCGGTTCAGCATAAACATTCCCGCATAGAAGATGCCGGACAGAAGCGCCAGGAGATCTCCGAGCATTCTTCCCGATCCGAGGCTCTCAAAGAAGAAAAAAACGATTCCGGCAAGGACGACGCCGATCGAGATCAATTCCCGTTTTCCGGGTTTTTTCTTGAAAAAGATATACATAAGGAGCACTGCCCATACCGGCTCCGTATATTGCATAATGATCGCATTTCCCGCTGTCGTCAGTTTATTCGCCAGGACAAAAAGCGTCGTGACGCTCCCGATGCAGACAGCTCCGAGAAGAACGGTCCCGTTTAAACGAAGTTTATGATGTGTAAAACGAATATAAAGACCGATCACACAGCACGCGATGAGATTTCGTGATCCGTTGATAGCCAGCGCATTCCAGGGGATCAGTTTCATCAGCAGGCCGCCGATCGAAAAACAAAGTGCTGCGGCGACAGCAGCCAGCACTCCTCTTCTTTTTTTCTGCAGTTGTGTCAAATTCCGCCTCCGGTATTCATGTAGTTCCTCTGCATCAAAAGCTCTGCAGCCTATCGTTGACCTTTTTAATCTCTGCGTGGATATTTTCCCGCATCCGCATCTTCTTTCTGAATTCTGAGAATATCCTGCCACGCCTCTTCGTCGATCTCTCTGCCTGCGAAATGCCTTCTTCTGTCATCTTCCGTAATTTCACGGATAACCCGGCAGGGATTTCCGGCGGCGACAGTCCAGGCCGGTATGTCCTTTGTCACTACCGATCCCGCTCCGATCACAGTATTGTCGCCGATCGTCACTCCGGGGCAGATCACGGTATTTCCTCCGATCCATACATTGTTCCCAATAGTAATATCGATTCCGTACTCATAAAGCGTGTTTCTCGTCGCAGGATGAACCGGATGTCCCGCTGTATAGATCGCAACATTCGGTGCCATGAAGACATTATCCCCGATCCGGATCCTGCCGACGTCCAGCATCGTGCAGTTATAGTTCGCATAGAAATTCTTTCCCACTTCGATATGCGTTCCGTAATCACAGTAAAAGGGCGGATTGATAAATGTTGTGTCATCGGACTTGCCGAGCAGCTCATGAACGATTTTCTTTATCTCATCAAAATCAGACCGGTCCGCACTGTTCAGCCTCTGTGTGAGCCGGCGGGCGATCTTCTGTTCCTCAAATACAGCATCATCCGAAATATAGACGAGTTCCCTGTCTCTTCTTTCAACGTGATTCATTTTTCACGATTCCTTTCACTTCGGGGTGTTCCCACTGTCTTCAATAACGACTTCCTGCTTTCTGCAGTATCATAAAGCATCAAATGCATTTTGCCAATATTATGATATAATAATTAATGAGTAATGATTATAAGAACAAACCATTGAGGCATTTCGAAGATGAAGACAGAAGATCTTGCAGATGTAATTATTGCAGAATTCACAGGGGAAGAATGGGAAATGCTTGACAGCGGAGCGCAGGATATCCCGGTAAATGATTTCTACAGAAAGACTCTTCTGGAAATGATGGATCCCTACAGGTTTTTCACCGGGGAAGTCAACGATGAAGAAGTCGAAGCACTTCGCGAAGCCCTGGAAGCCCATCTGGCGGAAACACAGCCGGAAAATCCGGATGCGCACAAATACATTATCTGGGCCAGTGTGATCCGCACGTTTCTCGACGGTTACCCCATGCATCCGCTGAAAGAAGTGCAGTACTACACAAAAGTGAATGACGGAGTAAGGGAATATTTCTGTCCCAGAAAAGGAAGCGGCGGTGAATGCCGTTACTGTGTCGCAAAATCGTGCGAACCTTTATACCGCGAATGGGAAGCTGTAACCGCTTCAACAGCGGTGAAGTACGGCAGGACTTCAGCATTTTTACAAAAATGTATTCTGGAAGCAGGATTTCTGAATTCCGGCATCATAAAAACGGAAGATCTTCATTTTGAAGAAGAAGTGAGAAAATACTGCAAAGAGAACGTGTGCCATCACTACAATTCGACATGGGCCTGTCCGCCGGCTGTCGGCACTGTCGAAGAATGCCGTGAAAGAGTCTTAAAATTTGACTACCTGCAGCTGTTTTCCGAGGCATACTATCTGCCTGACGCGAGCGACTGGGATTCCATGAAGCCGGCTGTTATAGACTTTAAAAGAGACGTAACCCGGCTCAATTCGCTTTTAGACCCCACGAAAAACGGAATGCAGATCCTTTCGAACGATTCCTGCGAATTATGCAAACAATGCACGTATCCGGACGCGCCTTGCAGAAATCCGGGAAAGCTGCACCATTCCATTGAGGGATATGGTTTCTATATTTCAGAATTGGCCAGGCAGGCAGGGATCCCCTATTATAACGGTAAAGATATGATTACTTTGTTTGGCGCGATTCTTTATAATGAGCAGGATCCTGCCTAAGGTTTCTATATGAATTTTAATCGCCTGTCAGAACATAACACCGGAATCCGCGGACGGAGTAATACGAATCAGCCCCGTTATGGAACGTAAACACCGTTCCGTATCTCCGTTCACAGAATATAGCGCCTCCTCTTTGTCTGATTTCCTCCGGGGTTTTTATCCAGGAAGAAGTTTTAAGATCAAATTCACCGAGAGACTGCAGTCTGCGGTAAAGATTTTCGGTCATCAGAGAAGCGCCGATCTCCTGCGCCATGCCCAAAGCGCTGCCTGCGGGAGGGTTTTTGACACGTTTTTTCAAGGCCTCCTCATCATAGCACAGGCTTCTGCGGCCCAAAGGAGACTCTTTGGAGCAATCGCAAAAAATGAGCCTGCCCGTTTCTTCGTCAAAGCCAATGGTGTCAGGTTCCCCTCCGCTCTCTTCCATCCTTTGCAGGATGACTAATGTCCGCGGATCTGCAAGAATGCATTTTTCAACATCAGACCATTCGAGATCCGGATGAAGCGGCTTGTTTTTTAAAAACCTTGTTTTCAATATTTCCAACATCTTCTCTCTCCTATCATTTGCCAGGTCAGGTATCTCCTCAGTGCACGCGCTTTCTCGCAAGCTCCAGATCCGTCGTATAATATACGGTAATCATTCCTCCGCTGCGCAGGATCGCCCCGTATATACCGTCAAAAAGAGCATTTCTCTGAGGTTCGTCCAGTTTCATGTGATCCGGATAAGTATGCAGGAGCGCCAGATATTCGTCTGCCGTAAAATCCTTTGTGGTGCGGTAAACGCGACACCGTGTGTCAGTAAAGCCATAACCGGCCGCAATATCGGCGATCGCTTCCGCATCCGCTTCGGTGAATGCAGCCGGTTTCTCCCGCTGCATATATTCCCGGTAAAGAGCCTGTATTTCATCCGTCAGCGCGGGACGCCCCTCATCGGAACCCGCATGATAGCGGAAACGGGCAAATGCCCCTCCGTCCTTCAGAAGATCATATACACGCGGGTAGCCATATTCCTCGGGAATCCAATGGAAGGCTGCCGCAGCATAAATCAGGTCAAAACTTTCATTCGGACAGATATAGTCCTGCAAACGCTGCGTCAGCACAGAAGCATTATCGTAATTTCGAAATTTGCGTTTTGCCAGCTCCGCCAGATTTTTGCCGGGCTCAAGACCGACGAACCGGCATCCGGTATCCATAAACGGTTTAGACGCAATGCCCGTCCCCATACCGATCTCTAAAACACTGGAATCTTTTTCTAACGGTTTGTACTGAAATATGTCATCAAAAATCGCCGGGGGATATGCAGGCCTGGTTTTTTCATAGTCTGCAGCTGCATTGTCAAAGGTTTTTTCAAATTGAATCTCCTCGATCCTGATCATATCTCTTGCTCCTGAAAGTTATGATCGCTCATGATTTTTTTCTTTTGCTGCAGATATACAAAAGATGATTTGTACTGCCAAGCAGCTCCCTTTTTTCTGAAAAAGCCAGATACCATTCGGCAAGAGCATCGAAATCCTCATCCGACAGATAAAAATCCTGCCGCTTTTCAATGGGCTCCAGAAGGCCGTCTACTCCTGCCGTCGTGATCCATTCAACCGGCTTCTCCCGAAACAGTGCTTCGAACTCGGCTACATCGTATCCGGTGAAGAGCTGCTCTTTGAAATGCTTTATTTTATAGTCATCCGAAAAGTTTTCTGCCTGGCCTCTTTTCCAGTTTCCGTAAAAATAATTTGCGTACATGATAGCAAACACCGATATAAAAGCAAACATGATCACGCCGCCGGGCTTTGTGACCCGGATCGCTTCATCGATCGCATTGTTTACTTCATCCGGTTCATACAGATGATACATGGGGCCAAGAAGCAGCGTTAAATCAAAAACGCTGTCGTCGAAACGGCTGAGGTCTGCCGCATCTCCCTGAAAGGATCGGATATTCGGAATTCCTCTGCTGTTTTCCTTAAGGACAGCAAGATTGCCCTCAACCAGTTCCACCGCCGTTACATCCATTCCCTCTTTTGCCAGTGCGACGGAGTATCTGCCTGTTCCGGCACCGACTTCAAGGATCTTTGATCCTTCATGCGCGTAACGATGGATATAAGCCATAGTGGTATGATACTCGAGCTGTCCATGGCGCGTTTTTCCGAGCCTTCCGTCTTCATCAATCTGATTGTAAAAACTGCTGACAATCTCTTTTCTTGTGCTCATTATTTCCCCGTTTTCCAAATAAGGAGAGAAGTATCTTTTTATTCGGCGTCAAAGCATTATATATGATATTTAGCATATATTTTCTTATAGACGATTACCAGAATCGGAATTCCCCCGAGGCACCCGACAGCCAGGACAACGCCGGCAGCATCGCTATGCAGCACCCCAAAAAATGCGCTGATCCAGAATACGAGGGAATAGATGATCCACATGATTCCGTTCGCTTTGTTATAGGCTTTTACATCTGAAATCTCGCCCGCCTTAACTTCCGTGCCCGACCAGAACCACATGGGCTTCTTCCTCTTCCATGCATAAATCCCCAATATGGAAAATCCCAGGCCGATCGGAATTGTAATCAGCAGATAAATGAAAGTCTCCATAAAACCATCCTCCATATTATCTGTTATTTTAAAACCATCCTGATCTCCGCAGCTTCAATATTCGAACTGATCATTTCCTCTCCGGTCGGAACGAAACCGCACTTTTCATAGAAGCGGATGGCTCTCTTATTTTCTTTCAGTACCCATAAACAGATCTGCGGGTAGTCTGCAAGCTGCTTGGCGTAGCGATCTGTCTGATCGGGTTAGTGTTCATCAATTACAAATAGAATAGAGAATCTAAAGCGGCATGGGAGTTTCTATTCACCTTGAGGTACATCCTGATTCAGGCTTTTATTACGATAATTAAGATTGGTGCGCAAGGTATATCCCTGATTTTCCCAAAAGGCATTTGCCCCGTCATTATCCTTGAACACCAGTCCGAATACTTTGGATATTCCCTCCTGCCGCAGCGCTTCTTCTGCTCTGCTGAGAAGGGAAGCAGCAATTCCCTGCCGCCGATAGTCCGGATGGACACACATGTGGTGTATGATTGCGCGCCTTCCATCGTGTCCGGTAAGAATTACGCCGACTGCCTTATGAGCATGATTGCTTTCACAGGCCAGGAAGCACGTTGTCGGATTTCTTTTCAAATACCGCTCGATCCCCTCCCTGGAGTCATCCACGGGATTCAATGCCCTCCGGGATTGTTCCGTACTGTTCCATAACTCAAAAACAGTATCATAATCTTCAATCGTCACAGCTCTGATGATAATATCCATTTCTTTAGTCCTCTACTTCCAAAACGCTGCAGTTGATAAATCCCGAAAACAGGAAGTTACAGTGGCCTTCTGCTCAGATTTCCCAGCACATGAAAGAAATGCACTGCGAAGAATACAGCCCCGGTTACAGTTAACGGTGTGTTTTGTCGCCAAAGTCCTATAGATATATAATACAGCGGAGGCATAGCCCTTATAAAAGCCAGCATGACAAATATGCTCTGATGACCTGTAAAGTACAAAGCCCAGCCAAAAAAGTTACGCCCCGCCGTTTTGTTTCATTATTCTTACAGTTTTTTACATGTGAAATCGTCGTACATGACACAGTCTTCGCCGATTTTCAGTTTAAACAGTCCTCCCTTTCTGCCGAACTCATTTTCCCCGATGGGGTACAGCCGGAAAGTCATTTCATCACCGTCTTCGTCTATCGAGTTGGCATGAAGTTCCCCGTCTTTCAGGAAGATCTCGTCGACAATGAATTCGGCGTCCCCGGGGTGCTCGTATTTACCGCAGAAGCTCTCCCATTTCGACTTGTCGGGATCCTTGACCGTGATATCCTCGATGGAAACGATGGGTTCCGGCTCCTTGTCTCTTGCGATTGCTTCCATTCCTTCCCAGAAGCTCAAATACGCTCTGACGTCCCTGTAATCCCGGCAGCCAAGTATCACAAGAACCCTGTCCGCGTCGATAAACCGCTCGAACCAGGTGGCAACCCCCGGCATACCGCCGCTGTGGCTGACGACGAGCCCAAGTTCCTCTTCGCGGCCTACTGCCCAGCCGAAACCGTAGCCCAGTCCGTCGTCTTCATCGTAAACGGCATCTTCCCCGTTGTTGAGTTTACCGGGAGTGTACATGATCTTCTGCTCTTCTTCTGTCAGCACCCTGCCATCGCGCAGCGCCCTGTCCCAGCGGAGCATGTCGAAGATGTTGGTATACACATAGTCGTCACCGTTCAGACCGTCAAAGGCGGTCACATCGCCGTACTCGGCGGAATCGATGTCTGCCACACATTTGTCGTTTTCAAATACCGTCGCCCGGGCATAATTAGCAAACGGAACACCGTCTCTGCGGATGTGGCAGCATCGGGTGGAGGTCATACCTGCAGGTTCAAAGATGTTCTTTTGCAGAAATTCTTCATAGGGAATGCCGGAGAGCCTCTCCACCAGCAGAGCCAGCAGATTGTAACCGGTGTTGGAGTATTTCAATCCTTCCCCGGGGGCGAAATAGGGCTTCGCTTTGGTCTCCTGTAGAAAGCGGAGAATCTCGTCGTTGCCGGGGACCCGTTTTTCTTCCTTCCAGATCCTGATGAACCAGTCAGCGTCGTCAAAGTAATCGGGAATGCCGCTTGTGTGGTTGAGAAGCTGCCGGACCGTCACTCCCGGATACGGAATTTCCGGGAAGATTTTTGTTATCTCATCTTCCGGGCCGAGAAGCCCCTGCCGCATCAGCAGCATGACCGCCGCCGACGTGAAAGTCTTGCTGACCGAAGCCAGTTGAAAGATCGTATCTTCCGTGATCGGCAGCGTGTCTTCGGGATTCCTAAAGCCAAGCGCCCCTTTGGACACGATCTCACCATTTTCCGCATAGAGCCACGCTCCGTTGAAGCCGTCTTTTTCATTATAATTCCGCACTAATTTCTGTATCATTATATTTTTATCCATTTGCATGATTCTCCTTAAATTTTTTGCAGGTAAGATCGTTATACGTCACGCAGTCCCTGCCGAAGATCAGCTTCGTGAAGCCGCCCTTGCGGCCGAAGGTCTTCTTTCCGATGGGGTATAACTGACTGGTAAACGCACCCTGCTCCTCGTCGATGAATCTTGCGTACAGCTTTCCGTCCTCAACAAAAACCTCATCTATGTAGAAATCGGCGTCTTCAGGATGATCGTATTTTCCGCACAAAGCATTCAGGCTTCTTTTGCCCGGCTTCCCGGCCAGTTCCTCCTCAACAGTTTGAAACAGCTCGATGGCGATATAGGTTTGTTTCCAATCCAGTTCGTCCGTGGACCGGTTGAACATACTGGCTACGCACAGATCTTCCCGCAGAGAGAAGATCCACTCCGTCAGGAAGCCCTCATTCCAGCCGTCGTGCTCGCCGATGTCACCTCTGAGATTGTAGATACAAAGCCCGCATCTGTCCATGATCGGCGTCAGCATCCGCCGGGCGGTCTCCTTTCTGAGCAGATCACCTTCTCCCCGGCAGCTTCTGGAAAGGGCGATGCCGATCCTGGCCAGTTCCGTAGGCGTACTCCAAAGACCCGCAGCAGCGTGTTCCGGATAATAGTGATACCCGTGTTCGGGATCTTCCTTTTCGGCAAGTCTGCCGCCGAACGCTGCATTGGAAACCAGCTCTTCGTCCAGCGGCTGGAAAAAGCCGGTACGCTTCAGTCCCAGAGGCTCGGCGACCTCTTTTTGAAAGGCCTCACGCAGGGTCACACCAGTGATTCGCGTGAAGGCGAGTTCAGCCAGCGTGATGCCGCCCCCGGAGTATATGCATTGTTTACCGTAGGGACGGATTCTGCGGAGCCTGGGCGTGATGCCCTTGCCGTTCAGCACATCTTCGAGCGAAAGCGGCTCGTGATCCGCCCGGTAACCGGGAAAGCCGTGAAGGTTATAACCCGCTGTGTGGCTGAGCAGGGCAGCAAAGGTCATCGGCCCTTTTTTGACAAATTCCGGAACTACGCCCGATATATCCGCATCAAGATCGATCATGCCCTTGTCCGCGTACCGAAGAAGGGTCAGCGCAAACATGGGTTTACTGACAGAGCCCGCCTGGAACAGCATATCCGGGTTCACCGGGAAATCCCGGCCGAAACGGCCGCTGCCGGCGCAGTAAGTCTCAAGCTCATCTCCGTTTGCAATGGCAACGCTCACACCATACCCGTTTTTCTCCCTGATGCGCAGGCGCTCCTTCACGTCGACGCCGTACCAAAGGAACTTATCCCGTTCCTTTTTCGTTTTCTTCTCCAGCCACAGTCTCAGAACGGCCTCACCGTTGTCGATGCATCCGGTCTCCCGGAAGCCCGCCTTATGGTATACGTGCAGACCGCGCTCGTTCTCCGGTGATGTGGACAGCAGTATCCTGTCCGCCCCGAGGGCACGGAAATAGCGGATGACCTCTGCCAAAGCCGCCTGGCCGAAGCCCTTGCCCTGCTCCGCCTTGTCGATCATGAAGCGCCAAAGATCGTATCGGTCGTCTTCGTCTTCATCCTCGGGGTCCACTGCAAACATGCAAAAGCCCACGAGTCTGTCGTCGGCGTATATGCCGAAGGGGCGTGCAGTGCCGGGGCGCTCCTTATTAGCTTCCGCCGCCTCCCGCAGCGAGGTCTCATTTGTTGCGACGAAAGGCTGGTCTTCCCGCACGGAAAGGGCTAAAACCGCATCTTTATTATTATCATTTACAGGTTCCAACTTTATTATCATAGCCAGTTTTTCTCCTTGAGTATTTGATTTGATATAGAATCGTTCCGGTATGACGCCGGCTCCTGAAAACGGGTACAAAAATACCGCAGTCAGGCAGCTCCCGTTGTGGCTGCATCCTGCGGTTCCCACTATCAGAAGTTACTAAAACGGCGCACTGAATAAAGGGGGAGTATGATCCCTCACTTCTAGTACGCGCCTCTATTCAGTTAGCCGATGATTGCGTTGTAAATCATTGTCCAACACTCCTGTTTATATATAAATGTATAAAAAAATAGTACACGATAACAGCCGGAAAATCAATACTCCTGTGTTAACCGGAATGAATTGGCATGCTCGTTTTTTGTCAGTTCTATCATGACTGTTCTCTGGACCACTTTCTCCCTGTATTAAGCATATAAACAGGGAAGTTACAGTGGCCTTCCGCTCAGATTTCCCAGTACATGAAAGAAATGCACTGCGAAGAATACAACTCCGGTTACAGTTAAAGGTGTGTTTTGCCGCCAAAGACCTATAGCTATATAATACAGCGGAGGCATAGCCGTTATAAAAAGCAGCATGACAAATATACTCTGATGACCTGTAAAGTATAAAGCCCAGCCAAAAAAGTTGGCCAGCAGGACGACCAAAGCCAGAGTGAAGAAAAGTTTCTCCCTGCCGTCCGACACGGAGAAAAATGCGGCATTCTTTTGGATGACAAAAACCATAAGGGCAATACACAATGATCCAAATATCTTCTCACAGACATCCAGCGCTGCCGAAGTTTCCATCATATTCATAATCGGATTTGTCTCCAGATGAAAAAAGGGCATCAGCATATAAGGGATTTCCTGAACAGCAAACAGAACAAGCCCCGGCATCCAAAAACCAAAATATTGATTCCCGAAAAGTCTGAACCAGCGTACCATCATTCTTCCTCGATCTTAAACCAGCCTCGCATTTCCGGTATATTTCGGATGATACTTGATCCGTACCCGCTGCCCCACCTGCAGATCCGTCCGGGGATTCGAGAGAATGCCCTCGATTTCTTCGCCGATCTCCGTGCGATAGCGCACGTACACATTGATATCGACCTCATCCGGAGAACCGTCGTCGGAAATGCGGGATACCACAGCGTCTGTCTCAATTCCTTTTTCTTTGATATCGTTCTTTATTTTACGGCTTATCAGCATTATTACGGCAAAGACTGCCGCCAGCACTGCCCACATGATAATTCCTTTGTCCATGTCCGTACCTCAGCAATATACATTCTTAAGCAAACGATCATATTTCCTAGTGAACCTCACACGACTGAAGTCGCGTGCTTCCTGATGCGGCTTCCGCCGCAGGCTGCTTTAGGCAGCCGGTCCCAT
>SVDL01000052.1 GCA_015057835.1 Lachnospiraceae bacterium
GGGGAGCCATGATCTTTATGGGAGCCCCGGAGACATCCATATATCCGCGCAGTTTCCAGGCGATGAGCGCGAGGACCGGGACATAGACCCAGTTCCGGCTGTTGCCCCTGAGGGTCGCCTCGTCGATCATCCTGGCCGCAATAACGGCGAAATAGATCATGTAGACGAAGTAATACCGCCACGCGGAATAGGCAAAGCCGTTCATGATGATCGCCGCCTGCGGCATCACGATGGAGACCGTGAAAATGCCGAACACGACATAATGCCAGATCCGGTTCTTCTTCGGGTTCTTCATCGACGGCACCGCCGTCAGGTACTGCGGCAGCAGGGAGACAAAGAGCAGGGAGAAATGCAGGCACGGCGCAAAATAATAATTCATATACCGATTCATCGCGGAGATGCCGTCTCCCGTGGAGAGGAAGAACCGGCTGTACTGTGTCTTGTAATATCTCGGTTTATAATACGCGTACGCAAACAGCCGCTGCAGGAGCGTCTTTTTGGAATCCAGCCGCTTTGAGACCGCGAGAATATCATAGGCGAACGGCAGAAGGATGCACATTCCCATACCGATGCCGAGGAGCAGAAAACCGGCGATCGAGAACGCTCTCTTCAGGAAATTCCCGATGCGGAATTCTTCCGTCATGAGCAGCCGGATCACCGTGTACACGGCGGCAAAGACCATGATCATGTAACCGATGTAAGCGCTTGTCCAGATCACAAAAAAGCCGGCCAGCGTCACCGTCCACCAGCGGGAACGTCCGCGGATATATCTCTCCAGCGCTCTCGCGAGGACAACGCACGCAAAGCAGTACGCCCCGAAGTGGTAATGCTGCCCCCAGATGATCAGATAGCTGTTGAAAGCGAACATATACGCGGCGATCAGCTTCGCGTACTCGCTCAGGGAGAACTCGGACAGATAGAGATATCCGGCGAGGCCTGTCAGAAGGATCTCCAGGATATACAGCCAGATCATGAGATAGAGGTATCCCGGTCTCCCCACGGCTGTTCCGACAAGATACAGCAGCACAAGGAACGGATTCGTCAGGCTGTAGGTAAACAGATTGACGCCGAATCCGTTCGTGGAATCCCAGAGGGAAAAATTCCCTGTCTGCAGTTTTCTGATCAGCAGCGCGTACTGGGAGATATACTGGTGCGCGGTATCCGAGCCGATATCATTTTCCATGAAAATGAAATAGCGGTCGCCGAAAATGTACTGGTAAAAGACCGCCATCGCCGTTGCCAGGATCATCGCGGTGAGGATCAGCATCGTGCGCGTGCGGACAGTTGTGCGGTCATTCATGAATCAGAGATTTCCTTTCTGAAGGATCGCCACATATCGCTTCAGAGCGTCCCTCCAATCGGGAAGGGGTTCAAACCCGTTCTCTTTGAGCTTTTCCCGGTTCATCCGGCTGTTGTAGGGGCGGACGGCGGCAGCGCCGTATTCCTCGGAAGTGACGGGAAGGACGGTGACCGTGTCGATCCCTGCCTCCTCGAAAATAGCTTTCGCGAAATCATACCAGGAGATATACTCTCCCTCATTTGTCACATGGTAAATACCGTAGCGGTCCGTCAGGATCATATCCACGACGAGACGCGCGAGATCATAGGTATAAGTGGGCGTGCCGATCTGGTCACACACGACTTTCAGTGTGTCGTGGTTTTCCGCCAGCTTCAGCATCGTGCGGATAAAGTTTTTCCCGTTCGTTCCGAAGACCCACGCGATCCGGAGAATGAAAAACTTCTTCACGGCCGCCAGCACGGCTTCTTCGCCCTCCGCTTTCGTCTTTCCGTAGACATCCAGCGGCTCGTAGGGATCATCCGGCTCCCAGGGACGCGTCCCGTTCCCGTTGAACACATAATCCGTCGAGAAATACATCATCGGAATGTCCATCTCTCCGCAGACGTCCGCGATGTGTTTTGTCCCGAAGGCGTTGACTTTCCGGCACGCTTCCGGCATCTCCTCCGCCTTGTCGACGGCGGTCCATGCGGCGCAGTGCACCATGATATCCGGATTCTCACGCGTGAGGATATCCCTGACCTGGGAGGCGTCCGTGATATCCATCTGTACATAAGGCATCTCCGTCACCGGAGTGCCGTCTTCGATTCCCGCATAGGCGGGCTGAATGTCGCTTCCGATCCCCTCGATCCCTCTCTTTGCCAGTTCATTCATGACATCGTGGCCGAGCTGGCCGCAGACACCTGTAACAAATACTTTCATGCTATATCTCCTTCAGTGAAAAATCCTGTGTGATCATCGACAGATTCGGGCTGTAGAACGGGTCTCCCTCCCGGAGAATGTCTCCCCATTTCTCCTGGAAACGGTCGATCTCCTTCTGAAAGCGGGCTTTCTTTTCCGGGGAATCTTCCAGTCCCCGGGACTTTGATTCGTAGTGATACATCTCCGCGTACGGGTCATATACGATCAGATATCCCGCTTCCCGCACTTTCATGCAGAAATCAATGTCATTGAACGCGACGGCAAGATCCTCCGAGAGACCTTCCACTTTCTCAAAGACCTCTCTGTCCACCATCATGCAGGCTGCCGTGACCGCGCTGTAATTCTGCTGGCAGACGATCCTCGGCAGGAGACGTTCCGCTCCTCTCTTCTGGTTCACGAACGCGTGCCCCGCAACGCCTCCCCAACCGAGCACGACGCCCGCGTGCTGAATGGTGTTGTCCCCGTAATACAGTCTCGCCCCGACGATGCCGACATCACTTCTCTGGCAGTATCCCATCATTTCCGTGATGACGTCGCTCAGCGCTTCCGTATCGTTATTGAGAAGGAAGAGATAATCCCCTTTCGCGGCTGCCGCGCCGAAGTTATTGATCTTCGAGAAATTGAATCCTCCTTCGTATGTGACCGTGCGGATCCTGGAATCCAGCATTTTCAGCGCTTCATAGCCCTCAAAAGTGAGGGGATCCTCGCTGTTATTTTCAATAATAATGATCTCCAGGTTCGGCCAGTCCGTTTTCTCCGTGAGGCTCTGTATGCAGATACGCAGATCATCAATATGATCCTTGTTGGGGATCAGGACGGAGACCAGCGGCTTTTCCTCTCTGTGCCAGACCGTCCTGTACGTAAACGGCACCGCGCCGATCTCTACGTCAGCGGGCTGTCCGGTCCGGCGGTAATGGGACTCCACGGCCGCTCTCTGTCTCTCCTGGGATTCCGCGTCATTTTCCCGCTCTTTCGGAAGGAGAGCGATATCCGAGTGGTAAAGGACCTTCGGAATGTGGCCGATCCTGTCCGTTTTTTCGCTGAGACGCAGCCAGCAGTCGTACAGGTCTTCCGTGTGATGCAGATATTTCCAGAGGGAGGCTTCGTCCGCGAGATCCCGTCTCACAGCGGCAAAGTGGCCGATATAGTTGGTCGCCGCGAGATAATCCGGAGCGAAATCCGGCTTCATGTCAGGATCCGAATAATTCCCTTTTTCATCGACGGAATCGCTGTCCGAATAGATCATGCGCAGTTCCGGGCGGCGCATGATGCAGGATGCCAGCTCAAACAGCGCGTGGGGAGCGAGTTCTCCTTCTTCGGAGGCGATCAGGATCCACTCCGCCTCTTTATCCTCTATGCGTCCGCTTGTGTACGTCTGGGCCCGCACGGAGTCCGCAAATCTCTGCTTCTTGACATCCGGGATGCCTTTTTCCGAGGCCGTTGTCAGGATGTCAAAGACGGGCGCATTTTCCATCGAAGCCGTGCGCTGGCGCTGCAGTTCCTCCTCGTCGGGAAGATGCTGCCGGATCCAGTCCGGATAGAACACGGGCTTCACTTTCGGTCCGTTGATCTTGTCCTGTACTTTTCTCACAAAGGACGCAAGGCCGTTATACGTCAGGTGACGCCAGCTCTTTTTCGCGAGTTTTCCGATCTTCGCGGCGCGGTAAGACACTTTGCCCGTGGCGATGTGCTCCGTTACTTTTCCCTTCTCCGAGACGAACTCCAGCGTGAGGCCGTGAGACGGGACCGGGGAGATCCGGACATTGAAACCGCTCTCGTCCTCCACTGCGCATTCTTCGTACATCTCGGTGACGTCAGGTCTGGCGCATCTCGTGATGACGGCATTAGAAGCAGCCGTCTCTTCCCGCACGGAGATCTTCACCCCGGAGGCGGATGCCGCCCAGCCGGTGATATACGCGACGTCTCTCTCTCTCATCACAGAGACGTCATCGAGGTACACCTGCAGCCCCCGCTGTCTCGACCGGATCACGGATGCGGGGACGGAAAAGACATTTTCCTTCTCCCCCTGCCGCTCCGCGTACAGCTTCAGGCTTTTCCGCACGCCGTTCTCCGGCAGCTTCACCGCGCACCGCACTTCAATGCCGCCGTACCGCTCATCGTTAAAATGATAGACCGCTTCCGTCTCGGTCTGTACGGTCCTGCCGTCTGCCTCGGCGCTCAGGCGAGCGCCTCTCGCCAGCCATCCGTGGATCACGTATTCATTTTCTTCCGTCAGTGAAAAGCGGTCGCTCTTCACCGTAAACAGTCTCTCGCTCATTTTCAGGCCTTTGTGATAAGGTTTATTACGATTTTTTTCCCTTAAGCAGCTGCTTGGCGCGCGCTTTAAAGGAACGGGATGACAGGAGGTCTCCCAGGATCTTCGAGGTCTCCTCCTGCATGTTCTCGATATGCAGATCCAGCGTCAGAGAATCCGTGCCGCCCGGTATAGATGTCACATGGATCCACGGATCCGGCTCCGGAAAAGCGTAGCACCCCTCCCGGATCCTCCACCCGTTGATCGTCACCGTCTTCAGAAGCTGTTTTACAGCGTTTTCCGGCTCTTCCCGTTTTTCCGGATCTCTCACAAATGTCTCATCTCCGATCCGGACGATGCAGGGCAGCTCCGTGGGGTCGACACGGAGACCGGTGATCCCGGAGAGCGGAACGCGGATCTGCGCAAAGCCGTCCGGGTCCACAGGGAAGCGGATCACGTCCGCCTCGCTGAACCCCTCTCCCCGGTCGAGATACACGGTCACGGTCTGATTTGCCGCGGCCCACTGCTCCAGATGCGTCATATCGACGGATCCCGGCGTCATCCCCCGGTAAAGGAGGCGCAGCGGCACATGGCTGCCGAGCATATACTGCTGAAAATGCTCTTCCATATTCCGGAAGACCGTCTCTTTTCTTCCGCATTCCGGGATGAACCGGAGCAGCGTCTCTTCCGTGACGGCGGCGTCCTGCGGCAGTTTCTGCGCAAAATATACGGCCGCCCGCCATTTTATATAGTCCACGGGGACGGGGAAATCAAAGGTCCACTCATAATCGATGACGTGGAACGCCCCTCCGTATTCCATGATATTGGCAGGAATGAGATCGATGTCCGCGCAGGAGGACGCTTTCTCCCCGTTCAGCGCATCCGCGTTCCCGAATACTTCGGCAAATGCTTCCGTCCCGGCAAATACCGTATCCGCCGTGAGATCAATCCGCTCCAGGAACGATTTCCACATGCTCTCAAACGCCGAAGGCTTATCGGCAAATGCCATAAGGGTGGTCTCCAGCAGCTTTCCGTCGAGATACTCGAAGACCGCGGTATCGCCCGCGAGCGTCACCCTGTTCGGGAGAAAACCGGCCTTCCGGTACAGCTCGCTCAGCATCCCGTACCGGCGGGGGAACTCCTGTATATGCGGCAGAGCGGCTTCTTTCGCCGCCGCCTTCAAAACGGTCTTCACGCCGTTCTCTTCCGTGATCACCGTGCGGATCGCAAATTCGGGAGAACGCTCATTTGAAAATTTCGCATAAAGGATCATCACCCGCTCCTCCCGACTTCAATGAAAAAGGAATTGGAGAATATCGGAAAGAGCCCGCTCTCCGCCATGGAATCATAGACTTTGTCCTCATGGAAAAGCTGCACTCTCATTCTGTCAAAGTTGGCGAGATTATCCTTCAGTTCGCCCGCTTTCGGGAGCCAGCGGTCCGAGTAGACAGCCATCGGGAATTTATAATCCGGGTACGGATAGTAGAATTCCCAGGTATCCGCGCCTGCCTCGCCGAATATTTTTTCCAGTTCCGGTCTCGTAAATGTATGGACGCGGTTCTGTCCCCCGTAGCCCTCGATGCCGTCAAAAAAGCCGCCGGTGTGGTCTTCCGTGCATCCCGCGAAATACTTCAGTCCGAAGCGGTTCTCGATCGCGATCAGGACCTTCCCGCCCGGCGCAAGATGAGCGAGGGCCGTCCTAAGAAAATCTCTGTACGGCGTCTTCGTCGACAGGTACCCGCTTCCGTATTCAAACACCCCGATCAGAGTGACGATGTCGTAATCCGTCGGCAGTGTTTTCTCGACATCTTCAAAGTTCCCGAGATGAATCGTAATATTCTCTTTTTCTCTGTTCCGGTTCGCGTTGACCAGACTTCTTTTCTTTGAGAGCTCCACGCATGTCACTTCCGCGCAGCGACTTGCGATCTCGCCGGTCACCGCTCCGCAGCCGGAGCCGATCTCGAGCACTTTCTCGTCCCCGCGGAAAGGATACCAGCTGATGATATTTCCCCGGATGCTCGAGAAATGATACATGACCGGCCAGGATCCGCTCTCCGCGACCACGTCGTCAAACTTCTCCGGCGGGACCGTCTTCGCGATCCGGAGCAGTTCATCCTCGATCTCGCCGTCCGAGTAGAGGTCAGTACCCGGCCACAGATCCGTGACCAGTTTTACATTTCCGATGGTTTCCGTCATTTTCCGTCCTCTCCCGTCCGTGCTTCCGTTTCTGTTTCCGGGGATGCCGTCTCCGCTTCGGATCCCGCTCTTCTCCCGCTGATCTCCAGCGTCACATCCGAATCCATGTCGTAGAATCCGACCGTATTCTTTGAGGACACCACCCGGAGATCGACGGCGTCATACAGCCGGTGGAATACGCGGAATTCTCCGTCCTGGTAGCCTGTACAGCCAAAAGAAAGAAGGTATGCGCCTCCCTGCAGCGACATGTTCTGCCGGAAGGTCACCGTCACTGCGCTGCCCGGGAGCATTTCCCCGGTGGGGACCCCTTCCAGCATGGTATTGGTGCCGGTCAGTTCCGTCCCCTGCGCATTTTTGATCGTATAGGCGAAGATCGGGTCATGCACAGGCTGAAGGAAGCGCACGGTCATCTCGATGCGGAATGCGGATCCCTTGTCGATGGTATTGGTCATCCGCCCCTGATCGTCGAACACGCGGATCCCCGCGATATGCGCCTGCCCTTCGCCGTATTCCAGCGTATCCGCCTGCAGAGGCAGAAAAGCGCTGCCCTTCTTTTCCGCGCCGGTCTCTTCCGTTCCGGAAGGCTCCGTGCGCCCGTCTTCCTCCGGAAGACCCTCCTCCGTGTCGTCTCCGTAATTCACCAGCAGCTGTTTGTAGAGATCCACGATCTCCTTCGGTCCGCCCTGCGCGACCAGATCCCCCTTGTTGAGCAGAATGACGCGGTCGCAGTATTTCGCGATGGATCCCAGGTCATGGCTCACGAACAGGATCGTCTTTCCCTGCTGCTTGAATTCCTCGAATTTATGGTAACATTTCGCCTGGAAGGACACGTCGCCCACCGACAGCGCCTCATCTACGATCAGGATCTCCGGATCGATATTGATGGCCAGCGCGAACGCGAGCCGCACGAACATGCCGCTCGAGTAGGTCTTCACGGGCTGATTGACAAAGTCGCCGATATCCGCGAACTTCAGGATGCTCTCCATCCGGGCGTCGATCTCCTGCCGGGAAAAGCCCATCATGGTCCCGTTCAGATAGATATTTTCAATTCCCGTATATTCCTGGTTGAATCCCGCCCCGAGTTCCAGCAGCGCGGAAATGCGTCCGTTCACATCCACTCTTCCCGAAGTCGGATTCACGACGCCCGTGATGATCTTCAGGATCGTCGACTTCCCGGATCCGTTGGTCCCGATAATGCCGACGGTCTCCCCCTGCCCGATCGTAAAGCTGACGTCTTTCAGGGCGTGAAGCTCCGTATACAGTTTTTTTCGTCCGAGTCCGAGCGCATCGCGCAGCCGGTCGGACGGTTTTCTGTACAGCTTGTAGACCTTATTCAGATTGGTGACGGTGATGGCAGATTGATTCATTCCTTTTATTCGTTTCCGCCGCTGCCTCACGGATCCGTTTTCCGGAGAGCAGCCGGCAGTCTATTGGTCTCAGGTGTTTTCTTATGCGTTTTCTTATGTATTTCCAACTGTGTTTTCTTCTGTAATCTCAGTACGCTGATTTACAGAACGTCCGCAAAATGAACTTTCAGCTTTCGGAACACTGCCCTTCCGATCACCAGAATAATCAGTGTGACCGTCCAGAAATACAGCGTCTCCCAGGGGTGCTCCCAGAACCAGTGCCGGGCAAAGACCGCGTCCCGGTACCCGTTGATGATGTAGTACATCGGATTGATCTTGAAAATGATCTTCCACTTGTCCGCGAAGCTCAGATTGGCGGGATCAAACATGATCGGCACCGACCAGATCCCGATCTGGAGAGCGATCACGATGATCTGCGTGAGATCCCGGAAAAAGACCACCACCGCGCAGGTTCCCCATACGAGCCCCAAAAGGAAAATAAACATGCACACAAAATAATACAGGATCTGGATCAGATAAACGGTCGGATAAAACCCGTAGAGGGCCGCCGTGATCACGGCGATCAGGGTGAAGAACATGTGGACGAACATCCCCGCGATCGCTTTGATGTAGGGCAGGATATCGATATTGAAGACGACCTTCTTCACAAGATAACTGTATTCTATGAGCGTATTGGTCCCCGCGACGAGAACGTCCTGGCAGTAGAACCAGGGCACGATCCCGCAGGTCAGATACACGATGAACGGGACCGAAGTCGTGGTGCTTGTCTTGAAGCCGATACCGAAGACCAGAAAATAAACGAGCACGGTAACTACCGGCTGCACAAATGCCCATATGATCCCGAGATAGGATCCGGCATAGCGCATCCGGAAATCATTCCGTGCCAGTTTCAGGATCAGTGACCGGTTTTGCCACGCCCCGGTCACGATTCCGCTTTTCTTTTCATTCATGAGCGGCGCTCTCCCGTTTTTTTACATACTCGGAGAAGCTGCCCCAGTTTTTGTCTTTTTCGGAGAGATTAGTCTCCGTATCGGGGAGAAGGGGCCACTCGATCCCGATCTCCGGGTCATCCCAGGCGATTCCGCCCTCATCGTTCGGATGATAGAAATCGCTGCATTTGTAGCAGAACTCCGCCGTGTCGGAAAGAACATAAAATCCGTGCGCGAAGTTCTTCGGGATAAAGAACTGCTTCTTATTTTCCGCGCTGAGACGGACGCCGAACCACTTGCCGAAGGTCGGCGAGCCCTCCCGAAGATCGACGGCGACATCGAACACTTCGCCCTTTACGACCCGGACCAGCTTGTCCTGCGGGTAATTGATCTGGAAATGCAGACCGCGCAGAACGCCGCGGGACGAACTCGACTGGTTGTCCTGGACAAATGTCTGCGTGATTCCCTGTTCCGCGAAATCATTATAGTTATATGTCTCCATAAAATACCCGCGCGCGTCGCCGAACACCGTCGGGGTGATCACGCGGAGACCCTCTATGAAGCATTTCTCAACAAGTATTTTTCCCATTTCGCATTCCTTTCGGACCCCGACGGCAGTGATCCGTCTGAAGAGTCTTCTGCGGGCCCGCATCGGCTGCAATCCGCCTAAAAAGCCTTATACGGGCCGAACCGGCAGCAATCCGTCTTTACAGTCCGTTTGCGATATCCACAAGATACTGTCCGTAAGCCGTTTTGAGGAGCGGCTGCGCAAGACGCAGGAGCTGTTCCCGGTCGATGAAGCCTCTCTTGTAAGCGATCTCTTCGATACAGGAAATATAAAGTCCCTGCCTCTTCTGGAACGCGGCCACGAAATCCGCCGCGTCAAGAAGCATGTCGTGATTGCCGGTATCGAGCCATGCGAAACCGCGTCCCAGCGTCTCGACATAGAGATCGCCGCGGCTCAGGTATTCATTGTTGACCGCCGTGATCTCGATCTCTCCGCGGGCGGAGGGCTTCACGTTTTTCGCGATCTCCACGACGTCATTGTCGTAAAAATACAGTCCCGGAACCGCGTAATTGGACTTCGGGTGCTCCGGTTTTTCCTCGATGGAGACGGCTTTTCCGTCTGCGTCAAATTCCACGACGCCGTATTCCCTGGGATCTTTCACATAGTAGCCGAAGATCGTCGCGCCTTTTTCGCGCGCCGCCGCTTCCGAGAGGACTCTCGAGAAGCTCTGTCCGTAGAAAATGTTATCGCCGAGGACCAGCGCCACCCGGTCTTTTCCGATGAACTCTTCTCCGACGATAAATGCGTCCGCAAGGCCCCTCGGAGTTTCCTGCACCGCATAGGAAAAATGCATGCCGAGCTGTTCTCCGGTTCCGAAGAGCTGCTCGAAGCCCGGCAGATCCCTCGGCGTCGAGATGATCAGGATATCGCGGATCCCCGCGAGCATCAGCGTCGAGAGGGGATAATAGATCATCGGCTTGTCATAGACAGGCATCATCTGTTTCGACATCGCCTTGGTCAGAGGATACAGTCTTGTGCCGGCGCCTCCCGCCAGAATAATTCCCTTCAGCATATTATCTCCCTTCATACATATCGGCGTAATAGCTCTGGTATGCGCCGCTTGTGACGTGTTCCATCCAGTCCTGGTGATCGAAGTACCAGGCGATGGTCTTCTTGATGCCGTCCTCGAACTTCGTCTCCGGATACCAGCCCACTTCCGCTTTGATCTTGTCCGGAGCGATCGCGTAGCGGCGGTCATGTCCTTTGCGGTCCGTCACATAGTGGATCAGGTCATAGGTAAGATGCTCTCTTCTCGGATCTTCTTCCGGGAGCATTTCCCGCAGTGTATCGATGATGATCTTGACGATCTCAATATTCTGCTTTTCGTTATGTCCGCCGATATTATAGGTCTCGAAGAGTTTTCCCTTCTCCTGCACCATGTCGATTCCCTTGCAGTGGTCCTCCACAAAGAGCCAGTCGCGGACATTTTTGCCGTCCCCGTAGACCGGGAGCGTCTTTCCCTGCAGCGCATTATTGATGATAAGCGGGATCAGCTTTTCCGGGAACTGATACGGGCCGTAGTTGTTGGAGCAGTTGGTGATATTTGCCGGGAAGCGGTACGTATCCATATAGGCTTTTACAAGGAAATCCGAAGACGCCTTGCTCGCCGAATAGGGGCTGTGCGGATCATAGGGCGTCGTCTCGTAGAAGTAGCCGCCGTCCTCCGAAAGAGATCCGTACACTTCATCCGTCGAGACATGCAGGAACTTCTTTCCTTCCTTAAAAGATCCGTCCGGCAGCTCCCAGGCTTCTTTCGCGCCGTTGAGCATGTTCAGCGTCCCGAGGACATTTGTCTTCACGAATACCGCCGGATCCTTGATGCTGCGGTCCACATGGCTCTCCGCCGCGAAGTGGACGACGCGGTCGATCTCATTTTCCGCAAAGATCTTCCGGATCGCTTCCGCATCGCAGATATCCGCTTTTACAAAGGTATAATTCGGGTTTTCCTCGAGATCGGCGAGATTTTCCGGGTTGCCGGCGTAGGTGAGCGCATCCACGTTGATGATGCGGATCGCGTCCCCGTATTTCCGGAACATGTAATGAATATAATTGGAACCGATGAATCCGGCGCCGCCTGTCACAAGATAAGTCTTCATGAGATTTAAGATCCTTTCGTACATACAAAAATAAATAGGACTCACTTCGTGCTTCCTATTGCCGGATCCCGGGGACAGCCGGGCCTTTTTTATCAAAAATTCCCAACAGAACTTTTAACGAGTCCGATTATAACAGAAGAATCGCCGATTGACAATGCTTGCGGGAAATGCTAATGTTTTAACGGGTCATGTAACTGACGGGAGTGGAAGCAACCACACGGGAGCATGACTGACGAAAGCCGACCGTCTGGGCAGTCTCTTTTTGTACTGCGCCGCGGTCTTTTTTATTGTCTTTTTACCGATCGGCATCACGGGCGTTCCGCATTTTTCGGAGCGGCACGCAAATTCATCTATTTCTCACCACGGAGGTATTCTAATGGAAGTTAAAAATCTGTGCGAACTGCTTGGGGCAAATCCTTATCCGGGCCGGGGCATCATGATCGGCCGCTCGGAAGACGGCGCGTACGCAGTGACAGCGTATTTCATCATGGGCCGCAGCGCGAACAGCCGCAACCGCGTTTTTGTCACGGAAGGGGAAGGGATCCGCACGGAAGCCTTTGACCCGTCGAAAATGGAAGATCCGTCCCTCATCATCTATGCGCCGGTTCGTGTACTGGGATGCGACACCATCGTCACCAACGGCGATCAGACAGATACTATCTACGACGGTCTTGAAAGCGGAAAGACCTTTGAGCAGAGCCTTCGCTGCCGCGAGTTCGAGCCGGACGGCCCGAATTTCACGCCCCGCATTTCCGGCGTCATGCACATCGAAAACGGAGAATATGACTACTGCATGTCTATTCTGAAGAGCAACCGCGGCGACAGCTCCTCCTGCCAGCGCTACACGTTCTCCTACTCTCCCGCGGTTTCGGGAGAAGGCCGCTTCATCAGCACCTATGTCAGCGACGGCAATCCGCTTCCCAGCTTTGAGGGAGAACCGATCCCCGTCACTGTCAGCGGCACGATCGATGAAGTGACGGATTCGATCTGGCAGGCCCTCAACGAGGACAATAAGGTCTCCCTGTTCGTGCGTTTTATTAAGATCGCGGACGGGACTTATGAGACAAGGATCGTGAATAAGAATCAGTAAAACAAGCAAATTTAGACTTTCTTAAAAACGGCACAGAAAGAAACAGCAATTATCAAAATCAGCTTTATAAACCATTTTAAAACGATAAGGAAAGAAAAATGAAAGAACTCGAACTCAAATACGGGTGCAACCCCAACCAGAAACCTTCCAGGATCTTTGTGAATGACGGCCGCGATCTTCCGATCAAAGTTCTCTCCGGACGTCCCGGCTACATCAACTTCATGGACGCTCTGAACGGATGGCAGCTCGTCCGCGAGCTGAAAGCCTCCACCGGCCTTCCGGCTGCGGCTTCCTTCAAGCACGTCTCCCCGGCCGGCGCGGCGGTAGGTCTGCCCCTCACCGACACACTGAAAAAGATCTATTTCGTAGACGATATGGGTGATCTTTCACCGCTCGCCTGCGCATACGCAAGAGCCCGCGGCGCGGACCGCATGTCCAGCTTCGGCGATTTCATTTCCCTCTCTGACGTTTGTGACGCTTCCACAGCTTCCATTATTAAAAGAGAAGTGTCCGACGGCGTGATCGCCCCCGGCTACACGGATGAAGCCCTCGCGATCCTGAAACAGAAAAAGAACGGCAATTACAACGTCATCGAGATCGACCCGTCCTATGAGCCGACCCCGCTCGAGCACAAAGACGTTTTCGGCATTTCCTTTGAGCAGGGCCACAACAATCTCGTCATCGACAACGACATGCTCGCAGATGTCGTCACAAAGAACAAGGATATCCCGGATTCCGCTAAACGCGACCTCGTGATCTCCCTGATCACCCTGAAATATACCCAGTCCAATTCGGTCTGCTTCGCGAAAGACGGTCAGGCGATCGGCGTCGGTGCCGGTCAGCAGTCCCGCGTACACTGCGTGCGTCTCGCGGGCCAGAAGGCCGACAACTGGCTGCTCCGCCAGTGCCCGAAGGTCCTCGATCTTCCGTTCGTCGACGGGATCAAGCGCCCGGACCGCGACAACGCGATCGACGTCTACATCGGTGCAGAATATGAGGATGTCCTTCGTGACGGCGCTTGGCAGAAGATCTTCAAAGTAAAGCCGGATGTCTTCACCGCGGAAGAAAAACGCGCATGGCTCGACCAGGCGACAGACGTCGCGCTCGGCTCCGATGCCTTCTTCCCGTTCTCGGACAACATCGAGCGCGCCTACAAGAGCGGCGTCAAATACATCGCCGAGCCGGGCGGATCCGTCCGCGACGACGCGGTCATCGAGTGCTGCGACAAGTACGGGATGGCGATGGCGTTTACAAAGATCCGTCTCTTCCATCATTAAGTCTTATAGACGAAAGAAATGATCGGTGTATAACCACAGGATTATTTCTTTCCCGCAGGTATTGTATCTTTCCCGCAGGTATTGAAAAGTGTCTTCCGATAATCGAAACGGTTATCCGGAAGACACTTTTTTGATGTGTGCACTATCTTTTATTTTTTTTTGATTGGCGGTCAGACCGCCAGGTCAGCTATCGGATCTCAGATCTCTACGATCCAGCCCTCCGGAGCCTCGATGGTGCCCATCTGGATGCCGGTGAGGGTGTCATAAAGTTTCTGGGTCTTCGGACCCATGGCCGTCATGCCGCTCGGCAGGCAGATTTCTTTGCCGTGGTCCACGATCTTGCCGACCGGGGAGATGACGGCTGCGGTGCCGCAAAGGCCGCACTCGTCGAACTGTCCGATCTCGGCGATCGGGATATCCGCCTCTTCCACTTCCATGCCGAGGTAATGCTCCGCGACATATTCCAGGGAGCGGCGTGTGATGGACGGAAGGATCGTGTGGGACTTCGGCGTCATCAGCTTGTTGCCTTTGATGAAGATGATGTTGGCGCCGCCGGTCTCCTCCACGTAGGTGCGGGTCGCGGAATCCGGATACAGGTTTTCATCATAGCCTTCCGCGTGTGCCGTAACGATGGCATGAAGGCTCATCGCATAGTTCAGGCCGGCTTTGATGTGGCCTGTGCCGTGGGGTGCCGCGCGGTCGAAATCGGAAACACGGATCGTGAGAGGCTTCGCGCCGCCCTTGAAGTACGGGCCCACCGGTGTGGCAAACAGACGGAACTGATATTCCTGCGCCGGCTTTACGCCGATGACCGCGCTGGAGCCGAACATGAACGGACGCAGATAAAGCGTCGCGCCGGAGCCGTAAGGCGGAACATAGTCGACGTTGGCTGCGACAACTTTTTTCACGGCGTCAATAAAACGCTCTTCCGGGAATACCGGCATTTCCAGACGTGCCGCGGAATCCGCCATACGCTTTGCGTTGAGGTCCGGGCGGAAGGCAACAGTGCGTCCGTCAACAGTCGTATAAGCCTTCAGGCCTTCAAATACGGTCTGCGCATACTGCAGTACGCCGGCGCATTCCGTAATGGTAATCATATTGTCGTCGGTGAGCGTTCCTTCATCCCACGCGCCGTCCTTGAAATTCGCTACATAACGTTTGTCCGTCTTGATGTAGCCAAATCCGAGATTTCCCCAGTCGATGTCTTTTTTACTCATTTTCAATCCCTCCATCACCAGTGTCGTTCCCGTAAGACTCACTGATTTGGGCGGTCTCTCCGCCCGTTCTACGTTTTTTGCACCGTCTTTCTATATATAGAAGAGACAGATAGCAGATAATTAGTGCGGCCGGAATGCATACAGCAGGCACAGCAGCTTTCCTGGCAAATACCAGATTCAAAAGCTCCAGTACCGCAAATACGGCAAATACGATCTGCAGGACTCTCGCTGTTTTATCTTCGTCGTACCGCTCTTTCTCACCGAAAATGCGTTCAACAACAGCAAGAACCTTCTCCTTTTTCCCCAACGTGATCAGGAGAGAGGTTCCGGCAAACAGCACCATAAGCACCGCTGAAAGTATTCTGAATGCAGTCAGCCAATTACGCATAGACCTATTCTATACGAAAATGCGCAAGAAAGCAATTCCCGGTTAGCCGATTCTTCCCGGGAACTGCACTCTCTTCAATTTAATAAGTGGAATGGTTACTTGTGTTCGGGAATCAGAAGATTGTCGATCGGAATTTTATAGAGTTCAGAAAGTTTTACAAGATCCGTGTACTTAATGCTGGATGCACCGGATTCCCAGTTTACGATGGTCTGTTTCGTCTTGCGCATGGCCTTTGCGGCCTCGACCTGTGTCAGGTCTGCATTTACGCGGGCGGCACGTAAAGTAATCTTTGGCATTTCCATAATTTTATTTCCCAATCTACATAAAACCTATTAGGGACGAATAAATTATAGATTAATATAATACTATTTTCAAGCAAAATAGTGCAATATTTGCATATTTTTAGTAAAAAGATGCGGCCGGAGGGGCTCGAACCCTCACGTCATAAAACACAGGAACCTAAATCCTGCGCGTCTGCCAATTCCGCCACGGCCGCATGGGAGTATGCAATTTTTGCACGCTGTAAATGGCGATCCTTTTCAGGAAATATGCATATAAATTATACCTGATTTTGATAACTATGCAACCATCCGCTGCGCGGGTTTCTCTCCCGCACAGAAAAAGCAGCACTCCGGAAGTCTGTTTTCCTCTCCGGCAGAAGAAACAGCATTCCAGGAAGTCTGTTTTCCTCTCCGGCAGAAAAAGCATCACTCCCGGAGGTCTGTTTTCCCCCTGAGCAGAAAAAATCCAACACCGCAGTGGTGTTGGATTCCGCTTCAATGAAGCATCGGGGACTCGAACCCCGGACAACTTGATTAAAAGTCAAGTGCTCTAC
>SVDL01000156.1 GCA_015057835.1 Lachnospiraceae bacterium
CGGGCAATGCCAGGCACGTTCCGAAGGTTTCCGTCCCCCAGCAGCACCTCCGTTCCGGGACTGCAGAAACGTGCGCATCACCGCACCGGAAGGCAGCTATGCCTACCGCTGGGCTCAGGAGAACCACAAGCTGGCGGAATGAACGGCCCCTGAGCCCCGCGCCGCAGCAGGCTTCCGGAGTCTCCCCCTCTCCGTCGGAGCCGGAGGGCGACCCGGATGGGCCGCCTCCGGCGAGGCGTTGACAATCAACGAATCCTGGCCCTTAAAACAGAAACGGGGCTGTCTCACTAAGAAGGCCGGCCCTTTCGTTCACGTCAGAAGTGCGTTCTTCAAAGCCGTATATTTTTTCTCCGGAACCGGCAGAACCGTGCCGTCCCATAATGCCAGCTCGAACCGGCGCAATGATTTGATATAATGCGGATTCACCAGATAGCTCACGTGGGGGCGCAGAAAAATGCCGGGATATTTCTCTTCAAAAAAAGATAATCTGTCCATGCAATTGATCAATTGTTCTCTGGTATGGACTTTGCTGTGTCTGCCCTCGTCGGTGGCTTCGATCCACATGATTGAGGAGGTTAGATGGCGGAAATATATTTTATCCGTACCCCGAATCATGATGTAGGAATTGGACGATTCCCTGAACGGAACGGCGCGTGTCAGATAATCCGACCTGTCACTGTCGCCCCAGGTGTTGTAGATCAGATCCCGTTCGTCCGGAGCGGCGGGGTTGGAAAAATGGAGCACCAGCAGACGGTATTCATTTTGCTTCAGCACCCAGGAAAACTGGGCGCGCTGAGGCTGCAGGAAGGTTTTTCCGTTCGACAATTGTCCGTGCACATCATAGAAGAGCAGAACCTCCCAGCTTCTGGGGGAAGCAGGAAGGAGGGTCGCTTCGATATTGGAAATCCGGAACTCGATCTGATGATCCGTGTCGATCCACGCGGTCAGGGCTCTGGCCTTCGAATGCGAGATCTGCCCCTGCCGGGGGCCGATCCAGGTGAAGCTGTCGTCTATATACCGGAAGAAGATCGACAGGTCATTTCTGTTGTAGTGTTCCATGATATCGACAGACAGCTGGATAAGATCTGACTCTTTCATTTTATAGGATCCGTCACTTTCATTTTCTGATGGATTTTGCCGAATATTGACGAATGTTACGCAATGGGTTATGGCCTCTGTATCATAATAACAGCTATTTTCGCAGAAATCAAAGCGAATTTCGGACGGGATATTTACATCCGGGGAATAATAAAAGATACTGATATTAGATTGTTTTATGAAGGAGGAGATATTGCAATGAAGAGGAATGCTGCAGCCAGGATCACTGCCGTAACGCTTACACTGGCGATGGCGCTCACCGCATCCGCGGTTCTGGTATCTGCGGATACCAAGTCCAATCCCGCGACCGGTACCACGGCCGAAGCCAACAAGGAATGGTACGATGTCCTGGATTTTAAGGATGAATCCGAAAAGGAATGCGCGCTGAAGGGGCTGATCAAAGCACCGGAAGCCCTGGTCATCTATGACGACGAAGGAAATGAGGTCTGGAACGTGGCCGATTACTCCTTTGTGAATGAGCTGGAGACCGCGCCGGACACGGTCAATCCGAGCCTCTGGCGCAATACCTTATACAACAGCTACGCCGGACTTTTCGAAGTCTGCGACGGCATTTACCAGGTCCGCGGCTTCGATATGGCCAATGCGACCTTTATCCGCACGGATAACGGCTGGATCGTATTCGATGTGCTGATGTGCAAACAGGACATGGAAGCGGCAAAAGAGCTCATGGAAAAACACTTCGGCGAGCTCGATATCAAGGCCGTGCTCTACAGCCATTCTCACATCGATCATTACGGAGGTATCTTCGGTCTGATCGATAAGGAGGACGCCGCCGATGCATCCCTCTCTCTGGACGAGCAGTTAAAGAGCGGCAAGGTCGTCGTACTGGCGCCGGAAGGTTTTCTGGAGCATGCCGTAAGCGAGAACGTCTACGCCGGACAGGCTATGGGACGCAGGGCAATGTATCAGTACGGCACACTGCTCCATGCCGGCGAGACCGGTAAAATGGCAATGGGTATCGGACTCGGACAGTCCGTCGGAAATACCGGCCTTCTGGCACCGACCTACGATGTCGCCAAGGACGAGACCATTACCATTGACGGATTGGAGATTCAGTTCCAGCTGACGCCCGGGACCGAAGCGCCCGCTGAGATGAATGCCTATTTCCCGAAATACCGCGGCCTCTGGCTTGCCGAGAACTGCACCGGGACCATGCACAATCTCTATACCTTAAGAGGTGCCGAGGTCCGGAATGCGGCCGACTGGGCAAAATATATTCTGGAAGCCGAGCAGAAATTCGGGGATAAGACGGACGTCGTATTCCAGTCGCACAACTGGCCGCACTGGGAGACGGAAAAGATCAGGGATTATATGGAGAACACGGCGGCCGTTTATCAGTATATCAATGACCAGACATTGCATTATATTAATATGGGCTATACCGCAGCGGAGATCTCCAACATGCTCACGCTGCCGGAGGAATTGAATAAGGTCTGGTATATGCGCCAGTACTACGGAACCTTAAGCCACAACATCAAAGCCGTTTACCAGAAGTATATGGGCTGGTATGATGCCAATCCCGTGAATCTGAATCCCCTGTCTCCGGAAGACTCCGCGAAGAAGCTGGTGGAATATCTCGGTGATACCGATGCGGTCCTGAAAAAGGCAAAAGAAGATTATGAAAAAGGCGAATACCAGTGGGTGGCCCAGATCACGAAGGAGCTGGTCTTCGCGGATCCCTCCAACCAGGAGGCCAGAAACCTCTGTGCGGATGCCCTGGAGCAGCTGGGCTATCAGGCAGAAAGCGGAACGTGGCGCAACTGCTATCTGACCGGTGCGCTGGAGCTTCGTGCGGGCAACCAGGCCAACAATGCGAAGACATCCTCCGGCGGACTGGAAGTCTTCCAGTCGATGACGCCGGAAATGATCCTTTCCTATATCGATATCCATACCGATGCACTTGCGGCCCAGGATGATGATCTTACCATGAATCTGATTCTTTCGGATAAGAATGAGAAGTACTTCCTGAAGCGCAAGGCCGGAGTCCTTCTGGTCTACGCCGGTCATTCCGACAAGAAAGCAGACTGCACAATGACCTGCACCATGCAGAATCTGCTGGGAATGATGAGCATGTCCGACGATGCGCTGAAGGGCGCGGCGATCGAAGGAGACAAGACGGTTCCGGAGAGACTGACGAAATATATGGTCAGCTTCACCCGCGATTTCAATATCATAGAGCCGTAAACACAAGTAAATAAAAATAAATCGCAGGGGGCTGTCGCACTAAGCAATTAGTGCGGCAGTCTTTTTTCGGAGAAAATCCTGCAAGGCGGCTGGATTTCTTTTATAAAACAAAGACCCGGAAATACCGTGAGGATATCAGCCGGAGGGAGAACATGAAGTATGATCCGGAGACGGACGAATATATTTGTTCAAACGGAAGGAAGTTAAAGCCGGTCTATGACCGTCACAGTAAGAACCGGAACGGCTACGTCAGTACAGTGACCGTCTACGAATGTGAAAGCTGTCAGGGCTGTCCTCATAAAGAAAAATGCATCCACGGCAACAACTGGTAGGAAGCTCATGCCGACTCTTGATTTTTTGTCGGTTAACCGATAATATATAAGAAAGAGAAAGCGAAAGAGGTG
>SVDL01000157.1 GCA_015057835.1 Lachnospiraceae bacterium
CGGGTTCCCGGCAGCTTCCGGGTTTCCGGTATTTTCCGGATTCGAACTGTTTTCCGGGCTTTCCGTACCGGACTCCGCATCTTTCTCATTGGATGCGTCCTGATTTACCGCGTCCGGGGTCGATGCGTCAGGATTCGAAGATCCGGTGCCATCCGCCCCTTCGGAGCCGGACGGTTTCTCCGTCTCTTTTGCTTCTTCGGCCGGGCCGGCTTCGCCTTTCGTTGTCTCTCCCGTTTTTTCTTCTGTGAAAGACTGCTCTGAACCGTCTGTTTTCGCCTGCTCCGGAACAGCACCCGGCTCCGCTGAAGGATCCGTTTCCTCCGTGGATTTCACACCACCGGGCTCTTCCTCAGAAGCAGCTGCGGGCTCCATTACCGCGTCCGCGCGGACGGGGAGCACCGTCTGCCCGAAAAGTGTCAGACACAGTATCGCTGCCAGAAGAACCGGCAGCAGTTTCTTTTTCCCTTTTTTAACCATAATACCTTCCATAGAGTTTTGTCATGTCCGCGATCTCTTCCGCGAGTTCATCCGTAAGCATGCCGCTGCGCATTTTCCAGTTCCAGTTGCCGGTCGGCGTTCCGGGAATATTGATTCTTGCGGAATTGTCGAGGGCAAGGTAGTCCTGCATCTGCGCGATGAACACGGAAGCCACGGAACTCATGCCGGCCCGGATCAGCGCGAAGCAGAACCGCTTTATCTCCTCCTGCGAATATTCTCTCGGAGAATCCTTTTCATGCGGGCACTCTTCTGCTGCGGCGGATGTCTCCATCGCCGCATCGGATGTCTCTTCCGCCGCATCGGAGGTCTCTTCCGCTGCATCGGAAGTCTCTTTCTCTTCTTTCTTATCCCCAAGGGCATAGATATCAGAAAGAGTGAGCTTCTCTTCTTCCGCATCCATAAATCCCGTATATTTCTTCGCGTAAGCTACTTCTTTGGGATTTCCTTCCTTCAGCCAGCCCGCCGCCGTGGCGTTGTCGTGCGTGCCTGTATAGCAGATGCAGTTTCTCTCATAGTAATGCGGCAGATAAGAGCTGGTCCCGCTCGGGTCGAAGGCGAATTCGAGGACTCTCATGCCCGGCAGCTTCGTCGCGTTCAGAAGTTCGACGACATCCGGCGTGAGAAGGCCCAGATCCTCGGCGATAAATTTCGTATTGGAAAACCAGGAGATGAGGACATTTACGAATTTCTCTCCCGGTCCCTTGATCCATTGGCCTTCTTTGGCGGTCTCCGCGCCGTATTTCACCGACCAGTAGCTCGCGAGGCCCCGGAAATGATCGATCCGGAGCACGTCGTAAAGCTTTGAGGCGTGATCGATACGGCGGATCCACCAGCCGTATCCGTCTTTTTCCATTTTATCCCAGTCATAGAGGGGGTTGCCCCAGAGCTGTCCGTCCTCCGAGAAATAATCGGGCGGAACGCCTGCCACGAAAGTCGGCACGTTCTCCTCATCCAGCTGGAAGAAATAGGGCTCCGCCCAGACATCCGCGGAATCAAGCGCGACATAGATCGGAATGTCCCCGACGAGCTCGATCTTCTGCTCTTTCGCGTACGCCCTGACTTTTTCCCATTGTTTATAGAAGATATACTGTTCGAAAATGTAATAGTCAACGTCCGCGGACAGCTTTTCCCGATAGTTTTTCACCGCTTCCGGCTCGTGCTTGCGGATCGCTTTGTCTTCCCACTCGACCCAGGGAGTATCTTCAAAATGCTTTTTCAGCGCCATGTAGAGCGCGTAATTCTCCACCCATGCGCCGTACGCCCCGCAGAACTCCGGTATTTTTGCGAGCAGTTCCGGCTTTGCGTTCGCAAACGCCTTCCGGAGGAGCTCCTGATGATTTTCGTGAAATGCGCTGTAGTCGACCTTATCCGGGTCATTTCCGAGGAATGTTCCCTCCACATCTTCTTCCGTGAGGAGTCCGTCGCTGACAAGCAGGTCCAGATCGATGAGATAGGGATTTCCCGCAAATACCGAGTAGCTCGAATACGGAGAATCCCCGCATCCTGTCGGCGTAAGCGGGAGCATCTGCCAGTATTTCTGTCCCGCTTTCTTCAGAAAGTCTATAAATTCGAGGGCATTTTTCCCCAGTGTTCCGATGCCATGGGCAGACGGCAGGGAAAAGACGGGCATCAGGATCCCGCTGCTTCTTTGAAATTCCATAATAAAACACCTCCCGGTTCCCGTGGGTCTTCCGGAAGGTATTTTATGGTTTTCCTCCCGGAGGGGCTTGCGCCCTCATAACCACGGAGGATATTGTAACACAATTTAAACAATTAGAAAACCGGTGTTTAAATCCTGCACGCTTCGATGCGGATATTATCGTTCATCAGCCCTGTGTGCGCTTCAGATGCAGGAGAATCTTGCCGATCGCCGCAACAAGGATACCGGCTCCGATCGCCTCGATCACGCCGTTTGTACCGACAATGCCGAGAACAACGCCCGCCACCGCATCCGCGGAAATACCGCGAACCGCTGCGTAAGCATCTTTAAAGAGAAGATAAATAAGTCCCATAACGCCGATGGTGTTTGTCATCGCGCCGGCAACGCCCGCGACGGCAAGCGCCGCGATATCGCCCTGTTTTACATGGCTGAGCAGCTTCATCATTCCGCGGAACGCGAAATACGGAAGCACGCCCACAAGAATACGGGGCAGGAAGCAGACAACAAGGGCCAGCCAGGTGCCTTTGCCGGTGCCCGGAACCGGGATCGCCGGAGAGAAGGTAAAGGATGTCATCGCCGGCGTGATCGTATTGTTGATAAGACTCGTCAGTCCGAACAGGAATCCGAGAAACGCGCCGTATTTGGGACCAAGAATCACAGCCCCGAGGATCACGGGGATATGAATGATCGTCATTTTGATAAATGGAAGCGGGATGTAACCGAGCGGCGTGAACGCCATCAGAAGAATGATTGCCGCAAATGCCGCCGCAAGAACAAAATCGCGGTAACGCGGCGCACGGTTAACAGAAACGGTTGAAGAGTTGACCATCGTGTGTGTCATAGTTTTTTCCTCCCTGCTGCAGTTCTCCCTGTCGTACGGAAACCGTCTGCTGCTTTTATGCATCTCATCTGCTCTTATGCAGCTCGTCCGTCTCTTCCGTCTTCGAAGATACCGCGCCTTAGAAAACACTATACGTCGGGCAAAGCCCCTGTATATAATTGTTTTTACCAACGCTATTATACTTCAATTGAAAAGAAAAAAACAATGATATATACTTGAAAAAAGTGTGAACACTCTTTACAGTTTTTTATGGAATATCAATAAAAGATCGGGAAATGAGGTCTGCCATGAACGAAACCAGAACCGTACTGCTCGGCGTCACAGGCGGGATCGCCGCCTTCAAGGCCGCGTCCGTCGCGAGCGGTCTTATCAAAAAAGGATATAATGTCGAGACCATCCTTACGGAGCACGCGCAGGAATTCATCACGCCGCTCACCTTTGAGTCGATCACGCACACCCGCTGCAATACCGGCATGTTTGAGAGAAATTTCAAATTTGAGGTGGAGCACATCGCTCTCGCCAAGAAGGCGGACGCCGTGCTCATTGCCCCAGCTACCGCAAATGTGATCGCGAAACTCGCCCACGGCATCGCCGACGATATGCTGACGACCACCGTGCTCGCGTGCACATGCCCGAAGATCATCGCCCCGGCCATGAATACCGCGATGCTGAACAATCCCGTCACGCAGAACAAC
>SVDL01000158.1 GCA_015057835.1 Lachnospiraceae bacterium
TCGAGCTTCCCCGCGACAGCATTGGAATACCAGATGATCCCCGCCACGACCGGTCCGAGGATAAGAAGAGAACATACTCCCAGAACGAAAATAACAGTAGACCGGGAAAGCAGATCGATGACGACCTTCCCGCCCTGTCCGGTAAAAAGCTCCTTCATGATCCGCAGCAGGTCACCAAACCCGAGTATATTCATATCTCCGGTATAATGGCTGAGCGCCGCGGCATACGGCAGAAGGACACGCTGAATGATGACTCTGGCGGCAGCTTCTGCCGCCGACACCGCCGCGAAGAAGATCAGCAGCCTGCTGATTATGAAAGATTTCAGTTTATCCATTCCGAAGTATCCTCTGTCAGCGCTGTCCTTCCGTCACTCAAAGCCTTCCGTTTCTTCTGCAGCGCTGTTTTCTCTCACCTGCGGTTTTCTGCTTCCGGTGCTGTTATCCGAACAGATCAGCCCTTCTCCATCCGGTAGCCCAGCCCGCGGATCGTGCGGATATACGCCGCCGGATCGTCATCCAGCTTGGATCTCAGCTTGCTGATGCATACCATAATGTTATTGTCCGCGACAATAAATTCCTCGCCCCAGCCGCACTCGTAGATCTGCTGCTTGGTAAAGACCTTTCCGGGATGCTTCATAAACAGTTCCATGATCCGGAATTCCACGGGGGTGAGTTCGATCGCATTTTCGCCGCGGTACAGGAGGCAGGCGTCCAGGTCGAGCTTCAGATCGCGCAGTGTCAGGAAATGATTTTCGGCCGGCTGCGTGTTTGCATTTCCCCTGATCTGATGGTAGCGGCGGAGATTCGTTTTGACCCGGGCGACGGCCTCGAGGGGATTGAACGGCTTTACCATATAGTCGTCCGCGCCGAGGTTCAGCCCCAGGATCTTCTCCGGATCCGCATCCTTCGCGGAAATAATAATGACCGGAATCTGGCTGTCCTCACGGAGCTTTTGCAGCACGTGGAACCCGTCCATTTCCGGCATCATGATATCAAGCAGGCAGAGAGAGATCTCTCCGCCTGTCATAATCTTCAGTGCTTCTTTGCCGTCACCGGCTTCCAGGACTTCGTAGCCTTCATTTTCGAGATACAGTCTTAAGAGACTGCGGATCTCCGGCTCGTCGTCCGCGATCAGGATTCGGTCCATACAACACTTTCCTCTTGTCTGTTTCCGTATTCAAGTGCTTCGTAGAGAGCTGCCTTCGTCATGTGACGGTACGGGCCCACATAGAAGATATCAAGGATCCCCAGTGTGAGGAGGGACAGGAGTTCCCATAAGATGAAGGACAGATCCAGGACAAATGCTCTCCATTTCTGGCCTCTCATCATCTCTTTGCTGCGGGCAAATGCTTCCTCTTTCGTCATCTCCGGATGATCACTGAGAAGATACGGGATCATGCGGTATTCATAGGATTTAATGATTCCGGGAATGATGAAGAGCAGGCTCCACAGGAAGGTGTAAAGATCTCTGAAGAACATGGTCTTTACAATATTCTTATAGCAGTGATCATACCCGAATGCAATCTCTTTTACTTCCGCCGGCATGTGGAGGTTCTGCACAAAGAACCGTTTCGTACCGACTTCCAGCGGATTAAGAAGAAAAGCGGAAATCAGAAATGCGATTACTGCTACGACCACGAACACGACCGCCATGGTGATCAGCACAACGGCAACGGAGATGATCTGGGGTCCTTCCTGCGCGAACTGCTGAAATTCTTCGGGGAGTTCCGGAATATCTTCCTCTCCCTGTCCAAGGCCTTCTGCAAGTTCGGGGATGTCCTCCTCAAAATCCGGAATCTCTTCGCCGATTTCTTCTTCTCCGCTTTCCCCTGCATATTTCATAGTAAGTCCGGGGGCTGCGCCGGTTCCGCCTCCTGCTGCCGCACCGCCCGCGCTCATGCCTCCGAGCATGACCGCCACAATGAGGCTGACCAGAACGGTTTTCCAGTAATTGAAATTAAAAGCCGCCTTGCCTCGTTGTTTAAGTTCTTTTCTTGTCCACATCACTTTTTCCTCCGTTTATATTTTCCGGTGTTTTCCGGGGTTCCGCGGCTTCGGTTCTGTCCGCGTTTCGTTTCTATGATGCAATCATAGCATCGGAACCTTTTCGGAGAAATCGATGAACCTTAACAAATCCTTAACTTATTATAATATAAACCATGCCACCGCATCGGAATTCAGCGCAGCCCCTCAGAACGAAAACGGCAGAAATGACGCCGCCACCGCCACCACTATGGCTGGCAGCATATTGGCGACCTTAAAGCGTTTGCCGAAAACCAGATTGGAGGCAATACAGAAGATCAGCACCGAACCGACCATGGAGAGATTCGCGAGCGCTGTCTCCGTCAGCACCGGCAGAAGGAGCCTCGACAGCGCCGTCACAAGACCCTGCCACAGCGCCACCGGGATCACGGAGAAAATGCACCCGACCCCCATCGACGTCGTCATGACCATGACAAATACAAAGTCGATCACCGCCTTCGTCGCGAGCAGCGAGTAATCTCCTCTCACGCCGTCCTGAATGGCGCCGAGGATCGCCATCGCGCCGACGCCGATGGTCAGGGAAGTGATCACAAATCCATCGACAAATTTCGCGTCTTTTGCATTTCCGCTCTTTTTTTTCAGCCACTCGCCGAAGCGTTCGAATTTGTCTTCGAGATCGATCCACTCGCCGATCAAAACTCCGACGATCAGGCACAGAATAATAAACAGGGCTCTGCCGCTGACGATCTTATTTCCGTCCACGGAAAGCATTCCCTCGAGAATGCCCGCGATCCCGAGACACATCGTCCCGAGCCCGCACATCTGGATGACGGCATTCTGGTATTTTTCCTTAAAAAAGCGGCCGATAAACAGTCCCAGCAGCCCGCCGGCAACGATGCCCGCCGCGTTTATGAGCGTTCCCATTCCAGGCATTTTACGAATGCTCCTCTCCGAGCAGAAGCCGGATGGCTTCCACGTCATTTTCCGTCACTCGGATATTGGAAACATATTCATTTCCATCCGGCGTCGTCACCTTCATTTCCATGACGGACCCCTCCGCCACCGCATTGTCCCGCAGCGCCGCGAGATACGCCAGAAATTTCGGGTGTTCCACCCGGAAAGTGTCAAACCGCTCTTTCAGCTCCATGAGAGCCATTGGATTCATATTCATTGCTTATTACCTGCTTACTTATTGCAATTTTTGCCTGCTTTTAAAAGCCCGCGGCAAATAAAAACTCAACAGGATTTTATTATATAGTCTTTCCAGGGCAAATGCAAAAGCAACTGAAGTTGCATTTTCCGTAAATTCATGATACAGTTTGATTTGCGAAAAATGTTTCTGTAGCTCAGCAGGATAGAGCGTCCGCCTCCTAACTCCATGTCAAACATAGATCTTAGGAGCAGATGAAAAACAAACTAAGCTGCGGGACAGGGGTGCCGGAAGCGCCAAAAAGTGCCTGATATCTAAAAAAGGCGTATGATGCGTTTTCAGCACAGATCTGAAATTAGACTCGTTTTCATTAGACAGACGGTCGAAATTTTAGACGATTTACAAGACAGGTACCCGGACCTGAGAGGCCAAAAACCTTGAAAATACGGGAAAAATTAATAGATGTTTCTGTAGCTCAGCAGGATAGAGCGTCCGCCTCCTAAGCGGAAGGTCGTGGGTTCGAATCCCGCCAGGAACGGC
>SVDL01000159.1 GCA_015057835.1 Lachnospiraceae bacterium
TACTGGCTATTTTGCGTTCTCACGCTGCATTATGCAGTAGTAGAATCCGTCCGGTCCGCCCGAGCACGGCATTATATGCCGCGAGCACCGTACTTTGAAATCTTCGTGCTCGCTTAGGAACCTGTCCGTTACGCCTTCGTTCTCAATCTTGTTTATCGTGCACGTGCTGTACATCAGCTCGCCGCCCGGCTTCACATATTCCGACGACGAGCACAGTATCATGTACTGGATCTCCGCGAGATCCCTGCCGTCATTCTTCAGCGGCCTGTCCTTGATCTCTGGCTTCCGTCTCAAAACCCCCAGCCCGCTGCACGGAACGTCGCAGATGACTTTATCCGCGGCGCCTGCATATTTCTCATGCACAGTCTTCGCGTCATGCTCTTCAGTATCTATTATCGTGATCCCGAGCCGCTTCGCTTCTTTCGTCAGCGCCCTCAGCTTGTTCCCGTGAAGGTCCATCGCGTGGATCACGCCCGAGTTCTGCATCCCGATCGCCGCGGCGAACGTCTTTCCGCCAGGCGCGGCACACACATCTATCAAAACCTCTCCGGCCACTGGATTCAGCTCTTTTACTGCTTCGCCTGACGAAGCATCCTGAACAAAGAACAGCCCGTCCCGGAATTCCTTCGTTTCAAGTATCCCGCGCCCAGAGACGATGAGTATATCCGGATAAGAGTTACTGTGATCCGTGTTCTCCGGACTTGCGTCACTCGGCTTTTCCGTGAGCGTATCCGATGCGTGTCCTTCGTACACCAATCCTTTGTATAGTTCGGCGACGAAGCCCTGCAATCTCAGCGACTCTGCGAGAGAAGCTGTAGAGGTTTTGATCGTGTTCACCCTGACGAACAGCGGCGGTGTCTCAAGCGACACCTTGAGGAATTTCTCCGCGTCGTCTTTTCCGTACTGACCTGCGATCAGCCGCACGAGCCCCTCGTCGCATGAATACATGACGGACAGCCGGCGCATATCGTCAGCGATGTCCGGAATCGGCATGCGCCTCGAGTCATCAGTTTCTACGAAGACCGGCTCCTCGAGACCGCGGTCCGCTAACTCTATTCGTGCTTCAGCATTTTCAGGATCGGCTTTACCAGCATCGCTGCCAGCTTTGAAATCAAGTTCAACATGTAACCTTATAAAACTCCTTAACAAACCATTCACAAAACCGCCGCGACCCGGGAACAGGAGCTTTGCGATCTTCACTGTCTCGTCGACGGCTGCATGCGCCGGCACAGAATCCATGAATATGATCTGGTACAATCCGGTCCGCAGCAAAACCACAACTTCCGGGCGGATGCTTTCGATCCCGTCCCGCGCCAGCTCGTCGATATAATAATCGAGATACCGCCTGTTCCTGATGACTCCGTAGACGAGCTCCCGAACAAAACCCTGATTTACGATCTCGTCGGACATCATCGTATTCAGCTCGATATTCGAGTAGGCTTTGGACTTCTCGATTTTGACGAGCGTCTTATATGCGGCCATGCGGTCCGGATCGATGACGATCTTCACATTGCCAGACCTTGCAGAGCCTGACCTTGCAGAGGCGGCGTTTTTGTCGCCGCGCCCGCCGTTCCATTTTTTATGGCTGCCTTTACGGTCGACTTTATGATTTCCGCGGCCAACGTCTTCACGATCGTCTTTTCGCTTTTGCCAGCCCTCGCCTCTATGGCTGTCCGCACGGCTCTGGCGGCTTCTTTCCGCGACAGGACCGTCTGTCTTCATATCGTGTAACACGGCTGATCTAATTTCTCCTGCTCATACCTGCGATGGCCAGGATCCTCAGAAGGTTGGCTATCGCCATGACCAGCGCGCCGAGATACGTAAGAGCAGCTGCGCCCAGCACCTTCTTTACGCCGACTTCATGCTCCGGCGATACCAGGCCCATTTCGCTTATCTGCACTACTGCGCGGTGGCTCGCGTCAAGTTCTACCGGGAGCGTCACCAGATGGAACAGTACGACGATAACGAACGCTATGATGCCAAGATTGAGGATCGTGCTGCCGATACCGCCGTCCGGTGCCTCTGATATTCCCATAAGAATTATTCCTATAATTACAAGGATCCATGAAAACGAAGATGCGAGGTTCACCACAGGAACGATCGAGTTCCTGAAGATGAGCGGCGCATAGTTGTGCGCATGCTGCATTGCGTGTCCGCATTCGTGGCACGCTACACCTACAGCGCTTACTGAATCAGAGCCGTATACAGGCTCCGACAGATTAACAGTCCTCGTCCTCGGATCATAATGATCAGTCAGGCTTCCCTTTACCGGCCTTATCTGAACGTCCGTAAGTCCGTTCTGATCAAGCATCCTTCTCGCCGCCTCAGCGCCGGTGATGCCTCTTCCGCCTCTGACCTGACTGTACCTGTTGAAATTGCTCGTCACCTCAACCTGCGCAACCGCAACAAGGATCATCGCAGGAATAAGGAAGATGAAAGTCCAGTCAAAATAAAACATTCTGTATTCCCCTTTTCTATCTATCTCGTTAATGTATTATTGTTTCAGATTCAATAGTTCCGGCAGATCCGATGTATCAGCTGCCGATCCGGTAGTTCCGGCAGATCCGGGCAGAGCGCCCAGCTATAAATCCGCATTTATATAATACCATAATATCCCGTTTCTTGACTTATTCCTCACACAAAAAACACCTCAAAAAAACTTAAGCATTTAGGCGTTTAATACGGATCTGCACTTCCCCATCAGGTACCGAAACCGGGGGTTTGCCTTTCCCCATCAGGTACCGAAACCGGGGATTTGCCTTTCCAATAGATTACTGACAACTTTTTTTGATTTCCCCATAGAATGTTGATTTTTCCAAATAAACGAGTATTGATTTCCCCATATAACGACCTTACAATCAGTAATTACAACCAACCGTGAAGGTTTTGATGTGAGCAGATGACTGAGGGTGAAACCGTCTGTGATAATGTCGATGCGAGCAGATGAAACCGACCGTGAAGGTTTTGATGAATGGAAAGGAGAAAAGGGAAAATGAATTTCAGGGATGTATTGGAATTAGAGAGTCGAAATGTCTTGGACACGATGCAGAAATGCGGACAGCTGCTGAAGCATCTGCCTAAGGGCAGGATGTCTGTGCAGACAAAAAATAACCGAAACTACTACCGGGCTTTCGACAGTGAAGGCGTGGGACGCGCCATAACCAAGAACGCCAAGCTGATCGAGCAGCTCACGAGCAGGCACGTTGCCGAAACAGCGATGAAGAACGCCGCTTACAATTCAAAGATGCTCGATGAGATGCTTCGGAATTACCGAGTGTATGATCCAAACGAGATCGTCCATATGCTCTCGCCGGCATATCAGAACATCTCGCCAGAATCGATCGAGGCGATGGGATTTCCGTATCTGCTGGATATCAACGACGCAACATCCGCGCCGGATCTGCATCCGGAGCACCTGACTCAGACAGACACGACCGGGAGCAAGCGCCGGTCAAAATCTGAGCTTTCGATCAGCGCTATTTACCGCGAACTGAATTTGAAACCAAGTTACGAAGACACCATTGTTCTTCCGGACGGATTCGTATTTCATCCGGACTTTTCGCTGTTTTGCCCGCTGCACAGGAAGAAAAAGTTTCAGGAGCATGTCGGGAACCTTGCTGACCCGAAAGTACTGTCGCTCAC
>SVDL01000053.1 GCA_015057835.1 Lachnospiraceae bacterium
CAGGATAAACGGAATGACACCTGCAGCAAGAGCCGCTTTAAAGGACATGTGCGCACTGTAGGCAAGCCATGCGGTTCCCATGGCGTACAGGACCCAGGTCGCTGCTTCCAGCGAGAGAATTCCCATGATCCGGTTATTCCGAAAATATCGCAGAGCCGTCCCCCCGATCAGGATCAGAGGAATAAATCCGATCAGATAACCGCCGGTTGGACCGAAAAGCTTTGCAGCTCCGCCCGTATAGCCGGAAAAAACGGGGAGGCCGAGAAGGCCGAGCAGCAGGTAGACGCCGCAGGCTGCGGCAGCCTGTTTTGTATCAAGAATATACAGAAAAAGATAGATCACAAAACTCGTGAGGGAGATGGGAATCGGACCGATTGGAAGTGAAAGAGGTCCGAGTATACAAAGTACGGCTGTCATAAGGGCCGTTCCGGTAAGCCATTTTGCGTTGCTGTTCATCACTAATGCCATCCTTTTTTTGCAATTGTTAACCTATATCCATGATTATAGGTTTACAATTCATCAAAGTCAAGCATCAAATGTAAACCGCCGCTTTGCAGCGGCGGTTTACATTTTATTTCATTTTGTCTGCCAGCTCATTCATGATGGCGGGTACATCGATACTCTGCGGACAGATCGACTGACAGGCGCCGCAGGAGATGCAGCGCGTCGGCTGATCCGATTCTTTCTCCGGATCCAGATTGAACCAGAGGGGACCGTCCGCGAACTTGTGATCATTATAGGAAGCGATGAGTCCCGGAATATTCAGTCCCTGCGGGCACTCCTCCGTACAGTAGCGGCATCCCGTGCAGGGAACCAGATCCAGCATGGAGTCCACGACACGGTTCAGTGCGTCCTTCTCTTTTTCGTCAAGCGGTGAACACTCCGAGAAGATCTCGCAGTTCTCTACCGCCTGGGAAAGCTCCGTCATACCGCTCAGGACCACCTGTACTCCTGGGAGAGACTGCAGATAGCGGAACGCCCACTTTGCCGTGCTGTCCTCCGGATGCACTTCCTTCAGGATGCTCTGCGCTTTCTCCGGCAGATGGATCAGCTTGCCGCCTCTTGCACCTTCCATGACCCAGACCGGAAGTCCGTGCTTCTGGATAACATCATATTTTTTCTTTGCGTCCTGCAGCCGCTCATCAAGATAATTGAGCTGGATCTGCACAAACTCAAACACGCCCTCATATTTCGTAAGGAACGCATCCAGCGTATCATACCTTGCGTGGCAGGAAAACCCGAGATGGCGGATCCTTCCGAGTTCCCTCTGTTTTACAAGATATTCGACCGCTCCGACATTTTCATTGGTATAAAATGCCACCGAGCTCTCGCAGACATTGTGCAGCAGATAGAAGTCAAAATACTCCGTCTGGCACCGCTTGAGCTGGTCCTCGAAAATATCCGCGACCGAATCGCAGTGAAAATCCGACAGATATCCGTGGAACCCGATCTTTCCGTCTTTACAGTGCATCATATGTCCCGGAAGCTTCGTGGCGAGGCAATAGCTGTCCCGCGGGAACTGCTTCAGGATCTCCCCGGCGACCAGTTCCGACTCGCCGCCGTGATACCGGAAAGCGGTATCGAAATAATTGACGCCGTGGTCATAGACATAGCGGAGAATCTCCTCTGCTTTTTCCCGGTCGATGGGCGCCTTGGGATCTCCCCCGATCGTGGGAAGACGCATCATGCCCATGCCGAGAGTGGACAGGTTCAGCCCGGACTCTCCAAATGGTTTGTAAATCATTGTTTTCTCTCCCTTTTACAGCAGAACCATCTTATCTTTCTGCTTTTTCTGCCGCCATCGCGATGCAGGCAGCCAGCGAAAGGAACGCCTGTTCTCTTGACTCGCTGCGGCCGTTGATCGCGATCGGAACGGATGCGCCGTAAAGCACGCAGCACCCGGTAGCATGCTGATGGGTATCCAGAAGCTTGCAGATCAGGTTGCCGGCGAGAAGCGTCGGCACCACGATGCCGTCAAATTCACCGCAGTACTCGCAGTCATAATTCTTCAGTCTCGCGGCCTCTTTACTGACGATGAGGTCATAAGTAATCGGTCCGACGAGGTTGCAGTTCGCGATGGGTTCTTCCTGGTGATCCATAATGATCGTCTGCGCTTCGACAGTATCTCTCATATGAAAACTCGGTTTTTCCACCAGGGAAAGAAGCGCGATATTCGGCTTGTCGACGCCGAAGAACTGCAGTGTCTCCGCCATGTTCCGCACGACTTCCTTTCTCTGCTCCATGGAGGGTTCCACAAGAAGCGTGCAGTCGGAGACCGCGAGCATTTTTTCATACCCCTCGAATTTCATGAGATTGATATGTGTGATCAGTCTGTCTTCCCGGATCAGATGATTGGCTTTGTTGAGAACGGGAAGCAGAAAGTCTCTCGTCTGCGTATTGCCGCGGACCAGAACATCGGCGCCGCCCGCCTGTACCATTTCAATGGCGTACTGCACCGGGTTGACGTCGTTGGTGATGGGCTGGATATCGCAGTCGCGTCCCTCAAATCCGAGTTTTTCCAGCATAGCATGGATCTTCTTGTAGTTGCCGACGAGGACCGGCTCCGCAAAGCCCGCGTCCTGGGCGTCAAACGCACCGGCCAGGATGTTCTCCGCGTCCGCGCCGGCGATGGCGACGCGAAGCGGTTTTTTGACCTTTTTGGCTCTCTCGACGATATTTTTGAATTCAACCGGCAAATTCTCGTACATGATGATTCCTCCTATCAAAACCGCGTATCAGAGCAGTCCGCCTACCGCAAGGAACAGCGGGGCAAATACCAGGGATACGACTGTCATCAGCTTGATCAGAATATTCAGTGACGGACCCGACGTGTCCTTGAAGGGATCGCCGACCGTATCGCCGACGACCGCCGCGTGGTGCGCATCCGAGCCTTTGCCGCCGTGATGGCCGTCCTCAACGTATTTCTTCGCGTTGTCCCAGGCGCCGCCCGAGTTGGACATGAAGATTGCGAGCATAACGCCCGTCACAAGGGATCCCGCAAGGAGTCCTCCCAGCGCTTCCGGCCCGAGAAGGAGTCCGATCGCGAGCGGGACGACGACAGCCATGATGCCCGGAACAAGCATCTCGTGCAGAGCCGCCTTTGTGGAGATCGCGACGCAGGTGGTGTAATCCGGTTTTCCGGTCCCCTCAAGGATCCCGGGAATCGTGCGGAACTGTCTGCGGACTTCTTCGATCATCTTGTAAGCCGCCTTCGATACCGAATCCATAGTCAGAGCGGAGAACAGGAACGGAAGCATGCCGCCGATGAAGAGACCAACGATGACCTGATAGTCGAGCAGGTTGATGCCCGCAGAGAACAGGCCGACCGCCTGTGCATAGGAAACGAAGAGCGCAAGGGCTGTCAGAGCGGCGGAACCGATCGCGAAGCCTTTGCCCATGGCCGCGGTGGTATTGCCGACAGCATCCAGCTTATCCGTGATCTTGCGGACCTTGGACGGAAGTCTCGACATTTCCGCGATACCGCCGGCGTTATCGGCGATGGGACCATACGCGTCCACGGCGACCGTGATGCCGGTGGTGGAAAGCATGCCGACAGCTGCCAGCGCGATGCCGTACAGTCCGAAGGAGAGGTACGCGCCGATGATGCCGACGCAGATCAGGACGATCGGAATCGCCGTGGACTGCATGCCGACCGCAATACCGCTGATAACGGTCGTCGCGGGACCGGTCTCCGACTGCTGCGCGATCTTCTTGACAAAGCGGTAATCTCCGGAGGTGTAGATCTCCGTAATAATACCGATAATCAGACCTACCACAAGACCGCAGATAATGGCGATTGCGGCATTAAAATTCTTAAAGAAATAATAGCTCAGAGCGAGCGAGCCGATCACAACGACTGCGGAAGCCGCATAGGAGCCCATCTTCAGAGCTTTGTGGGGGTTCGAGTTCTCGTCGCCTTTTACGAAGAAGCATCCGATGATCGCGGAAGCGATGCCCATCGCCGCGATGATCATCGGGAAAATGGCTCCTGCAGCCTGATAGCTGACAACGCCAAGAGTAACCGCGGAGACGATAGATCCCACATACGATTCAAACAGATCCGCGCCCATGCCGGCGACGTCGCCGACATTGTCACCGACGTTATCCGCAATAACAGCCGGGTTGCGGGGGTCATCTTCCGGGATGCCCGCTTCGACTTTACCGACGAGGTCCGCTCCTACGTCCGCCGCTTTCGTATAAATGCCGCCGCCGACACGGGCGAACAGGGCGATGGAAGAAGCGCCGAGCGAAAAGCCGGAAAGCGCGTCCGGGCTGCCCGTGATGATATAGATCACGCTGGCTCCGAGAAGACCGAAACCGACTACGCACATACCCATGACGGCGCCGCCGGAAAACGCCACAGAGAGCGCGGCGTTCATGCCGTGATTCTTAGCGGCCGCTGCCGTGCGGACATTTGCCTTTGTCGCGACGTTCATACCGATGTAGCCTGCAGCTGTCGAGAACAGCGCACCGACAAGGAAACTGACTGCCGTCATCCAGCTGATGCCGACGCCGATCAGCACAAACAGGACCACGACAAAGAAGACAAGGATCCTGTACTCCGCCATGAGGAACGCCTTCGCGCCTTCATGAATATAGGCGGCGATCTCCTTCATTCTGTCCGTACCTGCATCCTGTTTTCCGACTTTCCGGATCAGATATACCGCGAACAGAAGCGCGCAGATTCCGAGAACTGCAGCAACATAGTTTAAAGCTTCCAAAATGATTCCCTCCAATCCATACCATAGTTGCCGTAACATGATATAGCAGGCGACCTCTCGGCCGCCTGTTCACTTTAGAATATTATAGTATAGTTCGTACAATTTGTCTGTAGATTTTTCAAAATTAATTTGCAATTGTGCTGATTCTTCGTTTTCCGGATTTGTTTTCCTATAATATGTATGAATAATCCTAAGGAGGGGCATGATCCCTCTTTCAGCTCCTCAGCTCCTGAGGGATCCCGCGCACACCGGGAAATCAAAATAAGTATCCGGGTAAGGCTCATCCCGCAGCACAAAATGCCACCACTCGCACTCATAGGGGAGAAAACCGTTCCGCACCATGACCTTCTGCAGCAGCATCCGGTTCCGGTACTGCTCATCGGTTATTCCTCTGTAATCGGGATGAGAAGCTTCGCTGAAGTAGTCGAACGGGCTTCCCATGTCCACTTCCTTTCCGGTCTTCATATCGAGCAGGGTGAGATCGATGGCGCTGCCCCTGCTGTGGCTGGACTGTTTTGCGATATATCCCTCGGCGAACAGTGCCTGCTTCTCAAGATCCGGATAGAAGAATTCTTTCATGCGCAGATCCTGATCCTCAATCCCCCAGAGCACAAAGTGTTTCACCGCTCTTGCGGGACGGTAGGCGTCGAACACTTTCAGCTCATACCCCATCACATACAGTTCATTGCCAGCGGACTTCAGGGCTCTTGCCGCCTCCAGCGTCGCCATCGCGCAGGGCTCCTCATAGCCGTCGATCCGCTCCCCGATAAAATTGTAGGTGGAGTGATACCGGATCTCCTGAATCAGATGCGGAACGTAGTCCGCAAGCATAACAAATCCGGATGAATCGTGGATTCTGTCTGGTCTCGCCATTTTTTCTCCTTTTCATTTCGTGGTTTTAAATGCTTTCTGTCCGCTCCAGCCTCACAACGGCTTCACAATGCGTTGTCTGGGGGAACATATCCACGGGCTGCACTGCGCGCGCGGAATATCCGCCGTCCGTCAGGATCCGGAGGTCCCTCGCAAGTGTTGCCGGATCGCAGCTCACATATACGATCCTGTCGGGACGCAGCGCGAGAAGCGCATGCAGGAGAGATGCGTCACAGCCTTTTCTGGGAGGATCGATAATGACGATATTTTTCTCCTCCGGCTGTCCGCCCTCTGTCCGCCGCTTCCTGTTTTTCTCAAGAAGTTCCGGCATGACCTCTTCCGCCGCCCCGGCATAGTATTCCGCATTCCGGTATCCGTTTGCCGCCGCATTGGCCTTTGCGTCCTGTACGGCGCGGGGAACGATCTCGATCCCCGTCACGCAGGCCGCCTGATCCGCGAGATACAGGCCGATCGTCCCGATCCCGCAGTAAAGATCCCAGACATGCTCCCGGCCGGTCAGTCCGGCGAACGCCTTCACGGTATCATACAGCTTTTTCGTCTGTTCCGGATTGACCTGATAGAAAGAGAGGGGCGAGATCTCATACTGTACACCGCCGATCCGGTCCGCAGCGGTCTCTTTCCCCGCGATATGGTGCATGTTTCTTCCCAGAATGACATTGCCGCGTTCCGTATTTTCATTCAGGGAAATGCCGACGATCCGTTCCGTGCTCCCGGGGTTCACCGGCACCGCCCCGCCGTTTTCGGAAAATGTAATCGCCATCAGCTCCCGCGCGATCTCCTCCGCGTGGGGAAGATACTTTCCGTTTACGATGATACAGACATGGATCTCTCCTGTCGCAAAGCCCTGACGCATGAGCACATGTCTCACAAGTCCCTTCCCGGTCTTTTCATCATAAGCATCGATTCCGTAACGGTCCATGCATTCCAGAATTTTATTCAGAATGATCCGGTGCGATGCGGGGCTCAGCAGGCAGTCGTCATTTTCCACAATATCATGCGTGCGCTGCGCGTAAAAGCCCGCGGCGGCGCGCCCGTTTTTCATGCCGACAGGGTACTGCGCCTTATTGCGGTATCGGAGCGTATGTTCCGCTCCGATGATGGGAAGGACCGGTATTTCGAGTCCCCCGAGCCTCCGCAGGGCGTCCTCCACCTTCTTCTGCTTGAACGCGAGCTGCGCCTCATAGCGGACCGCCATAAGCTGGCAGCCTCCGCAGCGGCGGGCGGCCCTGCAGGCCGGTTCACACCGGTCGTGGGAAGGTTCCTGCACCTCAATGAGACGCGCGTATCCGAAACTTTTTCCCGCCTTTGTGATGCCGACTCTCGCGTGATCCCCGGGCACGGCGTCTTTTATAAAGAGGGTATAGCCCTCCGCGCGGCCGATACCCTCTCCGTTTTTTCCGAAATCCTCAATTCGGACCGTAAATTCCTGATTTTTGACAGGAATCCTTCTTTCCTCCAATTTATACCCCCTGGGTCTTCCTGATATTGGATTCAAAAAGCTTGTTGTAGCCGAGCCATTCGTTCGTATCCCCGGCCGCCGTCAGAATCTCTGTCCAGGTCTCCATTTTGGCGTCCATGTTGTCCGCCATGTTGAGCGCCATTGCCTCCATGAGAGCCGGTTTCTTGGGAGATCCGTACTCATACTCCCCGTGATGGGCGAGAATGCAGTGCTTGAGCTCCGTCTCCAGGATCTTCGGGAACCCGTCGATCTTTAAGGCGCGGTCGTGCACCATCTCCGCGCCGATCATGATGTGGCCGAGAAGCTGTCCGTCATCCGTGTATTCGTTGACCGGAAAATCCGACAGTTCCTGCGTTTTTCCGATGTCATGAAGCATGGCCGCCGTGATGAGAAGGTCCCGCCGGAGGATGGGGTACGCATTTGTCATGTAATCACAGATCCTGACCACGGCGAGCGTATGCTCGAGCAGTCCCCCCACAAAGCTGTGATGAATGGATTTCGCGGCGGAATGACCGTAGAACGTTTTCATGAACTCTTTGTCGCCGAAAAAGCTGTCCAGCAGGGCGTGCAGGAATTCATCCTTCACGGAATCCTTGAACGACACAAGTTCCATGTACATCGCCTTGCGGTTCTTCGTCGTGACGGGAAGATAATCCGCCGGAATATATTCGCCCTCGTCGGCTTTCCGCACCTGGCGGAGACTCGCCTGCAGCGAGCCGTTGAAGGAGCTCACCGAGCCCACAACATAAACGTAATCGAGCGCCTCAAATTCGCCGATCCCGGCGGAATTCGGCTCCCATATCTTACAGTCCAGCTGACCGGTGCGGTCCTGCAGGATCACATTTTCGTAGTTTTTGCCGTTCTTTGTGACGGCGGCATGTCTCATTTTGCACAGGTAGACATCCTGAAGACGGCTGCCTTCCTGCAGTTCTGCGATAAATTTCATATTCTGTTCCTTCTTTCAGGTCGTGATCGGTCCGGGGAGGAGGCCTCAGATCTCCCCGATGCTGACGTCGAGGCCGATCTCCACATAGCCGTCCGCGCCGAGGCGCTGGACCGTGACGGTCTGGGTCGTCCCTGCCATTCCGTTGTTGAGCAGGCTTCCCAGCGCCGCCATCTCCGTGACCGGCGTCTCTCCGATGCGGCAGATGATATCGCCTCTCTGGATGCCCGCGTCAAATGCGGGCGAATCGGGAGCGACCTCTGTGACGTAGATGCCCACCGGGATCGAGAAACTCGCGGACAGTCTCGACGTGACGTCCTCGCCGACGATCCCCAGCCAGGCAAATTTCTGATTATTGGAAAGGATCTCCACCGTTCTCTTGAGAGGGGAGATCGGAAGCGCCGTCACGGTATTTGTCCCCTGCGCGAACTGCTGGGAAATGATGCCGATCACCTCTCCGTCGAGGTTGATCAGCACACCGCTGCCTCCCGGCGTTCCCTGAATATTGGTCATGATCAGGGAATAGGCGGCGTCCATGACGGATATTTTTCCGGAAATGGAAGTGACCTGCCCGTAGTCGATGGAGCCGGTGTATCCCATCGGGGCGCCGATCGCGATGACCGGCTCGCCGTTGCCGATATTGTAGGAATTTCCGAGGACCGCAATCTGGAGATCGCCGCGGACCGCCGGATCGATGTTATTTTTCTGTACCCGGAGAACAGCGAGACCTGTATTGGCGTCTTCCTTGACGACAGAGCACTCGACAATGGCATTGTTAAAAAGCGTCACATAAAGGCTCGTGGAATCGGCGATCGCCTCGTACTGCGCGAGGACAAGATAGCTCACGCCGTTGTCCGCCACGATCACGCCGCTTGTCTGATGACGCTCCTCGCTGGTGGTATTGAACCAGTCCTCCGTGGTAGTGATGCCCGTCACGGTGACGACAGATTTTGCCGTCTTCACGGAAAGCGTCCGGAAATCGTTGTAGAGCATCCGGTTCTGGCGGATCCGCTCCGCGCTCTCAAAGGCGGGATCCACCGACGGGGTCGGCGTGATGCCCGGGACTTCGTTCGGTTCGAGCGTATTTTCAGAATTTTCCCCGCTGCTGTCCTCCGGGTTCTCCGGCGCTGCTGTCTCTGTCAGTTCCGGTTCGGTCTCCTGAGATTCCGTATTTTCCGCCGCAGCGCTCTCTTCTGTCCCGGAGGATTCCGTCTCCCCGTCTTCCGGCGTCGCTTCCGGGATCTGGGTCTCCTCCGCTCCCTGCGTGACCGCCTCCGTAATGTCTCCCGGAGAGGTCACTGCCGGGGCGGAATCCTGCTCAAACTGTACCGTCCCCTCGCCGCTGGTATTAAAGACCGGCAGAAAGCGCGAAAAAACAAAGGCCGCGACGATTCCGAACAAAACCGCTCCGGCTGTTATGGCTAAGATCTTCTGAAGGATCTTCCGGTATTTCACAGGACGTCTTTTGACCGTCTCGCGGATGACCGGATACGAGTCATCCGGCTCTCCCTTCCCGGACGGAGCTTTCCCGCCGGCGGCGGTATTCTCCGCGGGAGCTTCCGCGGGCTGCGGCTGTACGCTGTCCTGTTTCTTCTCTGTGCTGTTGATCAAATCTCCAGGCGTACTCATACCTTTACTCTATCAGAAGATTATGAACAAGGTTTGAACACAGTTCCAAATATTACTTTGATTTCTTACCGGCACAGTGTAAAATGTGAGGTATGAATGAAAAAGCACTCCATGTATTAGAATACGACAAAATCATACAGCAGCTGGCCTCTTACGCCGGCTCGGATGCCGCGCGCGCACTCTGCCGGGATCTTCTCCCCATGACGGACCGCGAGGCGATCGAAGAAGCCCAGACCCAGACGCAGGATGCCCTCGCAAGACTGTTCCGCAAGGGGTCGGTCTCATTCGGAAATGTCAGAGAAGTCCGCGGCGAGATCATGCGCCTTGATGTGGGCGCGTCCCTGTCCGCCCCCGAGCTTCTGGGCATCGCGGGACTTCTTGAAAATGCGGGCGCCGTAAAGCGCTACGGCAGAAAAGAGAAGGAGGAAGATCCCTCGGACTCCCTCTCCGCCTGGTTTGAGACGCTGGAGCCCCTCACGCTTATTTCCGCGGAGATCCGGCGCTGCATACTGGACGAAAATGAGATCGCGGATGACGCCTCCCCGGCGCTCCGCCAGATCCGCCGCCAGATCCGGATCCTGAACGAGAGGATCCATAACGAACTGACCAGGATCATCTCCTCCTCGGCAGGAAAAGACTATCTGCAGGACGCCCTCGTGACGACGCGCGACGGGCGCTACTGCATTCCCGTCAAGCAGGAATACCGCGGGCAGGTCCAGGGCATTATCCATGACCAGTCCTCGAGCGGATCCACCGTCTTTATCGAGCCGGCTTCCGTCGTCAAGCTGAACAACGACATCCGGCAGGCGGAGATCCAGGAGCAGAACGAGATCGCACGCATTCTCGCGGATCTCTCCGAGCGTCTCGTTCCCTACAGAAATGCTCTCATGGCTAATTTTGAGATCCTCCGGAATCTCGACTTCGTATTTGCCCGGGCAAAACTCGCGATGGAAATGAACGCGACGAGGCCGGTCTGCAATGAAGAGGGCATTATCGACCTGCGGCGCGCGAGACATCCCCTGATCCCGAAAAAACAGGTCGTACCGATCGATATCCGACTCGGTGAATCCTTTGATCTCTTAGTGATCACCGGACCGAATACGGGCGGCAAGACCGTTACCCTGAAAACGACCGGCCTGCTGACCCTCATGGGACAGGCGGGGCTGCATATTCCGGCCGCCGATCAGAGCCGGCTGGCAATTTTCGAAGAAGTGTACGCGGATATCGGCGACGAGCAGAGCATCGAGCAGAGCCTGTCGACGTTTTCGTCCCATATGACCAACGTGGTCTCCTTCATCGACCGGGCGGACGAAAATTCCCTCGTCCTCTTCGACGAACTCGGCGCCGGCACCGATCCCACGGAAGGCGCCGCCCTCGCGATCTCGATCCTGACCCATCTGCACGAAAGGGGCGTCCGGACTATCGCGACGACGCACTACAGCGAACTCAAGATCTACGCCCTGCGGACGCCCGGCATTGAAAATGCCAGCTGCGAATTTGACGTGGATACCCTGAGCCCGACCTACCGTCTTCTCATCGGAGTCCCGGGCAAGAGCAACGCGTTTGCCATCTCGAGAAAACTCGGTCTTACCGAAGACATCATTGAATACGCGAAAGGCCAGATCTCCGAGCAGGCGGAATCTTTTGAGGACGTCATCACAGAGCTCGAGGTCAGCCGCAGAAAACTGGAGGAAGAACGGGAAACCGCTGCGCGGGAACGCGAGGAGATCGACCGGCTCCGGGCGGAACTGAAAGAAAAGAAAAAAGAGCTCACACAGAGAAAATCCGATCTCATCCGCTCCTCTTCGGAAGAAGCGCGCAATATCCTGCAGAACGCCAAGGATTACGCGGACCGCACCATCCGGGAATTTGCTAAAGCAAAAGAATCCGGAGCGTCGATCCAGGAACTGGAAGAAAAGCGCGAGAAACTCCGCAAAAAGATCAGCAATTACAGCAGCAACGCCGCGGAACCCGCAGCAAAGAAGAAAAAAGGCACCCTGAAGGCTTCCGACATCCACGTCGGCGACCGTGTGACGGTGCTGAGCCTCGGCGTGACGGGAACCGTGAATACGCTTCCGGACGCCAAAGGCAATCTGTACGTGACAGCGGGGATCATGCGCACCCGGGTGAAGATCGATGATCTCGAATTATCCGACGAGCCGGAAATCAGCGCGCCGGGATTTTCCAAAAGCTCCTCCGGAAAACTCCGGGTCGAAAAATCGACATTTGCCGCCTCGGAGATCAACCTGATCGGCAAAACGGTCGACGAGGCCTGCGCGGAACTGGGAAAATTCCTTGACGACGCCTTTATGGCCCATATCTCCGAAGTCCGCATCGTCCACGGCAAGGGAACCGGCGCCCTGCGAAAAGGCATCCACGACTCCCTGAAGCGGGAAAAACACGTGCGTTCCTTCCGTCTCGGCGCGTTCGGCGAGGGCGATGCCGGCGTCACGATCGCGGAGATCAAATAAGAGAAACAGCGCCGACGGCGCAGCCAGCACCCCGCCTCCGGGCGGGAAGGGGGTAATCAAATGGCAGTAAAGCAGAAGATCCTGATCGTCGACGATGACGACAATATCGCCGAGCTGATCTCGCTCTATCTCACAAAAGAATTATACGAGACCCGGATCGCGGCGGACGGAGAAGCTGCCCTTGAGGCGTTTCGCTCCTTCGGTCCCGATCTCATTCTTCTCGACCTCATGCTTCCCGGCATCGACGGCTACGAGGTATGCCGGCGCGTGCGGCAGGAGTCCACAACACCGATCATCATGCTCTCGGCAAAAGGCGAGACCTTCGACAAAGTCCTGGGGCTGGAGCTCGGGGCGGACGATTACATGATCAAGCCTTTCGATCCCAAAGAGCTGGTCGCACGCGTCAAAGCAGTCCTGAGAAGAACTGCCGTAACGCCTGCCGAGCCGGAAAAACCCGCCGGAGAAATTGCCCAGTATCCGGGACTCACGGTGAACCTCACCAATTATTCGGTGGAATACGACGGGCACTCAATCTATATGCCGCCCAAAGAACTGGAGCTTCTGTATTTTCTCGCTTCCCAGCCCAACCGCGTCTTCACGCGCGAACAGCTCCTCGACCACATCTGGGGCTACGAATACATCGGCGATACACGGACGGTGGACGTGCATATCAAGCGGCTGCGCGAAAAGATCAAGGATCACGATGAGTGGGCGATCTCCACTGTCTGGGGCATCGGCTACAAATTCGAAGTGAAATCATAAAGCAGGATATTCTTTCCTTCCCGATCCCGTAAACGTTCAGATCATTTCCTGTCAGACGGATGAAGCGCTCGATCTACACAAAATTCATCATTACCTACGTGATGCTCGCCCTGATCATCCTGACCACGGTGGCCACGCTCGGCTCGCTGCTTGTTGACCGCGAGCTTGTGAGTCTGCGTGCAAGACATCTGTATGACGAAGCGAACGGGATTGCAACCAATAATGCAGACACTTATTTTTCCCTGGGCGGCAATCTGGAAGACCTTTTCACTTCCCTGAAGCTCACCGCCACCTATGAGGGCAGCAGGATCCTCATCATAGGGACCGACGGCCAGATCCGCCTCGACACGGATCTCCCCGCGCCGGGTGAAGAGGAAAATGTCATCGAGCACTTCAACGCGGCCGCTTTCGGGCCGACCTACTATGAAGTCAGCGACTTTTACGGCCTGTTCAGCGAGAATCATCTGAACGTGATGATTCCCGTCACCTCCAAAATGGCGACCCGGGGCTACATTTCCGTCCATATTCCTATGACGGCGATCTACGCCTCAAGAGACCGCATCGTCAATAAGGTATTTGTCGTCGCGGCCATTTTCATTGCGCTCTCCTTCCTGATCCTTCTGCAGTTTACGCTTTCTGTCTACCGTCCTCTCATGAAGATCACGGCAGGCTCTCTCGAATTTGCCCGGGGAAACTTAAAGCACCGGATCGAGACTAAATCGAGCGACGAGATCGGCTACCTCGCGGAATCCATGAACGTCATGGCGCAGGAGCTGGACAAGGGAAATGAATATCAGCGCCAGTTCATCGCCAACGTCTCCCACGACTTCCGCTCCCCGCTGACCTCCATCAAGGGCTTCACGGAAGCCATGATCGACGGGACGATCCCGCCGGAGCTCCACGAAAAATATCTTCGCATTATCAGCCAGGAGGCGGACCGCCTCGAAAACCTGACCCAGGGCATCATGCGGCTCTCGAACATGGATGTCGACCAGGCGGTCCTCAAAAAGACCGATTTTGACATCAACCGGGTCATCAAGGACACCGCCGCCCTCTTCGAGGGAAGCTGCCGGAACAAGAAGATCACGATCCGGCTGGTACTCACAGGGGAACAGCTCTTCGTCAACGCCGATGAGGACAGGATCAAGCAGGTCCTCTATAATCTGCTCGACAACGCGATCAAGTTTTCGGATAAGAACTCGGAGATCAAGATCGAGACGGAAGAAAAATATAACCGCTGCCATATCTCCGTCAAGGATCACGGCTGCGGCATCAACAAAAATGATATTTCGCGCATCTGGAACCGTTTTTACAAGAGCGACAGCTCCCGTGGCAAGGACCGCCGCGGCTCCGGTCTAGGCCTTGCCATCGTAAAGGAGATCATCAACGCCCACGGTCAGAACATCAATGTGATCAGCACGGAAGGCGTCGGCACGGAATTCGTGTTTACGCTGGAGCTCGCGGATGAGAATATACAGGCGGACGCTGCAGAGTAAAGAAGTAAATCCACTGTACCGGCCACGCTTTCAGGAAAAAACCAGGGTACATTTTCCCGGAATCCCGATGTTTTGGAAATAATCAATTATTATTTGGTTTTTGGTAACCATAGCAATCCATTGAACTGTGAAAACCCTATTATGAAATAAAACTCATACTGAAATGAAAACTCTATACTGAATAAAAATCCCCCGGGAATCAGGCCTAAATCACAGACCTGCATTTTCCCGGGGGGTCGTTACGTACTGGTTTGTAATATACTGGTTTATTACAGATTCTTCAGTTCATCCCTGACTCTTGCGGTGAGTTCGCCGTCTTTCAGTGCAATCTCGATCGTATTCCCTTCGTGTACTTCTCCGGAAAGGATATATTTTGCCGCCAGTGTTTCCACGTTGCGCTGGACGTAGCGCTTCAGCGGCCGCGCGCCGTAGACCGGGTCGTATCCCTGGTCCGTGACGTACTGCTTCGCCTCCTCCGTGAGGGTGATCGCTATGTTCTGCGAAGCGAGCCTCCGGTTCAGATCCGCGATCTGCAGATCGATGATCCGGTCGATATTTTCCTTTGTCAGCGGCTTGAAGAGAATGATCTCGTCCAGTCTATTCAGGAATTCCGGGCGGAAACGGGCACGAAGCTCAGTTTCGACCGCCTTTCTCGCCTCTTCGGAAATTTCTCCGTCAGGCGTAATACCTTCGAGCAGGTAAGGAGAACCGATGTTGGACGTCAGGATAATGATCGTGTTCTTGAAGTCCACGACTCTTCCCTGGGAATCGGTAATGCGGCCATCGTCAAGTACCTGCAGAAGAACATTGAAGACATCCGGATGCGCTTTCTCGATCTCGTCAAAGAGGATGACGGAGAACGGCTTTCTGCGGACTGCTTCCGTCAGCTGGCCGCCTTCATCATAGCCGACATAGCCGGGCGGCGCTCCGATGAGCCTCGATACGGAGAATTTCTCCATATATTCGCTCATATCGATGCGGACCATATTGGACTCGTCGTCAAACAGATTTGCCGCAAGCGATTTTGCCAGCTCCGTCTTGCCGACGCCTGTCGGGCCGAGGAACAGGAAGGAGCCTATGGGCTTCGTGGGATCCTTGATGCCCGCTTTGGAGCGCAGGATCGCTTCCGTGACCTTTGTGACACCTTCGTCCTGTCCGATCACGCGCTGATGGAGCGCGTCATCAAGGTGCAGGATCTTCTGCCGCTCACCTTCCGTAAGCTTATTGACCGGAATTCCCGTCCATTTGGACACGATCCGGGCGATCTCGTCTTCCGACACCGCCTCATGTACAAGCGAAAGATCCCTTCCCTTGACGGCTTCTTCGGCGGCGTTCAGTTCCTGCTGGATCCGCGGCAGTTCACCGTACTGCAGCTCCGCGGCGCGGTTCAGGTCATAATTGCGTTTGGCAACTTCGATCTCTTTATTGATCTCCTCGATCTGCTCTCTGTATTTCTGGAGCTGTTCGACGGAAGTCTTCTCATTTTCCCACTGCGCTTTCTGCGCGTTGAATTCATCCTGAAGGTCCGCGAGATCTTTCTGCAGATTCGCAAGACGCTCCTTACTGAGAGCATCTGTTTCCTTCTTCAGGGCGGCTTCCTCGATCTGCATCTGCATGATCCGACGCTGCAGTTCATCCAGCTCGGAGGGCATGGAATCGAGTTCGGTCTTGATCAGGGCACATGCCTCGTCCACGAGGTCGATGGCCTTATCCGGCAGGAACCGGTCCGAGATGTACCGCTGGGACAATG
>SVDL01000054.1:0-5304 GCA_015057835.1 Lachnospiraceae bacterium
TCCGCATTGCGGGGATCGGTCCGATGCCCATATAAGCGGGGTCCACGCCTGCCACGGCCATATTTACCAGTCTCACGATCGGCTTGATCCCCCTCTTCTTCGCCTCTTCCTCCTTCATGACGATAACAGCCGCACCGGCGTCATTAATGCCGGAAGCGTTGCCTGCAGTAACCGTGCCGTCCTTTTTGAATGCCGGGCGGAGTTTTGCCAGTTTCTCCACGGTCGTGCCTTCTCTGATGTATTCGTCCTGATCGAAGATACCGGTCTCTTTCTTATTAATTTTGTACTCTACCGGAATGATCTCATCCGTAAATTTGCCCGCTGCCCGTGCAGCTGCCGCTTTCCGCTGGCTTTCTGCCGCGTAGATATCCTGGTCCTCTCTCGTGATGTGATAGCGGGCGGCGACATTTTCCGCCGTAATGCCCATATGATCTCTCGTGATCGGATCGGAAAGCGCCGTAATGAGTCCGTCCTCCAGCTCGCTGTGTCCCATGCGGTATCCGAAACGGGCATTTCTGAGATAATACGGAATGTTGCTCATACTTTCCGCACCGCCCGCCGCTGCGATCGTGCAGAATCCGGAGTCGATCTCCATCGCGGCTGTTACAATGGCCTGCAGTCCGGAAGAACACAGTCTGTTGACCGTAAGTGCTGTCGCCTCATAGGGGATCCCCGCTTTAATAGAAGAAACTCTTGCCATAAATGCATTTTCCGCCGCCTGGGCGACATTTCCCATTACGACTTCATCGATATCCTCCGGCTTAAGTCCGGCTCTCTCGACAGCCGCTTTGATTGCAAACCCGCCGAGGTCGGTTGCCTGGTACTGTTTCAGTGATCCTCCGAAACTTCCTACTGCTGTTCTTGCGCCGGAGACGATGACGATGTTTTCCATGATTTTCCTCCCGGATCCCTCTCCCGGGATCCCTTCCTGTTAAAATCTGGCATTGTCAGTAAATCTGTTTACTGATTCTGTCTTCATTTTCTGATGAGGCCTCCCGGACCGCATATTCTCTGTCCGTATCTGTTCCGGAAGCGCTTCATCGTTTCTGCAGTGGATTATAGGAAAAAGAGAAAACCGTTTCTATTCGCCGTTTCCATGAAGTATTTTTTTATTTTGCTGCACAAAACATAAAACCGAATGACAAAAAAGACATAAAAAACCGGCCGGAAATCCCTGTTTCGGATTCCCGGCCGGAAAATAATGAAATTTTTTGTCATTGTTTATTCGATGACCCGGACACTGCTTCTTTCAATAATTCTCGGACGGTGGACAATCGATTCTCCGTCTCCTCCCGGGCCTGCCGTTTTCCGGAGCAGCACATCGATTGCGCTTTTCGCCAGTTTTTCAGGCTCCGATCCCACCGCGGTGAGACCCAGATGCATGCTGAAAAATGTATTATCATAGCAGACTACACTGATATCTCTTGGCACCTTGACGCCGTATTCACGAAGGGCATCCATAAATCCCATCGCCATAAGATCATTGACGCAGAAAACTGCTGTCACATCAATTGCTTCCTTCAGCAGATGTTCCCCGTACTGGTAACCGCTCTCGTAATTCTGATCTCCCAAAAACACACTGCTCTCCGTGACAGGCAGATGTGCATCTCTCATCGCTTCCTCATATCCCCTCCGCCGGTCAAGAGCCGTCTGCGAGTAGGTATGTCCGGCGAGAAGTCCGATTTTCCGGTGTCCTTTCCGGATCAGATAGTTCGTGATGAGATATCCGCCCAGGTAATTGTCACTCGTTACCGTATCAAATCCGGAGAACATGATGCCTCTGTTCAGGAAAACGACCGGAACCTTCTTTTCTGTGAGAAGGCTGCTCAGTTCCTCTCCTCCCCTGACATTCATAAAGAGAATGCCGGCATAATGCTCCTGCGCCGCCATTTTCACATATTCTTCTTCGATCTCCGCCCGGTCATCTGTGTAAGCGATCAAAATGCGGTATCCCTCGCTTCTGGCGTATTCGCAGAGCACCCGGATGAGTTCCGTATAGAATCCGTTGTTCAGATCTCCTGCAAGGAGCAGGATCGTTCGCCGGTTTCTCTCCGCCTCCCGCAGGTCCATGACATTGGTCCTGTACTGATACTCATTCAGCAGTCTCTCTATTTCCTCCCGGGTCTCTTTTTTCACTTTCCCCTGGCCGCTGAGCACCCTTGAAATCGTCGACTGGGAGTAACCGCTGATCTCGGCCAGCTGCCTGATCGTAATCCCCATCCTCTTCTCCTTTTCTGAAATTTATACTCATTATTATATGACAATTTATTTCATCATTCCAGTCTTTGATTGTTTGTCATTTTTCAGAAAAACTGTGCTAAGATTAGGTTATTCCGATGTGTTACTGCTTCTGATTTCAATAATTGGAGAAAAAACATGAGTGATAAAAAAGACATCCTGGTCGTCGGAATCGCCGGCGGCACCGGAAGCGGCAAGACAACCATTACGAAAGCGATTCAGCGGCATTTTCAGAATAATGTCACGGTGATCAGCCATGATAATTATTACAAGGCGCATCACGATCTGTCTTATGAGGAGCGCTGCAGCCTGAATTTTGACCACCCGGACGCATTTGACACAGATCTTCTGGTCGAACATCTGGCTGCCTTAAGGCGAGGGGAAACAATTGAATGCCCGGTTTATGATTTCACCGTGCACGACCGCTCGGAGAATACTCTGACGATCCACCCCACCCGGATCATCGTCGTGGAAGGGATCCTTATTTTCAGTGAGCCCGCGCTCAGAGAACTCATGGATATCCGGATCTTTGTCGACGCTGACGCAGATGTCCGTATCATTCGGCGGATCATCCGGGATGTCAGGGACCGCGCGAGGTCGCTCGATTCCGTCGTGCATCAGTACCTGACGACCGTCAAGCCCATGCACGAAGCTTTCGTGGAGCCTTCCAAGCGCTATGCGGATATCATTATCCCGGAGGGAGGAAAGAATCCCGTTGCTCTTGAGATGGTCATCGGAAGGCTTTCTGCTCATCTACACTGATCTGCTGTCCGTTTTTTAAAGAAGAACCCGCTGTATTCCTGCAGCGGGTTCTTCCTTATTATCTGTTTTCAGTGCACAGCAGCCGGGCCGTACGGATCCGTCAGATATCTGTGATCGCCCGCGGCCGCACGCCCCTCGGGATCGGCGGCTCATATCCCTTTTCGCCGACCTTCTGCCGGTACTCTTCTTTTGCTTTTTGCAGCAGGTCCGGATCTGTCATCAGTTCCACTGCCTCCGCCGCGAGTACTTTGGCGGCGTAGCGGGCCATAGCGTGCGCATTTTCCGTCTTTCCCTGCGCCGTCACCTGCCAGGTGTGCCCCGGCGTCCCGAATGTCCAGGTCGCGGTGCGGATCTGCGCGGTTGGGCAGACCCAGCTCACGTCGCCGACATCTGTCGACCCAAAACGCATGGAAAAATCTTCATGATAAGGATTTGTCTGCCAATGGAGCGGATGTTCCGGATCCATCAGGGGATTTTTCCGAAGACTCTTTTCCGTCAGTTCTCTCGCGTACGCGACGTCGTCTTCCGACGGTTCCGGCGGCGTTATTTCCGTCATGATTCTCTGCAGGTCTCTTTGCATGGTCTCATTCAGGACAAGGTTCGAACATGCTTTAATAAATTCATGTTTCTCTTTTGTTCCGGTCATGAGCGCGGCGCCGCGTGCGATATCATTTACCCTCTCATAGAGTTCCTGGACAAGATCGTTGCGCGGTGCGCGGATCAGATACAGGACTTCGGCGTGAGGCTGCACGACATTCGGGGACTGTCCGCCGGCATCCGTGATAGCGTAATGGACCCGGGCCACAGGGATCATATGTTCCCGCAGGAAATTAACACCGATATTCATGAGTTCCACAGCATCGAGAGCGCTCCTTCCCTCATAAGGCGCTGCGGCGGCGTGGGCAGCCTTTCCGTCAAATTTATAGAGGATCTGCATGTTCGCCAGAGATCCATCTGTTCTCACTTCCGTGACACACTCCGGATGCCAGCACAAAGCGGCATCGAGTTCGTCAAATACGCCATCCCTTGCCAAGAAAGCTTTTCCCGAGCCTCCCTCTTCACCGGGACAACCGAAATAAATCACAGTTCCGGACTTTTTTGTAGTCTGCAGATAGTTTTTTACAGCGATCGCAGCTCCTAAAGATCCGACACCGAGGAGATTATGGCCGCAGCCGTGGCCATTCGTGCTGCCGTCTTTGTTTGCAACCGGCTTCGCGCACACTGCACCCGCTTCCTGTCCAAGACCGGACAGCGCGTCAAATTCTCCGAGAATCCCGATGACGGGCTTTCCTCTTCCGTATCTTCCGGAAAATGCGGTCTCGATCCCCGCCAGATTCTCCTCCAGCGTGAATCCTTCTGACCGGAGCGCCAGCTTCAGTGTTCTCGCGGACTGGTATTCCGTAAATGCCAGTTCCGGCGTCTCCCAGATGCTGTCCATGAGGCTGTCCAGCCAGTCCTTTTTTTCGTCGATGACGGAGAGATAGCTGTAGTCTTTCATTGATAAATCCTTCTATGTCTTAAATAAGCCGTTCTTTTCCTGGTTAGTTTTGCACAGTGTTATACCGTATGAAATAGAGGGAATCGATCCCCGGTCCTCTGTCATTTTCTATGCGTTCCGCCACTTGAAACCCCAGCTTCGGAAGCACATGCAGCTGTACGCCATTTGTGGACCATGTCCTTGTTCCGACCGGTCGCTCTCCCGCTTCCTCAAAGCAAGATTCATACATTTCTTCGAGAAAATGATGTCCTCTGAATGCCGGATCGACGATGGCGGAGGACATATACAGGATGTTCTCGCCTGTGGAAGGAAAATAGTGTTCCGGTTCGTAGGCGAGGTAGGCGGCGAGCCTTGCGGTGCCATTTTCTTCGGGGGAGGAATTACCGTCTGCAGGATCGGTTTCTATGACGATTTCTATGAGGACCAGTTTCATTTCAAGAAGATGCTGAAAATAGTCTTCGATATTTTCATCTGCAGATTTGATTCCCCGTTCACTGATCGGAGGAACAAAATCCTGCTCTCTGGATTTGAGGAGTCCGAAAAGCTGTTCTTTCTGCGAATCAGACAGTTCACTGCCGTTGATGGTGTATTTTTTCATAGTTATTATGCTCTGTTTTGTGTGTTACCGTTCGGCTTGTTTTCGTTATTGTTTATTCTAATATAGTCAATCGGGGAAGTCAAAAAATGGAAAAAAGCAGATGAGCAGCGCTCATTCATAGACGCTTCGCGTCTATTTCATAACCGTGCTCCGCACGCCATAGAATGATTTACTTTTTAATCGATAAGCAGGATTGCTCCGCTTCGCT
>SVDL01000054.1:5314-16062 GCA_015057835.1 Lachnospiraceae bacterium
TCTATTTCATAACCGTGCTCCGCACGCCATAGAATGATTTACTTTTTAATCGATAAGCAGGATTGCTCCGCTTCGCTTACGCAGATGAGCAGCGCTCATTCATAGACGCTTCGCGTCTATTTCATAACCGTGCTCCGCACGCCATAGAATGATTTACTTTTTAATCGATAAGCAGGATTGCTCCGCTTCGCTCCCGCAATCCTTACAACAGATATTCGCAATCCGGGCTATCACCCTCCTTGCTCATATCCGTTGCCTTGCCTAAAGAAAATGCTCCAGAGAATGCAAGCATTCTCTGGAGCATTTTCTTTGTCAAGAGCTTATCGATTACATCATCGGCTCCATCTCAAGTGCCGGATGGCCGACCTCAGAGAGGAACGCGACCAGTGCTTCCGGATCACCTTCCGTGACGGTCTCATCACCGATCATGCTGGCGAAATCATCAATGCCGTACAGCTCTTTCGCTGTCTGGTTCAGACGTTCCGCGACAGAATCTTTAAGATCCTTCGGCATCCATACGATACGTGCAATACCGCCTTCTGCCTTCATGAACTTCTTGGAAGCGATGAAGTGTTTGCCGTGTCCCATGAAGCCCGGTGTCTGGACGCCGCCGCCGGTCATGGAAGCCATCTCGGAGAAGGTCATTCCAAGCGGGGTAAGTCCGGTGTGCTCACGGTTTACGATAACGACACCGTTCGAGAACGGCTCGATACCGCAGATGCACTCGAAGCAGCCGCAGGAGGTCATCGGGTCTTCCATGATGGAATACAGGGTGACGCTTTCCAAGGCGCCGTGCGAATACTTATTAACTGCCTCGTTGACCTCTTCCCAACGGCCGATGTTCTCATCGATGATGTGTTCCTTCGGAACGATCTGGCACGGGCCGGTCGGATCGAGTTCGTTGGTAGCCTTTGCATCCAGCCACGAAACAGCGCCGCACAGTCCGAGACGTTCCGGAGTGACGATGCAGACATGGCTCGGCGAGAAGGACTGGCACATGATGCAGGTGTAGAACTGGTCGACATTTTCGTCGGTCAGGCTGTTCAGACGTTCATCACGCTTGTCATACAGCGGAATAGCAACTTCCTTGCGGATTCTTGCAGCTTCTTCCGGATCTGTGACGATCGTGACCTGGCACTTATCAACGACCGCGTCATATTCGCTCATGATCTTGACATAAACGACTTCTGCGAGGTCTTTCAGACGGAAGCCCGCGTTGAACGCATCTTTGTTGATACGGATACGGACCAGATCTCTCTGACCGGTGTGCATAACACCTTCGATGCAGTTGATGAACGAATGGAATTTACGTTCAAATACAGATTCGAAGTCGGTGGACATGCTCTTGCCGGCAACATCGACCACGATCGCGTAGTCAACTTTGGAGCCCGGTTCGAACGCATCGATGTCCGGTCCGATAAGGGTGAACTTGTGATCTTCGATCTCGCTGAGTTCTTTGGTGCGGACCAGTTCGAGGCCGGTCTTTCTGGAACCGTCGAATTCGATCTGCATATCGCCGCGGCGGACGATCTCGCCTTCGAAAGCGGTCGAGAACGCAACCGGGATATCCATCTTCGTGATCTTGATCTTGATGCCGCGCGCCTCAAGGGAAGTCGCATTGAATTCATCGACATTGCCCTGAAGAACAAGGCTCTTCGGAATACGGCAGTTCGCCAGGCCTTCCAGGTCGTTGGAAATGACCGGGAATCCGAGCTGGATGGCACCCGCGCCGCAGGCTACCGTAAGATCCGGTACCGGAGCGAATGCATTGACAAACGCAAACATACGGGCCATGGTGTAGGTCCACATGCCTTCGTAGTCACCCGGCTGCTGGTTACCGAAAATGATGGCCGTACGAAGCGTAACGCTGACCGCATGTGCTACTGCGGAAAGATCATAGCCGATACCTACGCAGCGAAGGTTGAAGCCGAGCTTCATTCCCTGCTCTACGCACTGGTCGATGCATTTACCAAGCAGGCAGACGAAAATACCTTGTGACTGGTATTCCTTCGCGAGATTGGCAGCCTGTTCCGCTGTCGGAGCCTCGCCGATGATAACGGCGACACCAGGGATATCATTGGTAACAAGCGGAACACCGAGCTCACGGATCTGAGCATCTGTGAAATGTCCCATAACCGGATATTCATACGGCTGGCCGTCTGCCATCGTATATTTCATCGCTTCGATGATCTCTCCGGAAAGAGCTGTCGCAACACCGGATGTGAACACGTCCTGTGTGCGGAGGTTTCTTGTCATGTAGTCTTTGATCGGGCCTTCAAGAGCGGCTTTCGCTTCGCCGATCGTAGTGACTTTGATGCCGTTCATCGCATAGAGACACGGCAGATAATACGCAGTATCCATTTTGACCGGAGCATCCGCGCCGAGCTTGGCTTCCGCTTCCGCTACGGCTGCAACGGCCTGGGCGTACATCTCGTCGTTGCCGTCAAATACGCGCTGTATTAATGTTTTCATAATCTAATTTACTCCTTAGCGTCCATTTTCTCTTTTATTTTCCTGATCTCTTCCACTGTCGACATACTGTAGTCGAAGGGCGATCCGCCTGCGCGGTCCGCGTCGATCACTTCACTGTTGTAGTGAATGAACCCCAGCAGGTCTTCCGCGGGAATCCGGCTCCGGATGAACTCTTCATCCTTCTCATCCCGGACCTTATTGGCAACGACGCCTACTTTCCGGACCCCGAGATCCGCAGCAAGCCGTTTTACATTGCCGTAGGTCTGTATGCTCCTCGCACCCGGTTCGATCACGACCACGAACTGGTCCATCATCGAAGCGGTTCCTCTTCCGAGGTGTTCGAGGCCGGCTTCCATGTCCATGATGACCACATCATCCTTCCGGAATGCCAGTGTGTTCATCACGGCCTTGAGCATCGCGTGCTCCGGGCAGACACAGCCGCCTCCGCCGGTTTCGATGGTTCCCATCACAAGAAGCTTTACGCCGTTGATCTCCTTGGAGAATTTATCCGGTATATCGCTCACGTACGGGTTCATCTTGAAGAATTTGTTGGTCTTGTCGGCTCCTGTCCTCTCTTCAACGAGTTCTCTCATCTTGGAGATCGGTACGATGCCTTCCACTTCTTCTTCCGAAAGCCCGAGGGCGAGTCCGAGATTGGCGTCCGGATCAACATCCGCCGCGAGGACGTGAAATCCTTCCTGCGCGTACAGCCGGCATAACACCGATGCAAATGTTGTTTTTCCTACGCCGCCTTTCCCTGTGACCGCGACCTTCATAGTATGCCTTCTTTCTGACCGGGAAAATTAGATTCCAATTGCCGTTCTCTTTGCTTCAATTGCCTCGATCATGACGTCGGCAAGTTTGTCGATATCATGTTCTACCGTGTATTTCGCTTCGACCCACTGCTTGAAGAGGCCGTTCTCGCCCTGCATGATCTCTTCACACTCTTTCGATCCTGCTGTATACGGATCGACGCCGAGGTAAGTATCAATACCGGTGGCGACTACGTAGTTGCCGATGGAGACCGCTTTCTGGCTCATCCATTCCGGAGCGCAGCCAAGGAGCGGGATCTCGGAAATATTCCAGCCGGAATCTTTGGAAACTTCCGCTGCCAGGATCATCATACGGGAAATATCCACGCAGGAGCCCATGTGCAGGATCGGCGGAATATCGACCAGTGTGCAGACACGGCGGAGACCGGCGCCGCAGAATTTTTTCGCTTCTTTGTCCATGAGACCGTACTTTGCGGCAGCCTGCGCTGCGCATCCGGTTACGGCTACGATGATATCGTTCTCAAGGAATTTCTTCATCAGGCGGATATGGCCTTCATCCGTACGGACCTTCGGATTGTTGCAGCCGACGATCGCAACAGCGCCGCGGAGGACACCGGAGCGGATGCACTCTACAAGCGGTTTGAATGTATAGGTCTCATCCACATGCGAATTTGTAACGCGGTCAAGGCATTTCTTAATGGCTTCTACAGAATAGCCGACCGTAGCCTTGGTCTTGAGGTCCGGGATATGAACCAGCTCAGGCTTGCGGTTCTTGAAGTTCTCAACCGCCATCTTAACGATGTTGTAGGCGTTCTCGCCTGCATTTTCCGGATTGAAGCGGATGAATTCGCTGTCCGGCATCTGCGCGATCGGAGAAGTGGTGATAAATTTCGTGTGGAAGCACTTGGAGAGCGGTCCAAGGGCCGGGAAAATGCACTGTACGTCGACGACAACAGCTTCCGCTGCTCCTGTGAGGACGACATTTTCCTGCTGCAGGAAGTTGCCGGCCATCGGGATTCCGTGACGCATCGCAACTTCGTTTGCTGTACAGCAGACGCCGCAGACGTTGATGCCCTTTGCGCCTTCCGCTTTCGCGAGCGCGATCAGTTCAGGATCCTGTGCATAGAATACGATCATCTCGGACAGTGACGGATCATGACCGTGGACAATGATGTTGACCATGTCTTTTTCCATAACGCCGAGGTTTGCGGTCGTGTCGACCGGCTTCGGAGTTCCGAACATAACGTCCGAGAACTCGGTACCGCACATGGATCCGCCCCAGCCGTCCGCAAGTCCGGCGCGGAGAGACTGCTTGAGAAGAGCCTCTGCCTTGGAGGAGCATCCCATATGTGTCATGTGAAGAGAGCAGGATACTTCGCGGTCGATCGCGCGCGGCTCAATATCAACCTTTTTCCAGATTTCCTGAGTGTGTTCAGGAGCTCTCTTAAGCCATCTTTGGACACCGAAGGGTTTGCCGTACTCAAGGAGGGCAAGTTCCGCCATCTCATGAGCGAGGTCATAGATATCCTTGCCTTCGGTCTCAACACCCCATTCGTGAGCAATACGGATGAGTTTCTCGGGATCCTTAACCTGATAGTTTCCGCCTTCTTTTGTCTGATAAAGTGTGTGGCAGATCTCACGGCCGTGATCGGAGTGAGTTGCCGAGCCGGATGCTGTGAAGTTCAGGTAATTTCTTGCAACGATACCGGCAGCGTCACATCCGCAGATTCCCTTCGGAGCCTTCGGAGTAATACGGCACGGACCCATTGCACAGAACTTACAGCAAAGACCCTGCTCACCAAATTTGCAGTGCGGTGTCTGGTTCTTGACTCGCTGCTGCCAGGAGTCGGCGCCAACCTTTGCACCAGTTTCAAGAAGGCGCTCTGTCGCTTTCTCTACCTGTTCAAATGTAAGTAGTTCCATAACCTCTTTTTGAAAGGGGGATACCCTTTCTTCCCTTTCTGTGCTCAGACTTCGAGTTACCTAATATCAGTTACTTATTGTATTTTCACATTTTCAAGCAAAAAAAGCAACTACACTGTTGCTTTTTTATCAATCCAAATCAGAATCCTACAATTCTTGGACTCCGTTTTTAGCCGAATCCTACATAATGTACGATTACATTTTGAGGGAAATGCTTAATTCATAGTATTTATATTCTTCTTTTAGAAGCATTTTCCTCTATTATGTATGTTGGGAATCCCTCATTTTTCGAAAGATTCCCGGCCATCTCTTCGCAGGCTGTTTTCATATAAAAAAACAGGGCGTTTTTGCGCCCTGTTTTTATTGCATTGCCGGGTTTTAAGCACCCAGATAAGCCTTCTGGACTTCTTCGTCCTGGGCAAGGTCGGCGCAGAGGCCTTCCATGACCATTTCGCCGGTCTGCATAACGTATGCACGGTGTGCTGTCTTCATAGCGATACGTGCGTTCTGCTCGACGAAAAGAACGGTCGTACCCTCTTTGTTGATTTCTTTGACTGCTTCAAAGATCTCAAGGGTGATCAGCGGAGCAAGACCGAGTGACGGTTCGTCCAGCATGATCATACGCGGTTTCGCGATCAGCGCGCGTCCGATTGCAAGCATCTGCTGCTCGCCGCCGGAGAGCGTGCCGCCGAGCTGTGTGCGGCGCTCCAGAAGACGCGGGAAACGTTCATAGACGTTCTCAAGATCCTTCTTGATTCCCGCCGAATCTTTACGGGTATAAGCGCCCATCATCAGATTTTCTTCAACCGTCAGCTTAGCGAAAACGTGACGGCCTTCCAGCGACTGGGCGATACCGGCTGCCGTTACTTTGTGTCCTGAGAAGTTCGTGATGTCCTTTCCGTCGAAAAGGATCTTGCCCTGGACACCGCGGCGTTTTGTGAGGCCGGCGATCGTCTGCATCGTCGTGGTTTTTCCTGCACCGTTGGATCCGATGATCGTGACCATCTCGCCCTCTTCTACATAGAGGCTGATTCCTTAACGGCGTGGATATTTCCATAATAGTAATGGAGATCCTGTACTTCTAATAATTTCTTAGCCATTAGATTACGTCGTCCTCCCCTCCAAGATAAGCTGCGATAACGTCCGGATTCGCCTGAATCTCTTCCGGCGTGCCTTCCGCAAGGAGTGCACCGTGATACAGAACATAGATATAGTCACTGATGTTCATGATCAGTTTCATATCATGCTCAACGATCAGGATCGTGTAACCCATATTCAGGATCTGCTTCAGAAGAGCATCCAGTTCGAGTTTTTCTGTCGAGTTCATGCCGGCTGCCGGTTCGTCGAGCAGGATGACCTGCGGGTCAGAGGCAAGACCGCGGACGATCTCAAGAAGTCTCTGTTTACCATAGGACAGCGAGCCTGCCGGTGCGTTGGCAAATTCATCAAGTCCCACGAATTTCAGCCACTCATGCGCTTTTTCTCTGGCTTCGGCATCCTCTTCACGTCTTTTCTTTGTGTTGAAAAGATCGCTGAAGAAATTGGATTTCAGTCTTGTGTGCATACCGACCATAACGTTCTCAAGAACTGTCATGCTCCGGAACAGGTTGATGACCTGATATGTACGGGAAATGCCTGCTTCGTTGATCTGGAAGCCGCGTTTTCCTTCAAGATGTTCCCCGTTCAGAAGAACTTCGCCGCTCGTCGGAATGTAAACGCCCGATACCGCGTTGAAGAGCGTCGTCTTACCTGCGCCGTTCGGTCCGATCAGAGCCGTGATACGGCCTTTTCTGACTTTGATGGACGCATGGTCAACAGCTGTCAGACCGCCGAACTGGATGGTCACGCCGTGTGTTTCCAGGACGACCGGGTGTTTTTTCTCATCGTCTACGTTATGTCCTCCTGCAGCCTGTGCAGCAGCTTCCGCAGCGATTGCCTTATCGGTTTCAAGCTCAGCATTCATCTCAGCTTTAGAAATGTTCTCAGCCATTCTGTGCGCCTCCTTCCTCTTCTTTCTGAAGTTTGCGCTTCGCTCTGTCAGCCATCACGTCGCGGACACCACCGACGATACCGCCCGGAAGAGCGATGATAACGATCAGCAGCAGGATGCCGTAAAGAAGCATCTGATATTCCTGCAGCGGACGGATCAGCTCAAGGAGGATCTCAATGATGACAACGCCGATCATAGAACCTACGATCGATCCGGATCCGCCGAACAGCATCATGGTCAGGAACAGAACGGACTGTTTCTGGCGTGCGGTCTCCGGAGAGATGTACTTGTAAAGGTGCGCATACATTGTGCCGGCAAATCCTACATAGAATGCGCTGATCGCAAATGCAAGGATCTTATACTTCTGGACGTTGACGCCCATACCGTCTGCGGCATGTGTATTTTCACGGATCGCGATAAAGGCACGGCCCGTTCTGGAGTTGACGATGAAGATCTTCGCGACAACGAAAACTATCGCCCACAGAAGAAGCCAGAAATACCATCTCGTGTAGCTGCCGCCGAGGAAGCTGATCGTGCGGATATTGATACCCTTGTAGTCGTTTGTGAATCCGCCCGGTGACGTATACAGGAAATAGTATGTGATCTCGCCGAACGCAACCGTTGCGAGAGACAGGAAATGGAATTTCAGTCTCGATGCCGGATAGGCAAGCGCAGCGCCGAGGATCGCGGCGAAGATCGCTCCGCAGGGGATCGTAATGATCAGCGGAATATTGAAGTAGTTGTTAAGAAGACCGGTCGTATATGCCGCAATAACATAGAACGACGCATGTCCGAGGGAGATCTGGCCGCTGTAACCGAAAAGGATATCAAGGCCGGATACCGCAATAACATAGATCAGCATGGTGCAGAGGATCAGTACCCAGTAATCGTTGCCGGTGATCATCTGTGCAAGGAAAGGAAGCACAAGAAGAACGACTGCTCCAATGATGATCGGGAGTAATTTCTTTGAATTCATCTTCATAGCGTGCTCCTCCTTTAAACGTCCTGAATGGCACTTTCATTGAAGATACCAGTCGGCTTAACCAGCAGGAACAAAAGAAGAATAATATACGCAACCATGTTCTTGTACGTTCCGGACCAGTAACCGGATACGAAAGTTTCGACCAGACCAAGAAGAAGTCCGCCGACCATAGCGCCGTACATATTACCGTAACCACCGACGACCGCGCCTGCGAAACCTTTACGTCCGATCGTAGCGCCGAGGGTTGTGTAAACACCGTACATCGGTCCGAGAAGCATACCGGCGAGGGAAGCGATACCAGCGGAAAGTCCCCATGTAACACCGGTGCTGAGGGATGTGTTAATACCTACGGATTCTGCTGCCATAGCATCCATCGCAGAGCCGCGCATCGCCGTACCGAACTTCGTCTTCGTCATGAAGAAGTGAAGCAGGATCATGAGAATGATTGAAACGACCAGCGCGAGGTAAGCCTCTGTCTGCGCAGTAACACCCAGAACGGTGAGTGTTGTCTTGTTCGGGAATACGGACGGGAAGCGCTGTGTCACGGAACCGTAGAACGCCTGTGCCGTATTCTGAATAATGTACTGGATCGCGATCGTTGCAAGAACGATGTAGATCGGAATAACGTTTCTGCTTAAGAGAACACGGATAACGCCTCTCTCGAGCAGCATACCGAACCCAAACGCGCATGCGAATGTAAGCACGAACGAAATGGCGAACGGAAGACCAAGTACTCTGTAGAAGGTAATACCAAGGTATGCACCGATGGTAACCATATCGCCCTGTACGAAGGACATGAGCCCCGACGCACGGTATACGAGCGAATAGCCAAGTGCGATCAGTCCGTAAATGGCACCGATGACAAGGCCGTTGATCAATAGTATCTTGAATACTGCCATAACTGCTTATCTCCTCCTGATTATCTCCGGAACGGAGCATAAAAGACGGGAAAAGCGGGCAAAACGCTTGTTTTGCCCGCTTGAGTGTCGTCGGGCTGGCACCTCATTCCGAAAGCTTCGCTTACGGAAAGTTGGACAAATTCTGATTATCTGTCTCTGCCAGTAACTTCTTTGTATGCATCGTAGCTGCCGTCGCTCATCCATGTAGCAAGGTCATAGTTCTTGCCGCCGACAAGCATGAAGGACTTGAACTCGCTGTAGCCTTCACGGGAGCCATCGGTGTAGTCAAGTTTGCCGCCCATGCCTTCGATCTGAACCTTGTGAGTAGCCTCACGGAGGGATTCGGAATCGTTAGCGCCAGCGATCTTGGAAGCTTCCCACATAACCTGCATGGTATCCCATCCACGGTATGCGGATTCGTGCATAACCATCTCGCCGTACTTGTCATAGTATTTCTGAAGGAATTCTTTGACGTTCGGGATATCGCAGTCGTCGATGCTCTCATAAGCAACATACGGATATGCGAAGTAGATGTAGTCAGCGTTTCTCATATCAGCCGGGCTGCCTTCGTTAGCAACATCCTGATATTCCTGAGAGAAGCACTCTTTGCAAAGGATCGTGCCCTTGTAGCCCATGTTGCGGAGCTGTTTGACGAACGGTCCGAAAGTAGCGCCGATGAGGGACATGAAGATGGTATCCGGATCAGAAGCGATGATCTGTGTGATCTGGCCGGAGAAGTCAGTATCTTCTGTGTCGCACTGCTGACGTGTGGTAACAGTAACGCCTTTTTCCTTGCAGGCTGCTTCGAAAGCATCCGCTGTGGAAGCACCGGTATCATCAGTACCGTTCATGATAGCAACAGAGCTGTAGCCCATGACATCTTTAACGACGTCAACAGAGAACGGAGCGATGCGGCCGTTGTTGGAAGAAGCACGGAAAGTGTAGATCATGCTCTGGTCTTCCATCCAAGCCGGGGAAGTGCCGAGCCCGAAGTTGTAAACCTTAGCAGCATTGATGTCCTGGATGCAGGCAGAAACTTCGTTCGAGTTAACGGAACCGATGATCGCGTCGACATTGTCGTCAGCAAGCATCTTCTGAACAACTTTAACAGCTTCTTCTGTGGAACCAGTCGTATCATAGTACTTGATCTCGATCTGCTGGCCGTTGAAGCCGCCCTGTTCATTGATTTCATCAGCCGCGAGCTGAATGCCGTTAAGAGCATTCTGGCCGGCAACCGCGATACCGCCTGTCAGCTGTACGAATACGCCGATGCGGAAAACATCATCGCTGGAAGCGGCTGTGTCAGCCGGAGCAGCTTCGTCTGCCGGTGCAGCTTCCTCAGTGGATGCAGCTGCGGATTCAGCCGGAGCAGCTTCGTCAGTAGATGCGCTGGGGCTTCCCGTTCCGCAGGCTGCGAGGCCAAGGATCATGGAAAGAACCAGCATAAGTGCAAGCAGTTTTTTCATTTTATTCTCCTCCCAAAATGATTAAATAATATTTTGTCCGGTACATAAAGCGACCAGACTACTGCTTAAAAAAAGTTACCATGATTCAAGGTTGTATGTCAACTATCAAACCCATTTTCAATAGTTTTACTGAAATTTATTGTAGTTCTTTGTGCATTTCGCTTCATGCTTAATCGATTAAGCAAAGAACTTTTCCTTTCAAAGAATTCTTCGTGCGGACAAAAAAACAGCACCTTCTGCAGA
>SVDL01000055.1 GCA_015057835.1 Lachnospiraceae bacterium
TGGAGACATACGCTGTTGTCTGGGTGATTCCCGCAACGACAAACAGCTGCTCCGCGTTTTTTTCTTCTCCGAGCTGTGCAGCCCATTCGGGAGAATCCTGTCGCTGAGGCACTTCCGCATCCTTTTTCCCGCAGCCTGCAAGACCGGCCAGCAAAGCTGCGCCAAGAACAACTGCAGGTAACCATTTCATTGTTTTCATAAAATCCTCCTCTACAGAATTATGTACACTGTTTATTATTTATAATATCACTTAATACAATTAAAATATCATTCCAAATGTACATATTTTAGACATCTCTTTCATATCATCCTGTATTGTTGTAACTTATTAATGAAAATGCAAAGAAACAATAACAACGGGCATAAATAATTGATAGTGATGAAAAGCATTTTTTTGGTCTTCCTTATGCTGGCGCTGCTGACCAACCTGACTGCCTGCGGCGCCGCCGGAAAGACACAGCAGGGCGCCGCTTCTTCTGAAGAAACAGTCTCCGGAATACGCTGATCCCTATGGACAGGGAAGGATCGTAATTCTGGAACCGGATGAGTAAAAACAAAGCTGATGCGGGTTCGGCAGAATTATGGTAAGATAGCGGTAGCTGTTCGAGGAACGGACAGCTGCCGTTTTTACAGGAATTCGTCACGGGCGCCGGCGCCCGTAACGCCGAAAGGAGAAAGCAATGCCCCCAGGCGGACCGGTAGGACATTTCGGACGAGGCTATCTTACGGACGAAGAAAAACAGAACCGCCCGAAGGTTACATTTTCACTGCTGAAAAGAATCTTTTCTTATCTGGCACCTTACTGGAAGCAGCTGGTGCTTGTGCTGCTGTGCATCGTCGTATCGTCAGTATTTACGCTGATGCCTTCGGTGCTGACAGGGCGGATCATCGACGAGGGACTCATCGGAAAGAACCTGCCGATGCTTATCCGGCTGATCATTCTGTCCCTTCTCGTGACGCTGGGAGCCAACCTGATCGGCGTTCTGGAAAGCTATATGAACACCTGGATCGCGCAGCACATCACGTTTGATATGCGCAATCAGATGTTCCGGCATCTGCAGGAAATGTCGCAGCGGTTTTTCACCTCCAACAATCAGGGAGATATCATTACCCGCATGACAAGTGATATCGACGGCGTGAAGTCGACGATCACAAATACATTTTCCAGTATTCTGTCCAACACCATCACGCTGATCGTTGCACTGATCGCGATGTATCAGAAGAACTGGATCCTGGCGACCATCGGAATCATTATCGTTCCGCTGTTCGCGATCCCGACCCGCGCGGCGGGCAAGACCCGCTGGACTCTGACAAGAGAAGCCCAGGAGAGCAATGATGAGATCAACGGGATCCTGAACGAGACCATGTCTGTCAGCGGGCAGACGCTCGTGAAACTTTTCTGTCGCGAGGATTACGAATACGAGCGCTATAAAAATGCCAATAAGCGTATGATCGCTCTCAATATCAGGGAGAGCATGGCGGGGCGCTGGTTCCGGGTCGTCATCTCGACGTTTGCCAGCATCGGTCCTATGCTGCTGTATCTGGCCGGCGGGATCCTTATGATGAAATATGATTCGAGTCTCACCGTCGGTGATATCACGGTTCTTGTGGCATTGCTCGGGAGAATGTACGGACCGGTGAACCAGCTCCTCAATATCCAGGTGGACTGGATCCGGTCGATGGCGCTGTTCACAAGACTTTTTGAGTACTACGACATGCCGGTGGAGGTGCCGAATCCGAAATACGGCGTCACCATGCGCAACGCGGACGGAACGAAAGGCAGCGTGGAATTCCGACACGTGGATTTCTATTACGAGCCCGAACGGCAGATCCTGAAAGACGTCAGTTTTAAACTGGAGAGCGGCCGCTCGGTGGCGATTGTCGGTCCCTCCGGATCCGGGAAGAGCACCATGATCAATCTGATCCCGCGCCTCTACGACGTGACCGGCGGCGCCGTTCTGTTCGACGGCGTGGACGTGAGGAAGATCGATCTGCATTTCCTTCGGGATCATATCGGCGTCGTGACCCAGGATACCTACCTGTTCAACGGAACGATCCGGGAGAATCTCCTGTATGTGAAGCCGGAGGCGACGGAGGCGGAACTCATCGAAGCCTGTGAGAAGGCAAATGTCTACGACTTTATTGAGGGACAGGAGAAAGGTCTCGATACGGTCGTCGGCAACCGGGGGCTCAAGCTGTCAGGCGGAGAAAAGCAGCGGATCTCCATTGCGCGCGTCCTGCTTAAGAACCCGTCGCTTCTTATCTTTGACGAAGCGACTTCCGCGCTGGATTCCATTTCGGAGGCGAAAATCCAGGCAGCGATCGATCCGCTTGTCAATTCGAGAACGAGCATTCTGATCGCGCACCGCCTCTCAACGATCCTGGCGGCGGATGAGATCCTTGTTGTCAAGGACGGTCAGATCGTCGAGAGAGGCGTCCACAAGGATCTGGTGGACCTCGGCGGCGTTTATACGGAACTCTACAATACGCAGTTCAAAGTAATGCCGGACGAAAAGAAGACGGAGGAAGAGTAAATCAATGTCGGAAAGACTTTATCAGACGGATGTCGCCCTCATGACTGTGACGATGACGGAATTCCGGGGAGTCATGCATTTCCATAACTGGAAAGCAAAAACCTTTGCCAATGATGACCAGATCTACGACGTCGCGGAATTTGAGAGGGACGGAAAAAAACGAAGTCTTGTCCATGCTAAGATAGACGAGATGGGAATGACTGCGGCGGCGGCGACCGCGATGAAAATGATCTATACGTTCCGGCCGCACTACCTTATTATGGTGGGGATCGCCGCCGGTATAGCAAAAAAAGAATATGAGGAGCAGATGTACGGAGACGTCATCGTGCCGGATATCGTCTGGAACTATTCCTCCGGAAAGTTCGTGAATCCGGAAATGGCGGAGATCCGGTTCGGCGATCTGGGATTCCTGCCGCGCTCGACATCAGCAGCCATCCCGGAGGAAATCCTTCCATATCTTCGCAGAGCGGTGGAATCCGACGATAATCCGTGCCACGCGCATATCGGTCCGATGGCCTGCGGCAGTACGGTGGTCGCCAATCAGAAGATTCTCGACAAGCAGATCTACAGCCAGTACCGCCATACGGCGGGACTTGACATGGAATCCTACGCAGTAGTCTATACGGCAAATCATGCGACGACTCCGCGGCCGATTCCGATCATTGTAAAAAGCGTATGTGATTTTGCGGACAGTAAAAAAACGGATGAATTTCAGCGCTTCGCGGCTTATTCGAGCTGTGAGTTCGCAAAATATCTGTACGAAAAAGTATTACCCATGGAAGAATAGAGACCTGTTGACTAAGAATACGTCGGCGGATGCAGCGAGGCACGCTGACAAAAAATGAGGGGGAAAGAGTATGGCAGCATATGGAGAAATCGTAAATCTGGTGACAGCAAGAACCGGCCTTCGGGGTGACGCGGCATCCGGCAGGATGACCGGCCTCTATAACGGATATACCGTCCTTGCGGAACCCATCGGCAATACCGTGAATTACATGATCAAGATCGGTGCGAGAGGAGCAAACGGCGCCGTCATGGACAGCGGCACGGCAAAGCAGATCGCCAAGGGGTCACCGGCGGTCGCCGCGATTCAGATCCAGAATTTCCAGTGGAACGTCACCGTCAAAAACAGGATCGGCGCGGCAAAAACGGCGGATGGCATCTGTGAAGCGCTGCAGTATATCACGAACGCTCTGCAGTCATACCAGCAGATCAGCGTCTGCGGCAGATGCGGACAGGTAAAACCGACGGAAGGGGTCATTATAGGAAATAACTCCGCCGTCCTGTGCGAGGACTGCTACAAGGCGGAACAGGCAGCGGGAGCAGCCCGCCAGCAGGCTCTGGACGCCAAACCGGAAAATGTGGTCGGCGGCATCGTCGGAGCACTTCTGGGTTCTCTGGTCGGCGTTCTTGCCATCGTGCTGATCGGCCAGCTGGGCTATGTCTCCGCGCTGAGCGGAATCGTCATGGGCGTCTGTGCCCTGAAGGGATATGAGCTCCTCGGCGGAAAGCTCACAAAGAGAGGCATCATTATCTCCGTTATTGTCATGATTTTCATGGTCTATGTCGGCAACCGCCTCGACTGGGCGATCTCCCTGCAGAGGGAAATCTATACGGATGACACTGTTTTTACTGTTTTCCGCTATCTTGATGAAGGACTGGAACAGCTTCGGGCAAACGGCGCCGACGTCTCCGGCTATACGACGAATCTGCTCATGCAGTACGGATTCTCTGCACTGGGAGCCGCGTCCATGATCGTGACGGCAGTGAAGAATGCGAAAAACGCCAATAAGACGGCACGGATCTGACCGCCGGAGCGGAAGCTGTTTCGCCGGAATAATAACGATACAGTCGCCGGAATAATAACGACACAAAAAGAATTCACAGAGAAATGAAATCTTTGTGAATTCTTTTTTAATGAATTGATTTGAACCCGAAAATGCGATATGTTAGGATAGCTTATCAGTATTATTTGAAAGCACGGAATTGGGAAAATCCATGTCAAAATACAGTGTCAAAAAACCGTTTACGATCCTGGTCGCAGTGATTATCGTCATTGCGCTTGGGGTCGTTTCTGTTACGCGGGTCACGACGGACCTGCTGCCGCCGATCTCCATCCCCTACGTGATGGTGATCACGGCCTATCCGGGCGCGAGTCCCGAGAAAGTCGAGTCGCAGGTCAGCGAACCTCTCGAGAGGGCTCTCGGTACCGTAAGCGGCGTCAAAAATGTCAATTCGGTCAACTCGGAGAACGCGTCTATCGTCCAGCTGGAATTTACGGACGGCATCAATATGGACAAGGCGTCTCTGGACATCTCCAATGCACTGCAGCAGGTGACGCTGCCGGACGGCGCCGCGAAACCGTCCATGCTGGAACTGAGCATGGACATGATCGCGACCATGTATGTCGGGGTCAGCAGAGAAAACTACGATATCTACGAACTTTCCGAATTTGTAAAAAATGATGTCACCCAGCATCTGGAGCGGGTTGACGGCGTCGCCAATGTCGCCGCCATCGGTCTTGTGGAACAGACCGTCCAGGTGGAGCTGAACAAGGAGAAGATCAACGATGTAAATGACCGGATCCTTGCAAATGTCAGTGAGGAGCTGGATAAAGCGAAAAAAGAACTCGACGACGCCAAACAGAAAGTGGAAGACGGCCAGGAAGAGCTGGAACGTCAGGAGGCCGCTTTCGGCAGCACGATCGCCGAGGGCATTTTCAGCGGGATCGAAGAGCAGGCGGGAGAACTGACCCCGCAGATCAAAGAGAGGCTTGAATCCCTTCAGAAGGATATGGAGACCCTGAGGGAAGCGGTCGGACAGCTGTCGGAAGCCCGCAAGGCCGCGGAACAGAATCAGGCGAATCAGAATCAGGCAAATCAGAACCCGTCGAATCAGAACCGGGCAAATCAGAACCCGTCGAATCAGAATCAGACAAATCAGAACCAGCCGGGTCAGGGGCAGAACGCTCCCTCGGGAACCGGAGGAAACAGCGGTGTTTCCTACAGCCCGGTACCTCCGGCGACAGGCAGTCCTGAGGGGAGCAGCGGGTATTTCCAGACCGCTGTTTATGTGCAGCCGGCAGGGAACCCCGGAATGCGTAAACAGAACAGTGCGTCCGCAGGAGGTTTCCTGAGGACGAGCGCTGATGGCGGGGAGGAGCCCGAACCGTCCGTGACAGCGGAGCCGTCGGCGGAACCGACACAGGAACCGACGGAAACACCCATACAGACGCCGACACCCGAACCGACACAGGAACCGACGGAGACGCCGACACAGGCACCGACTGCAACGCCTACTGCGCAGCCCACCGCTTCACCGACGGTGAACCCGACGGTCATCCCTTCGGTGATTCCCAGTGTGATTCCGACCGGAATCCCGACCGCGATACCCTCGGTCATTCCGAGCGGGATCCCGACCGGTATTCCGAGTGTGATCCCGTCCGGCATTCCGACGGGTGTTCCCTCCGTGATCCCCACGCAGATCCCGCTGCCTTCCGGCGTACCCTCTACGCCCGAGGAAGCGGAGCAGATGATCAACGATCAGATCACGGCTATTGAGAGCACGATCCTTTCCCTCGGGGGAAGCGTTGACCAGATCCCCGCCGTACTCGCCGGTCTTGAACAGGGATTCGGAGCCCTGACGCAGGCGCAGCTCACAGCGGCGATCGCTTTTTCCATCGCCGCGGGACAGCTCGCGGACGCGCAGGCACAGCTGAACGCCGCGCAGACGCAGTATGAGACGGCAAGGGAACAGGCGCTGAAAAACGCCAATCTCGATTCCCTGCTTACGGCGTCGACGCTGTCCGGGATGATCTACGCTCAGAACTTCGCCATGCCTGCGGGCTATATCGATGACAAAGAGGACAATTCCTGGCTCCTCAAGGTCGGGGATGAATACGACGCGCCGGATACCATCGCGGATTCTCTTCTCGCGGATGTGGAAGGCGTCGGCACGATCCGGCTCTCGGACGTCGCGGACGTGACGGTCATCGACAACGCGGGGCTGTCCTACGCGAACCTGAACGGAAAGGAAGGCATTCTTCTCAGCATTTACAAAGGATCCACGGCCGGCACCAACGAGGTATCGAAGCGCTGCAACGCGGCTCTGAAAGAGATCGAGGAGCAGTATCCGGGAACCGACGCCGTCGTTCTCGTGGACCAGGGAACCTATATCACTCTGATCATCCGGAGCATTGTGGAGAGCATGCTCCTCGGAGCGCTGCTCGCCATACTGATCCTCGCCCTGTTCCTCAGGGATGTGAGGCCTACCGTGGTCGTCGCGATCAGTATTCCGCTCTCGGTGCTCTTTGCGATCGTTCTCATGTATTTCAGCGATCTGTCCGTGAACATGATGACGCTGTCCGGGCTCGCGCTCGGAATAGGCATGCTGGTGGACAACTCTATCGTCGTGATGGAGAATATTTTCCGTCTGCGCAACAGAGGACTTTCCGCGCCCCATGCAGCGGTCCAGGGCGCGAGGCAGGTCGTCGGGCCGATCCTTTCTTCGACACTGACGACAGTATGCGTATTCCTTCCGATGATCTTTACGACGGGAACGGTGCGGGAGCTCCTCGTGCCGATGGCGCTTTCCATCACTTACTGTCTGACAGCGTCGCTGATCGTCGCGCTGACCGTGGTACCGGCCTCCGCGAGCACGATCCTCCGGAAAGTAAAACCGAAAGAAAACAAGTTCTTCGGCAGAGTTCTCAACGTTTACGGGAAATCGCTGGGGTTCTGTCTGCGCTTTAAGATCGTTCCGCTTTCGATTGCCGTCGTTCTTCTCGCCGTCTGCGTGTGGGATGTCACCCGCACCGGTATTGTTATGCTGCCGGAAATGACGGCCAACAACATTGAAGTGGATATTTATACCGATGAAGGACTCACAAGGGAAGAGTCCTACGCCCAGGTGGATCAGGTCATGGATACCCTTCTTACGATCGAGGGGATCGAAGATGCCGGCATCATGGACTACGCGAGCACTGCTTCCCTGTTCACTTCGGCTGCCTCCGGAGGCTCGGATACATGGGGCGGATATATGTGCTTTGTGACCGCGGATGAGACCCTTGACGAACCGGGGATCCGGAATGTCATAGAGCAGATCCAGGAAAAGACAGATCCGCTTCCCTGCGAGATCGTGATCACCACGGGCGGCATGGGCGACCTCTCCGCCTTTACCCAGTCCGGCATGTCCATCAAGGTATACGGCAGGGATACCGAGGAGATGCGGAAGGTCAGCGACGGCGTCGTCGCCATACTTGAAAAACAGGGCGGATTTGAAGAGATCAGCAACGGGATCGAAGAAGGCGACAAGGTCCTGCATCTTGTGATCGACAAGGACAAAGCGATGACCTACGGTCTTACCGTGGCAGGCGTCTATTCGGAGATCGCGGCCCGTCTCACGACGGATATGAAATCGACCTCGGTGACGATCAACGGAAATGACATGGATGTCGTGATCGTCAATAATACCGACCCGCTTACCAAAGAAAATCTGATGGATATGGAATTTTCCTCCTCTTCCGTGACGGCCGGCAGCGGCATGACAGGCGGCGGAGGCATGGCGGGAAGCTTCGGCTCCCCCTCCGGAACGACAGCGTTCGGGGGCGGATCCTCCGCGTCCGGTGCAGGAAGTCTCACGGAGATGTTCGGAGGACTGCCCGGCGAAGAGGAAGACGAGGAGGAAGACGAAGAAGAGGACGAGGAAGAGGACGAAGAAGAGGAGAGCGACACGCACAAGCTGAGCGAATTCGCCACTGTGGAGGAGACCGTCGGCCTGACGAGCATCCGGAGGGAGAACCAGTCCAGGACCATCACGGTCACGGCGAACGCGAAGGAAGGCGAAAATATCACCCTCCTTACCCGGGAGATCCGCGGCGATCTGGAGGAATACAACCGGACGCTCCCCAGCGGCTACTCCATCGATATCGGCGGCGAGAGCTCCCAGGTCAATGAGATGCTGGTGCAGATGGCGGGACTTATGGCGCTAGCGTTCCTGTTCGTGTATCTTGTCATGGTGGCACAGTTCCAGAGCCTTCTGTCGCCCTTTATCATCCTGTTCACGATCCCGCTGGCGTTTACGGGCGGTATGCTCGGCCTCATTTTTGCCCGCCAGCAGCTCAGCATGCTGTCTCTTATGGGATTCCTGATCCTGATGGGAACCGTCGTCAACAACGGTATCGTCTTTGTCGACTACACGAATCAGCTGCGGATCGGCGGACTGGAGAGAAGAGACGCCCTGATCGCGACCGGCAAGACGCGCATGCGCCCGATCCTCATGACGGCGCTCACGACGATCCTCGCGATGGGACAGCTGATCTTCGGAAAAGATATGGGCGCCCAGCTCGGTTCCGGCATGGCCATCGTCATCGCGTCCGGCCTCCTTTACGCGACCCTCATGACGCTCTATATCGTTCCTGTCATGTACGATATCTTCTTTAAGAAGAAGCCGCTGCATGTCGAGATCGGCAGCGAGATCGACGAGGCTCCGGATGACGCCGCGGAATATCTGGCGGAACTTGCGGCAGAGAAAACTGCTCCCGGGGAAGGAATCGTTTCCGGAGAAGAGAATGCTTCCGGAGAAGAGAACGCTTTCGGAGAAGAAACTGCTTCCGGAGAAGAAAAAGCTTTCAGAGAAGAAACTGTTCCGGAAACGGAGGAACCCGCAGGAGGGAAGGACTCCGATCAGGCATAAACACGGCTGCTGAACTGTATATAAGGCGCGCGCGGCGCGCCTTTTTTGTTGCGTGGAAAGTACAATTAGTGTAGAATCAAATTATCTATCGGAAAATTGCTGATTTTTGCGTCTGTATTTTGTGCGGAATGCCTTAAAGGATTTCGCGGCGGGAACGGACGAAGATGAGCGTGACGGACGGACATGAAAGAAAAACTCCTGTTTATATTTAATCCCAGATCGGGCAAGGGAACCTATACTTCAAGACTGACAGACATCCTGACGGTCCTCAGCAACGGGGGATACCGCGTCGAGACTTACCCGACGCAGAAACACGGCGACGCGGCCGAGCGGGCAATGCGCGCCGAGGAGGACATCGCCGTTGTTGCGGCTGCCGGGGGAGACGGGACACTCAATGAAGTGATCAACGGGCTTTACGCGGGCAGGCATCCGCTTCCGGTCGGTTATATCCCGGTGGGGTCGACCAATGATTTCGCCGCGTCGCTGGAACTTCCGGGAGATCCCGTCAAAGCCGCGGAACTTATCGTAAAGAGAAATACGCGGGCGATCGACCTCGGACTATTCAACGACAGCACCTTTGTCTATGTCGCCGCGTTCGGCGCATTTACAAATGTCGCATACGAGACGGATCAGAAGCTGAAAAATATATTCGGGCACGCCGCCTATATTCTGAGCGGGGTCAGGGCGATCGGAGAGATCAAAGCCTATCCGATGACGGTGACCATCCGGAAGGATGAGGACGGAACGGAGCAGGTGTCCGAGGGCCGGTTTATTTACGGCATGATCACCAATTCCATTTCGGTCGGCGGCTTCCGCAATATCACAGGCAAATATGTGGCTCTCTCCGACGGACTTTTTGAAGTCACGCTGATCCGGGAGCCCAAAGACATACTGGATCTCCAGGGGATCGTTGCCACACTGCTCGGCAGTGCCGCCGGATCGCCCCTTGTGGAGAACTACAAGACCTCCGCTATTTCTTTTGTGACGGAGGAGCCGATCCCCTGGACGCTGGACGGGGAATTCGGCGGAAACCACAAAGAAGTCAGGATCAATAATCTGAAAGAAGTGCTGCAGATCTGTATCTGACAGATGCGGCGCAGACAGCAAAGAACAGCAGAAGGACCGGCCGGTCCCTGACGCGGGAGGGAAGAACTATGGAAGAGAAGAAAACGAACATAACCGCGATTTTCGGAGAAGATGTCTTCAATGACACGGTCATGCAGGAACGTCTTCCCAAAAAAGTATACAAGGAACTGCGCCGGACGATCGAGGAGGGAGGCTCCATCGATCTCACGACGGCGGATGTCATTGCCCATGAAATGAAAGAGTGGGCGATCGAGAAGGGCGCCACCCATTACACGCACTGGTTCCTGCCGCTGACGGGCAATACCGCGGAGAAGCACGACAGCTTCATTTCCGCTCCGCTGCCGAGCGGCAAGGCGCTGATGAGCCTGTCGGGAAGCGAACTCATCAAAGGGGAACCGGATGCGTCCTCTTTCCCCTCCGGCGGACTCCGGGCGACATTTGAGGCCCGGGGCTACACGATCTGGGACTGCACGTCCCCGGCTTTCGTGCGCCACGATGAGAGCGGCGCGACGCTGTGCATTCCGACGGCGTTCTGTTCCTACACCGGGGAGGCCCTGGATCAGAAGACGCCTCTTCTGCGCTCCATGGAAGTCATTAACGAACAGGCGCTGCGTCTCATCCGGCTCCTCGGCAACACGACTTCCAAAAAGGTAGAGGCGTGCGTCGGAGCGGAGCAGGAGTATTTCATTATCGACCGCGCCAAATATCTGCAGAGGGAGGATCTGATCTTTACAGGCCGCACCCTCTTCGGGGCAAAGCCGCCCAAAGGGCAGGAACTCGACGATCACTATTTCGGAACGCTGAAACCGAGGATCGCCGCGTATATGCGGGATGTGGACGAAGCGCTCTGGAAACTCGGCGTGCCGGCAAAGACCGAGCACAATGAAGTGGCCCCCGCGCAGCACGAACTCGCGTGCATCTATGAGAAAGCCAACGTCGCCGTCGACCACAACCAGATCGTCATGCAGACGCTGAAGCGCGTCGCGACGCGTCACGGGCTGCGCTGCCTTCTGCACGAGAAACCTTTTGAGGGCGTCAACGGCAGCGGCAAGCACAACAACTGGTCCCTTACGACCGACGACGGCATCAACCTTTTCGATCCGGGCAAGACGCCTCATGAGAATATCCAGTTCCTGCTGATCCTGGCCTGTGTCATGAAGGCAGTGGATACCCACGCCGATCTTCTCAGGCTCTCCGCCGCCAATGTCGGCAACGAGCGGCGCCTCGGAGCAGACGAAGCTCCGCCGGCCGTCATCTCGATCTTCATCGGGGAGCAGCTCATGGACGTGATCGAGCAGCTCGCGAGTACCGGCTACGCCGCACACTCTAAGGAAGGCGGGATCCTGAGGACAGGTGTGACGACTCTCGAGGATCTCAATAAGGACGCGACGGACCGGAACCGCACGTCTCCGTTCGCATTTACGGGAAATAAGTTCGAATTCCGCATGGTCGGCTCCCGCGACTCGGTGGCCGACGCCAATACGGTGCTGAATACGATCCTCGCGGAAGCATTTTCGGAAGCTTCTGAAAGACTGGAAAACGCAGCGGACCGCGAGACCGCGCTTCACGACATCATCCGCGAGTACGTCATGGCGCATAAGCGCATCATTTTCAACGGCAACGGATACGGCGAGGCCTGGAAGGAAGAGGCGGCAAGACGCGGGCTTCCGGACATCCGCTCCATGGTGGACGCGATCCCGGCTCTGGAAACGGAAAAAGCGGTGCGGCTCTTCGGAAAATATCACATTTTCACGAAGTCGGAACTCGCCGCAAGAACGGAGATCGACTACGAGAGCTATACCAAGGATGTCATGATCGAGGCCAGGACCATGGCCCACATGGCGGCGGGACAGTTTATTCCCGCGATGATCCGTTACGCGAAAGAACTGGCGGAGACGGCGAAGGCGATCCGGGAGATCCTCCCGGACGAAGAGAACAGCACGCCGGCGGTACTGCTCGCCGAACTGAACGGGTATCTCAAAGAAGCTTCGGCGGCGCTCCGGAATCTCGAAGGGCTGCTGGAAGAAGAAGAATCCTACACCGGCGAGAGGGAAAAAGCGCTGTTCGGGCGCGACCGCATCGTCCCGGCCATGGAGGCCCTGCGCAGACCTGTGGACCGCGCCGAGAGGATCGTGGACCGGAGCGTATGGCCGGTACCCACCTACGCGGAGCTCATGTTTGAGGTGTAAGTGTTGCAAAATTATTAAGTAAATGTTAAGATTGAGAACGGCTGATTTCTTTTATTGGCAATTTGTAGTATAATATGCGATACGGGACTGTAAGATTTATACAAATTGCAAACACAGTGAAGGAGACTGGACATGATATCGAATCTGATCCTGCAGGATACGGTAAACGGGATAAGGAGCATTACGAAAGCCGATCTTTGTATCGCTGAATTAGACGGAAAAGTGATTGCAACGACCAAAGACGATATGCCGGTCAAAAAGGCGGATATTCTGAACTTCGCCGAATCCAAGGCGGACACGCAGGAAATCGCCGGCTGCCACTATTTTAAAGTATATGACGACTATCAGCTGGAGTACATTCTCGTCGTGGAGAGCGACGGCGAGGACGTCACAGTGGTCGGAAAAATGGCGGCCTTCCAGATCAAAAATCTGCTGATCGCATACAAAGAGCATTTTGACAAGGACAACTTTATCAAGAACCTTCTGCTTGATAACCTGCTGCTCGTAGACATTTACAGCCGGGCGAAAAAGCTGCACATCGCGACAGACGTAAGAAGAGTCGTATATATTCTGGAATCGGACGGAAAGGGAGATTTCTCTTCCCTCGAGGAAGTGAAGAATTATTTCTCCGCGTCCAAGACGGACTTCATCACTGCCGTGGATGAAAAGAGCACCATCATCGTCAGGGAGCTCGCGCCCGGGGAGAAAACGGAAGATCTTTCCAAGACCGCCCGCGCGATCATTTCCGCGGTGAGCCGTGACTCGAAAGACCAGATCCGTATCGCGTACGGCAATATCGTGAGCGAGATCAAGGAAGTCTCCCGCTCCTACAAAGAGGCCAGAATGGCGCTCGACGTGGGCAAGATCTTCTTTGAGGACAGCGATGTGATCGCCTACAGCCAGCTCGGGATCGGACGTCTTATTTATCAGCTGCCGATTCCGCTCTGCAAGATGTTTATCCGCGAGATCTTTGCCAATAAGAGCCTCGACGAATTTGACGAAGCGACGATCCAGACCATCGGGAAGTTTTTCGAGAACAACCTGAACGTGTCGGAGACGTCGAGACAGCTTTATATCCACCGCAATACGCTGGTATACCGGCTGGATAAACTGCAGAAGAGCACCGGACTGGATCTTCGGGTTTTCGAAGACGCCATTACCTTCAAGATCGCTCTCATGGTCGTCCGGTACATGAAGTATATGGAGACACTGGATTATTAACGGAGATAACTTATGATTGATCTGGATTGTGTGACAAAATCGTATACAAAGGGACAGCCTGCTGTCAACGAGATTACGATGCACGTCGATAAGGGCGAATTTGTCTTTATCGTAGGCGACTCGGGTTCCGGTAAGTCTACACTCATCCGCATGCTTCTCAAGGAGCTGGAGCCGACAAGCGGTACGATCACGGTCAACGGCAGTGTGCTGAACACAATGAAGCACCGTCAGGTCCCGAAATACAGAAGAGGGATCGGCGTCGTTTTCCAGGATTTCAGACTGCTTGAGGACAGAAATGTTTATGAAAATGTCGCTTTTGCGCAGCGCGCCGTCGGCACTCCCGCGAGGATCATCCGCAGGAGAGTTCCGGAAGTGCTGCGGCAGGTAGGGCTTGCCGAAAAATACAAATCCCTGCCGTCCCAGCTGTCCGGCGGTGAACAGCAGAGAGTCGCCATCGCCCGTGCCATCGTCAACCGGCCGGCGATCCTCCTTGCGGACGAACCCACCGGTAATCTGGACCCGACCAATTCCTATGAAGTCATCAAGCTTCTTGATGAGATCAACGCGCGCGGAACGACGGTTCTCGTCGTCACGCACAACCGGGAGCTCGTCAATCAGTTTAAGAAGCGGGTCGTTACCATGAACCGAGGAATGGTCGCGCACGACGCAGAGGTAGGTGAATATCTTGAGTATTAGTGGTTTCTTTTATTCGATCCGGCAGGGCATCAAGAATATTTTCAGGAATTCGATGTTCTCGCTGGCGAGTATCGCGACGATGGTCGCCTGTATTTTCCTTTTCGGCGCTTTCTTCGCAGTCATTTTCAACGTCCGTTCCCTCGTGACGAGCATCGAGGAAGAGGTCGGCATCACCGTCCTCTTTGATGAAGGGATCAGTGAGGAGCGGATCACGGAGATCGGCGAGGAGATCAAGCAGAGAGAAGAGGTCACGGAACTGAAGTACACGTCCCCGGAAGAGGCGTGGGAAAACTTCCAGAGGGATTATTTTAAGGACAACCCGGAATATGCGGAGGGATTTGCGGACGACAATCCGCTCGCCCAGTCCGCGAGCTACACGGTCAAGGTCCGGAGCATCGAAGAGCAGAACGCCGTGGCGGAATATATCCGGACATTAGACGGCGTCCGCGAAGTCAATCAGTCGGACCAGGCCGTTAAGACACTGGTCAGCTTCAATAATCTTCTGACGTATGTCTCAGCGGCGATCATTCTCGTCCTGCTGGTCATCTCCATCTTCCTGATCGCCAATACGGTCAGTGTGGGAATCTCGGTGCGCCGGGAGGAGATCGGCATCATGAAGCTGATCGGAGCAACAGACCGGTTTGTCAGAGCGCCGTTCATCGTGGAAGGGATCCTTCTCGGTGTGATCGGCGCGGCGATTCCGCTGGTAGTGCTGTATTTCTCGTATGACTGGATCATGGAGAAGCTCCTGGGAAGATTCGGGGTCCTGCGCTCCATGGCGAGCGCGCTGCCGCCGATGATGGAAGTATTCAAATACATCCTTCCGGTGGGACTGATCCTTGGTGTCGGCATCGGACTTACGGGATCGATCATTACGGTGAGAAAGCACCTCGACGTATAAAACAGACAGTCAAGGCTCCCAGGCAATTTGTGCCCGCGGAGCCTTTTTCTGTTTTTTGGCGCGGCGCCGTCCGCGCCCGCATACAGCGGCTTGAAAAGCAGATAAAGAACATGATGAGAGACCAGTTTGAACAGGAATTTACAAAAAGGTACAGCAGAAGACCGCCGGGAAGCGTACGCGCATTTCTGGGCGGCTTTTTGTGCTGTGCCGTTCTCGCGGCGGCGCTCTGGGCTGCCCTCCATACTTTTGCGGGGAAGGAAGCCGCGATCCGGCAGCTGATCCGGAAAAACTATCTGGAGGACATCAGCGCAGAAGAGATCACGGAGGGAAAATACCGCGGCATGGTCGCCGCCACGGGAGACAAATACGCCGCGTACTACACAAGAGAAGAGTACGCGGATATGAAGAAGACCAATAAGGGCGTCTACACCGGGATCGGCATCACGTTTTCGACGGACGCGGAGACCGGGGAGGTCATGATCGTCGACGTCTTCGAGGCGTCTCCGGCGGACCGGGCCGGACTTCTGGCCGGAGACCGGGTCCTCGAGATGAACGGCGTGAAGCCGCCGGATATCGATATTTCCGAGATCGCGGCGGGACTCCGGAGCGG
>SVDL01000056.1 GCA_015057835.1 Lachnospiraceae bacterium
ATAGCGGAAAATATCCGCTGCGTCCGTCTTAATGATGTCGGAAATGATCACGACCGCGATCGGCCGGATCTGCCCGATCCTCTCATTTTCGGAAGAAATGCCGGAAGAGCGTCCGAGAAGCAGGACGCGGTAGCCTTCTCTTGAGTATCCCTCGAGGAGAGAGAGCAGTTTTTCATTGTTCCGGATGAGAAATTCCGGCGCGCCGAGAACAAAATCCCCGTGGTCGCTGAAGCTGACGGCCCTGTATTTGCGGGAGGAGGAGAAGGGGATCTTGTCCGCCGTCTCCCACTCGGTGGTTCTGCCGAAATGCTTGAGAAGCGCCGCCTGGGTGGCATTTTCGTCGTCAAAGGCGCCGCCGATCTCGGACATGATATTATTTATGGATTCAATGGCAAGGCCGGAAAACGGGATCACATCCGCGACTTCCAGCTCTCCGGTCGTGATCGTGCCCGTCTTGTCGGTGCAGAGAATATCGACTCTGGCAAGGGCTTCGATCGCCTCCATTTCCTGTACGAGGGCCTGCTTCTTCGCGAGGCGGCCGACGCCGAGAATGAAGGAGATGGAAGTGAGCAGGACAAGTCCCTCCGGGATCATGCCGATGACGCCGGAGATGGTGTGGACGATCGCGGTCGGCCAGTCGCCGCCGGTCGAGAGGTACTGGCTGCGCAGAAGAAGCAGGCCCAGCGGGATGATCAGGATCGAAATGAAACGGATAATGCTTTTGATGGTATCCTGCATTTCCGATTTCGCTCTCTTCTTGGTCTGGGCTTTGTCGACCAGAGTGGAGGCGTAGGTGTCCCCGCCCACCGCGTCGACTTTCATGGCTCCCGTGCCCGCGGCTATGAAGCTGCCCGAGAGAAGACGGTCTCCTTTTTTCTTGCGGACAGGCTTCGCCTCGCCGGTGAGGAGCGATTCATTGACTTCCAGACCGTCGGAGGAAATGACAACGCCGTCCGTGACCAGCTGGTCGCCGGGCTCGACGCGGCAGATGTCGCCCAATACGATTTTATCTACGGGGATCTCTATGAGCCTTCCCGAGCGGAAGACCTTTGTGCGGGCCGCCGTCACGACGGTCAGCTTGTCGATGAGCTGTTTGACGCGCAGCTCCTGAATGATGCCGATGCCGGCATTGGCGATCACGACGCCGACAAACAGAACGTTTTTGATCTGGCCTGTCGCGATGATGATCACGGCAAAAAAGAGGTTCAGGATATTGAAATAGGTGATGGTGTGCGCCCGGATGATCTGTCCGACCGATTTCTGATGGTTGTTTTTAGTTATATTGATCTGGCCTTCCGCGGTGCGTTTCGCGACTTCTTCTTCGGAGAGGCCTCTGTAGATTACATTTGCCATGAAATTCTCCCGGCCCTGAGCGGGCGTACTCGTCATTTAATTATAGGAAAAGAAATAAAAATTCGCAATAAAAAGTATGGGATTTGAAATGGGCGCCGCCGCATGGTAGAATACGCCTGAATACCTGACATTTGACGGCAGGGGCGGTAAATGCGCCCGCGCCGCGCTCTGTGATGCTTTTTTGGAGAACATTCGGATGTATCTGATCGTCGGGCTCGGCAATCCGGGCAGAGAATATCAAAGAACTAGACATAATGTGGGCTTTGAGGCGCTGGACGAGCTCATCGCGAAATACGGGATCGGCGCCCCGCAGAGCAAATTCAGGGCGATGCTCGGAAAAGGCGTGATCGGCACGGAAAAGGTGATCGCCGTCAAGCCCCTTACCTATATGAATCTCAGCGGGGAGGCGGTCCGTGCGGTCGTCGATTATTACAAGATCGATCCGGAGACGGAGCTGATCGTGATCAGCGACGACGTGGACCTGGAACCCGGGCGTCTCCGCATCCGGAAGAGCGGGAGCGCCGGCGGTCATAACGGACTGAAGAGCATCATTCAGCATCTCGGGACTGAGAAATTTCTCCGGATCCGCATCGGCGTGGGCGGAAAAAAGGACGGATGGGATCTCGCGGACCATGTCCTCGGAAAGATTCCGGAGGAAGAACGTGCGGTCATCGGGGAGGCTCTGAAAAAGGCGGCGGAGGCGGCGGCCTGTGTCGTGACGGACGGCGCGGATATCGCCATGAACCGCTACAATACAAAGAAAACGAAAAAAGAAAAGAAAGAGAAGACGGAAGCGGCTGAAAAAGGATCTTCCGAAGAAAACGGGCAGACGGAACATGTTTGAAACATTTACAGAACCCCTGGAGAGCCAGGCGGAATTTCAGAATATCAAAGATCATCTCCTGAAAAACCGGGGCATGATGATGGTGTCCGGCTGTACCGAATCCCAGAAGGCCAATCTCGCCTACGCGCTTGCCCGGGAGGATTACCGGGCCGTGATCATTACGGAAAATGATCTCAAGGCGAAGGCGTTTTACGAAGATTACTGCTTCTATCACGAGAATACGTGGTTCTATCCCGCCAAAGACCTGCTTTTCTATCAGGCGGACGTGCGCAGCGGCCTCATGGACAGCGAGAGAGTGGCCGCGATCCGCGCCGTGCTCACGGACCCGAAGGCGGCGCTGGTCCTGTCGATGCCGTCTCTTATGGATCCGGTGACGCCGGCGGATCTTTTCCGGCACTCCATTCTGACGATCCGGAGAGATGAGGACCTGGAACTGACAAAAACAGCGGAGATCCTGAGCTCCATCGGCTATGAGAGGGCTTCTCTCGTCACGATGCCGGGGCAGTTTGCGGTGCGCGGGGATATTCTCGATATTTATTCCGTGACGCAGGATCAGCCATTCCGCGTGGAACTCTTCGGCGATACCGTGGAGTCGATCCGGCTCTTTGACCCGGAAAGCCAGCTGAAGGTGGGGGAGACGGCGGAAGCTGTCATTTTCCCGGCAAATGATCACACCGCCGCGGAAGATACCATCCTTTCCTATTTTGACACGGAAAATACCATCTTCTTCCTGGACGACCCGAACCGTCTTGTGGACGGGGCGCACGCGACGGAGGACGAATTCCGCGAGAGCGTCGAGAACCGGATCAATCAGGGGACGTATGAAGAGGGCTCGATTCCCGATATCTTCGGGGCGGAGGAGATCATTTCCCGCCTGAACCGTCTGGACTGCGTGGCGCTCTGTGCGATCGAAGCGGCCGCGGGAACCTGGGATGTCCGACGGAAATTCAGCATTTCCGCGCAGGCGGTGAGCAGCTATAACAACAGTTTTGAATATCTTGTGAAAGACCTGGAGCGCTACCGGAAAAACGGTTACCGGGCGGTGCTCATGACCGCGTCCGGGACCCGCGCGCGCCGTATGGCGCAGGAACTCCGGGACGCCGGGCTTTCCGCCTTCTGCGAGGAGAGTACGGACCGGATCCTGCAAAAAGGAGAGGTCCTGGTCGCCGCGGGGCACGTCGCCCGGGGATTTGAGTATCCTCTTTCGCATTTCGTGCTCATTTCCGAACAGGATATTTTCGGGAAGAAAGCCCACCGGAAAAAGCGCCGCACGGACTACAGCGGGAAGAAGATCGCCACGTTCTCAGAGCTGTCGGTCGGCGATTATGTCGTTCATGAGAGCCATGGTCTCGGCATTTACCGAGGGCTCGAGAAGATCCGCGTCGACAACGTAATGAAGGATTACATGAAGATCGAGTACGACGGCAGCAATCTCTACGTGCTGGCGACGCAGCTCGACACGCTTCAGAAATATGCCGGCTCCGACGCGAAGGCACCGAAACTCAACAAACTCGGCGGACAGGCATGGAAACAGACCAAATCAAAGGTGCGGAGAGCCGTCCGGGATATCGCCCGGGAGCTGGTGGCTCTGTATGCCGCCCGGCAGGACGCGGAGGGATTTGTCTACGGGGAGGACACCGTCTGGCAGAAGGAATTTGAGGAAATGTTCCCGTACGAGGAGACGGAGGACCAGATCGCGGCCATCGAGGACACCAAGCGGGACATGGAGAGCACAAAGATCATGGACCGGCTGATCTGCGGAGACGTCGGCTACGGCAAGACGGAAGTCGCGCTCCGGGCGGCATTCAAGGCGGTGCAGGAGAACAAGCAGGTCGCGTTTCTCGTGCCGACGACGATCCTCGCGCAGCAGCATTACAATACATTTATCCAGCGGATGAAGGATTTCCCGGTGAGGGTGGATCTTATGTGCCGTTTCCGCACAAAGGCCCAGCAGGAGCAGACGCTCCGGGATCTCAGGGCGGGACAGGTCGATATCGTGATCGGGACTCACCGCCTTCTCTCGAAAGATGTGCGGTTTAAGGATCTGGGGCTTCTCGTCATCGACGAGGAGCAGCGATTCGGCGTCACGCACAAGGAGAAGATCAAACAGCTGCGGAAAAATGTGGACGTCCTGACGCTGACCGCAACCCCGATCCCGAGAACGCTGCATATGAGCCTGATCGGGATCCGCGACATGAGCGTCCTCGAGGAACCGCCCCAGGACCGCGTTCCCATCCAGACGTATGTCTGCGAGTTCAACCAGGAGATCGTGCGGGAGGCCATTTCCCGGGAACTCGCGAGGGACGGGCAGGTCTACTACGTCTACAACCGGGTCGCGGATATCGCGGATATGACAAGGCGTATCGCCGCCCTCGTGCCGGAGGCTTCCGTCAGTTTCGCGGACGGCCAGATGAAAGAGCAGGAGCTTGAGCGGGTCATGGTGGATTTCATCAACCGCGATATCGACGTCCTTGTGACGACGACGATCATCGAGACCGGCCTCGACATACCGAATGTCAACACCATTATCATCCACGACGCGGACCGCTACGGGCTCTCCCAGCTCTATCAGCTGCGGGGCAGGGTCGGCAGGTCCAACCGGACGGCGTACGCATTTCTCATGTACAGACGCGGCCGGATGCTGAAAGAAGTGGCGGAGAAGCGGCTCGCCGCGATCCGGGAATTTACGGAGCTGGGCTCCGGCATCAAGATCGCCATGCGTGACCTCGAGATCCGGGGCGCCGGAAATCTCCTCGGGGCGGAACAGCACGGATTCATGGATGCGGTGGGCTACGATCTCTACTGCAAAATGCTGTCGCAGGCAGTCGCCGCGGAGAAAGGACTCGCGGAGACGGAGGAGGACTTCGAGACGGTCGTGGATCTGCCGCTGAATGCGTACATCCCCGCCGATTACATTCCGGACGAATTCCAGAAGCTGGACGCCTACAAAAAGATCGCCGGGATCGAGAACCGGAAGGATTTCGCGGATATGGAGGACGAACTCACCGACCGCTACGGGAAAATGCCCGAGGCCGTGCAGAACCTGCTGCTCATCGCGTTCGTGAAGGCGTGCGCGCACAGAGCATCCATCACGGAGATCAAAAAGAGGGACAAGGAGATCGCGATGGCGATCCACCCGGAACCGCTGTTCGATCCGGTGCACCTTCCGACGGTCCTCTCGAAATTCCGGGGAAAGATCCGGTTCAAAAAATACCGCAGCGGCAATTTCTTCCTGTGCGACGCCGGGGAAAATATAAAAGCCTCGGTGAATCTCATCCGGAAATTTACCGAAGCGCTGGCGGGAGACCGGGAGAAGAGCTCCCGGAACGCGTGAAACATGCGGGAAAAAGGAACCTCTGTTTTCGCTTGCTCTCGTGCATAAAAGAGTTTATAATACTGATTTGAGTTTTGATCAGGAGGAGAATCAAATGAATCTTCATTATAAAAGAGCGGCAGCTCTGCTTATGACCGCGGTCCTCGGTGTGGCTGCGCTGACCGGATGCGGACAGAAAAAACTGGACGGCAGACAGACCGCCCTGACAGTCAACGGTGAAAATGTGACTCTCGGCACCGTGAGCTTTGAGTCTCATTATGAAGCTGCCTTGATCTACACCTATTACGGCTCTTTTATCGGCGACAGCGGATATTTTGACACAGATAACGGATCGGACGACGGAAAAACGGTCGGACAGGATATGGTCACCCGGGGAGCGGAATCGATCCGGGACGATGTGCTCATCAAACAGCACGCGGAAGAGTACGGCGTGAGCCTTTCGGACGAGCAGACCGCGAAGATCGACGAAGTCGCGCAGACCGTCATCGACAAAAATGATCCGAAGGAGCTCGAAAAGCTCGGGATCACGAAGGATGATGTGGTCTATTCCCTGACGCTGGACACGATCGCGGCGGAAATGCTGGATCCGATGGCGGCGGATATCGACACCGAGGTGACGGATGAGGAAGCGCAGCAGACTTCCGTGACTTATGTCGGCATGGTCGCCGCGGACAAAGAAGGCGAAAACGGCGAGAGCATCGAAGAACAGAACGAGGAGACCAAGGCGACGCTGCAGGAGATTCTGGACAAGATCAAGGCAGAAGAAGACATCGCCGCCGCGGATATCGACGCGATCGCAAAGGGCGTCGATGAGTCCTTCAGCGGCACGCAGGTCTATTTCTCCACCAACGAGGAGAATCCCTACACTGTCGACCAGGTCATCGTCGACGCGGTCAGGGGTCTGCAGGACGGTGAAGTGTACGACGGCGTTCTGACAAATGCCGACGCATCCCGCTTCTTTATCGTCCGTCTTGACAAGACCTTCGACGAGCCTGCCACGGAACAGCAGAAGGGCACGATTATCACGGAACGCAAGCAGGCCAGACACGACGAACTTCTCGAGCAGTGGAGGGAAGCGTCCGAGATCGTTATGAATGACGACGTGATCGGCCAGGTCGTTCTTACCGACAGCGAGCCTTATATATTTAAGGAAGAAAGTGCCGGCTGACCGGCGGAAGGACACTTCGCAGGTCTCAGACAGGGTAAAAAAACGTCCCACACAATCTCTGAACACAGGATTGTGTGGGATTTTTGTCAAGTATAATTTCAAAAACAAGTAAAATTCATAAGATTTGCTGAATCGAAGTTATCCACAAAAAAGGGTTCGGTTAACGTAAAAAGCCACCTTTTTTTTGTGGACAATGTGGAAAAAATCGTGTATAAGTCGATTTTATCAGCAATTTCGGGTGTCCGATTGTGGATAAATCCGGCAAAAACGGTTGCGATAATATTGTCTGACAGTTTATGATAATAACCATACATTTGGCGATTTACACAAAAATACAGAAGTTTGAGAAGGAAAAGGAAGATGAGGCTCAGAAATATACCGGAAGCAAAAGGCATCGTGGCGGAAAGTGCGCATGTGATCCATCTGACACAGGAGAACGGAGCGGATCTCTCGGCTCTCTCAGGGGGCAATCGCCCTCTTCATATGGAGATCGGGATGGGAAAAGGAGCCTTTGTGATCGCGATGGCGCTGGCGCACCCGGAAAACTTCTATATCGGTGTGGAACGATATGAGAGCGTTCTCATGCGGGCAGTGCAGAAGATGGATGCGCTTAAGGGCGAACAGGAGGCGCTGCAGGAGAAGGATGCTTTCATGAGCGGACAGGAATCGCTGCAGGAGAAGGATGCTCTTATGAGCGGACAGGAATCCCTGCGGGAAGACGGCGCTCCCGGCAAAAACGGGAGAGTATTTCCCGAGAATCTTAAGTTCCTGTGCGAGGACGCGGCAAAACTTCCGGATCTGTTCCCGGCGGGATCTGTTGAGAAGCTTTATCTGAATTTCTCGGATCCGTGGCCGAAAGCAAGGCACGAGAAGAGAAGACTCACGTCGGAATACTTCCTATCTATATATGAAAGATTTCTGAAGCCGGGCGGAGAACTCATTTTCAAGACGGACAATACCGGCCTGTTTGAATTCTCTGTGGAGACGATGCAGGGGGCGGAGCGGTGGACGATGAAGACAGTGACGCGGGATCTCCATCACACGCTGCAGCCCGGCGAAGAGAATATCATGACGGAATATGAAAGAAAGTTCTCCAATCTGGGAAGCAAAATATGCCGCATGACGGCGGTCTTCAACGGATAAGAGAACTCTGTGACGCAGCGGCGGGTAAATTGTTCGTGATCCTGTACGATTATGCTTGATTCCCGTATACCTTATTGTTACAATGAGGGCGTTTAAAGGAGACCGGGCAGGACCCGGCTGTGAAATAGAAAGTACCGGAGGTTATTATTATGGTAGAAATGCTTACAGCGGATGAGTTCAACGCTGCGATCGAAGGTTCCGATGTTCCGGTCCTCGTGGACTGCTTCGCGACCTGGTGCGGACCGTGCAAGATGATGGCTCCCATCGTGGACGAGATGTCGGAGACATTTGACGGAAGACTGAGAGTCTATAAAGTCGATGTCGATGAATCCCCGAGAGTGGCCCGCGACTACGGCATCAGCTCCATCCCGACATTCCTCATTTTCCGTGACGGCGAGCTGGTCCGGAAGATGGTCGGCGGCATGGACGCGGAGGATTTCGAGGCGGCGATCGAAGAAGAACTTTCGTAAAAAGGCGCGGATCAGGCGGATCCCGCGGCAAAAAGAGCTTTTTCGAAAAACGTGAAAAAATATCCTTGCATTTTGAAATAGAGTTGATTATAATGGTGTTCGTTCGCAGGACGGACATCATTTACGGGCTTCTAGCTCATTTGGTAGAGCACCTGACTCTTAATCAGGGTGTGCGGGGTTCGAGCCCCCGGAGGCCCACTGAAACCTCAGTACTGAAAAGTGCTGAGGTTTTTTCATGGGATGACGCATTCCTGAATCATTTTTAAAAACAGCGTGACTTGCGCTTGACGGCGTGATTTCCTTGTGCTATAGTCACTTCGTGACACATTAGGTGGTCTTTTTTTTTACTGCATTTTTATAAGGAAAAAGACCGTACTGACCGGTCCCGTACATGACCTGTCAGGGAAAGATTATCATTGGAGGTGAATAACCGTGCGTACAAGGATAACGTTGGAATGTACAGAATGCAAGAACCGCAACTACAATACGACCAAGAACAAGAAAGAACATCCGGAGAGGATGGAGATCAGCAAGTATTGCAGATTCTGTAAGAAACACACCCCGCACAAGGAAACGAAGTAAGGAAGGTCCGCTATGGCAGAGAAAGACGCAAAAAAGAAGAAAACAAGTTTCTTCACTGGTGTCAAAGCCGAATTCGGCAAGATCTCATGGCCGGGACGCCCGACTCTTCTCAAGCAGACAGCACTTGTTACGTTTATTTCGATCGTCCTCGGAATCATCATTTCCGTTGTGGACTCCGCGGCGCTTCAGCTGCTGAGACTCCTGATCGGTTAAGCGAAAGAAGAGGTTCTTATGGATGAAGCAAAATGGTATGTAGTACATACCTATTCCGGCTACGAGAAAAAAGTCAAGGCAAACATTGACAAGGCGATCGAGAACCGCCACCTCGAGGACCAGATCCTGGAAGTGCGGGTACCGATGCAGGAAATGTTTGAGGTCAAGAACGGCGTTCAGAAGCTGACGCAGAAAAAGCTGTTTCCGGGATATGTTCTGATCAACATGATCATGAACGACGATACCTGGTACGTCGTCCGCAATACCCGCGGCGTGACCGGATTTGTGGGACCGGGATCGAAACCCGTACCGCTCAGTGATGAGGAAATGATCCCGCTCGGTATCGGAACGGCGGGCGCATCGAAGCCGTCGCAGACAGCGAAGCCGAAGGTCATGGTCGAATATGAACCGGGCGATATGATCGTTGTCGTCGCCGGCGCGTGGGAAGGCACGGACGGCGTGATCACGGCAGTGAACCCGCAGAAACAGACTGTTACGATCAACGTGGAGCTGTTCGGACGCGAAACTCCGGTTGAGATCGGATTCCTTGAGATTAAGAAGAAATAATAACGATGCATCAGCCGCATGAAGCGGCGATGAAAAAGTGGAAGGGCGAAAGCCCGAATGTACCACAAGGAGGTGCCCTATGGCAAAGAAAGTAACTGGCTACATCAAATTACAGATTCCGGCAGGTAAGGCAACACCGGCTCCGCCTGTAGGACCGGCTCTCGGTCAGCACGGCGTCAACATCGTAGATTTCACGAAGCAGTTCAATGCTAGAACGGCTGATCAGGGCGATCTGATCATCCCGGTCGTGATCACAGTCTATGCCGATAGAAGCTTTACCTTCATTACCAAGACCCCGCCGGCAGCAGTTCTTATCAAAAAGGCTCTCGGCCTTCAGTCCGGTTCCGGCGTGCCGAACAAGACTAAAGTCGGTAAGCTGACGCAGGCGCAGCTTCGCGAGATCGCGGAGAAGAAGATGCCGGACCTCAATGCAGGTTCCATCGAAGCGGCGATGAGCATTATCGCCGGTACTGCGAGAAGTATGGGTGTAACGGTAGCTGACGAATAAACAGATAGTGGAAGAGTCCGATAGCGGAAGGCGAGTCGGGCTTGATAGGACCACAAGGAGGAATAAACCATGAAACATGGAAAGAAATATTTAGAGTCCGCGAAAGAGATCAATCGCGCTGAACTGTATGATCCGGATGCAGCGATCGCTCTGGTCAAAAAGACTGCGAAAGCAAAATTTGACGAGACCGTAGAAGCTCACTTCCGTACAAACTGCGACGGCCGTCACGCTGAGCAGCAGATCCGCGGCGCTGTCTCTCTTCCGAACGGAACCGGCAAGACCGTCCGCGTCCTCGTTTTCGCAAAAGGCGCGAAGGCAGACGAAGCGGCAGCGGCAGGCGCTGACTATGTAGGCGCTGAGGAACTCGTTCCGAAGATCCAGAAAGAAAACTGGTTCGAATTTGACGTTGTTGTTGCTACCCCGGATATGATGGGTATCGTCGGACGTCTCGGCCGTACACTCGGCCCGAAAGGCCTTATGCCGAACCCGAAGGCCGGCACGGTTACCATGGATGTCGCTACGGCAGTCAAGGAAATCAAAGCAGGTAAGATCGAGTACCGTCTGGACAAGAGCAACATCATCCACGTCCCGATCGGAAAAGCTTCCTTCACGGAGCAGGCTCTTATGGAGAACTTCCAGGCGATCGCCGGCGCTCTCATTAAGGCAAGACCGGCAGCAGTCAAGGGTCAGTTCCTGAAGAGCGTTACCCTCTCCTCGACGATGGGCCCGGGCGTCAGAGTCAATCCGTCGAAATTATCGTAAGCATTAAGCAGTGCGCGGGTACCGCCGGAAAGCAGAGAAAACCGCTTGACAGCGAAATCCCGCATATGCTACTATACCGAAGGATTTGTTCGAAAGAACTTTTCCATATAAATGGTCCGAAGACAGCAGGTACCGCAAGGTGTAAGTGAAAACGCCTGCCGAGGAGAATTCATAATGATATGAAATTTCCTGCCCTCGTGCCATAGGTACGGGGGCGTTCTATTGTGACCTCACATTTTAAGAAGGAGGAAACGATCAAATGGCAAAAGTTGAACTGAAGCAGCCGGTTGTTCAGGAGATCGGCGAGCAGATCAAAGATGCGCAGTCGGTTCTTCTGGTGAAGTATCTCGGCGTGACGGTTGAACAGGACACCGCAATGCGAAAGGAACTTCGTGAAGCGGGCGTTGCGTACAAGGTTTACAAGAACACAATGATGAATCTTGCGTTCAAGGGAACCGAGTTCGAAAAGCTCACGGAAAAACTTGAAGGTCCGAACGCTCTTGCAGTCCACAAGGAAGACCCGACCGTCGCGGCAAGAATTCTCGCGAAATATGTGAAGCAGTATAAGTGCATGAGCATGATCGCGGGTATTGTTGACGGAAAGTACTGCGAAGGCGCTGATCTTGACGAGGTCGCGAAGATCCCGACAAGAGACGAACTTCTCGCAAGACTCTTCGGCAGCATGCAGTCTCCGGTAACGAACTTCGCCCGCGTGATCAAGCAGATCGCGGAAAAAGACGGCGAAGCGGCCCCGGCAGAAGAAGCAGCACCGGCAGAAGCGTAATACGCATGAAGCGGATCCGCTCAAGATGCGGTCCGGAAAATGAAACCGAAAAAAGACTATTTCAATTGAATTGATCCTGTTTATTCTATGGAGGAATAAGAAATGGCTAAATTAACTACTGAAGAATTCATCGCAGCAATCAAAGAGCTGTCTGTTATGGAACTGAATGACCTTGTTAAGGCATGTGAAGAAGAATTCGGCGTTTCCGCAGCAGCAGGCGTCGTCGTGGCGGCAGGCCCGGCAGCGGCAGCTGAAGAAGTGGAAGAGAAGACCGAGTTCGACGTCGAGCTGACAGAGATCGGCGCAGCCAAGGTTAAAGTCATCAAGGTCGTCCGTGAAGCTACCGGCCTTGGCCTTAAGGAAGCGAAAGACCTCGTTGACGCTGCTCCGAGCAAGATCAAAGAGCAGGTCAGCAAGGAAGAAGCTGAAGAACTCAAGACCAAACTCGAAGAAGCCGGCGCGAAAGTCACTCTTAAATAATTGTTTTTGGGCTGAAAACAAGATATTGTGTCTTGAATCAGGGAATGAACTAGATGTTCATTCCCTGATTTTTTTTCTGAAAAAACTATTTGACAGTTGATTTTTCTGGTGCTATCTTATATGTCACTATGATGGCGGCATAAGCGCCTTGCTTATGCTGTCTAAGTTTCTTGTCGAAAATTTCAAAACAGGGGTGAACGCTTAATGGAAAAAAACAGGATTCGTCCGATCAAAGCCGGAAAGTCGATCCGAATGAGTTACCAGCGGCAGAAGGAAGTTCTGGAGATCCCGAACCTGATCGAGGTTCAGAAGGATTCTTACAACTGGTTTATTACAGACGGGCTTAGGGAAGTATTTGATGATATTTCTCCGATCGATGATTACAGCGATAAACTGAGTCTGGAATTTGTAGATTTCAAGCTGTATAAGGACGAAGTAAAGTACTCCATTGAGGAATGTAAAGAGCGGGACGCAAACTACGCCGCGCCTCTTCGTGTACTTGTAAGACTTCTCAATAAAGAAAACGGCGAAATCAAAGAGCACGAGATCTTTATGGGAGATCTCCCTCTTATGACCGAGACCGGCACGTTCATTATCAACGGCGCGGAGCGCGTTGTCGTCAGCCAGCTGGTCCGTTCCCCCGGTATCTATTATGATATTGCCCATGACAAAGTCGGTAAGGAATTATATTCCTGCACCGTTATCCCGAACCGCGGCGCGTGGCTTGAGTACGAGACGGACTCAAACGATGTGTTCTCGGTGCGCGTTGACCGCACGAGAAAAGTGCCGATCACGGTGCTGATCCGCGCTCTCGGCGTAAGCTCGAACCAGGAGATCCTGGATCTGTTCGGGGAAGAGCCGAAGATCACTGCGTCTCTCGCAAAAGACATTGCCACAAACAGGGAAGAAGGCCTTCTTGAACTCTACAAGAAGATCCGTCCGGGAGAGCCGCTTGCGGTGGACAGCGCGGAAAACCTGATTTACGGCATGTTCTTCGATTCCCGCCGCTATGACCTTGCCAAAGTTGGACGCTATAAATTTAATAAGAAGCTTCTTCTCCGCAACCGCATCGCGGGCAAAGTCCTCGCGGAAGATGTTGTGGATTTGTCGACCGGCGAGATCCTTGCGGAAGCCGGCACAACGCTGACCCGTGAGATGGCGGATACGATCCAGAACAAAGCCATCGAATCGGTCTTCATCAGCGTGGACGGACTGGACCGCCCTGTCAAGGTGCTGTCCTCCATGATGGTCGACCTTAAGGAATGGGTCGATGTCGATCCGAAATCCGTCGGCATTACGGAACTGGTCTATTATCCGGCACTGAAGAAGATCCTGGAAGAGAACGAGTCTTATGAAGACAGGCTCGAAGCGATCCGCGGCGCCGTGACGGAGCTGATTCCGAAGCACATCACAAAAGAAGACATTTTCGCGTCGATCAATTACAACATGCACCTCGAGTACGGCCTCGGCAACAAGGATGATATCGATCACCTCGGAAACCGCCGCATCCGTGCCGTGGGCGAACTGCTGCAGAACCAGTACCGCATCGGTCTTTCGAGACTGGAACGTGTCGTGCGCGAGCGCATGACGACGCAGGATGCGGAAACGGTCACGCCGCAGACTCTTGTCAACATCAAACCGGTCACAGCCGCCGTCAAGGAATTCTTCGGATCCTCGCAGCTGTCCCAGTTCATGGACCAGAACAACCCGCTCGGCGAGCTGACCCACAAGAGACGTCTCTCCGCGCTGGGTCCCGGCGGTCTGTCCAGAGACCGCGCCGGATTCGAAGTCCGAGACGTTCACTACTCCCATTACGGACGTATGTGCCCGATCGAGACTCCTGAAGGTCCGAACATCGGTCTGATCAACTCTCTGGCTTCCTATGCCCGCATCAACCAGTACGGCTTCATTGAGGTCCCGTACCGCCGCGTCGACAAGGAAGACCCGAAGAACCCGCGCGTCACGGACGAAGTCGTCTATATGACAGCGGATGAAGAAGATAATTATCACATCGCGCAGGCGAATGAACCGCTCGATGAGAACGGCTATTTCGTACACCGCAACGTTTCCGGACGTTATAAGGACCAGACGCAGGCCTATGAGAAGAATCTCATCGACTATATGGACGTCTCTCCGAAGATGGTCTTCTCCGTCGCGACCGCACTGATCCCGTTCCTGCAGAACGACGACGCGAACCGCGCCCTGATGGGATCCAACATGCAGCGTCAGGCGGTGCCGCTTCTTACGACGGAAGCACCGGTCATCGGCACGGGTATCGAAGAAAAAGCGGCCGTCGACTCCGGCGTCTGCGTCGTCGCGAAGAAATCCGGTCTGGTCACCCGCTCGACGGCGACCGAGATCGTGATCAAAAATGACGACGGAACAGAGGATATCTATCATCTGACGAAGTTCCTGCGCTCCAACCAGAGCAACTGCTACAACCAGTCCCCGATCGTCCTCAAGGGCGACCACGTGGAAGCGGGCGAAGTCATCGCGGACGGCCCGTCCACATCCGACGGCGAACTGGCGCTCGGCAAGAACCCGCTGATCGGGTTCATGACCTGGGAAGGCTACAACTACGAGGACGCGGTCCTGATCTCCGAGAGACTTGTCCGCGACGACGTATATACATCCGTCCATATTGAGGAATACGAGTCCGAATCGAGAGATACCAAGCTCGGACCGGAAGAGATCACCCGCGACGTACCGGGTGTCGGCGATGATGCGCTGAAAGATCTTGACGAGCGCGGAATCATCCGCATCGGCGCGGAAGTCCGTGCCGGCGATATCCTGGTCGGAAAAGTCACTCCGAAGGGTGAGACAGAGCTTACGGCGGAAGAGAGACTGCTCCGCGCGATCTTCGGTGAGAAGGCGAGAGAAGTCCGTGACACGTCCCTGAAAGTACCGCACGGCGAATACGGCATTGTTGTCGACGCGAAGGTATTTACGAGAGAGAACGGCGACGAGCTGCCTCCGGGCGTCAATCAGTCCGTCCGCATTTACATCGCGCAGAAGAGAAAGATCTCCGTCGGCGATAAGATGGCCGGCCGCCACGGCAACAAGGGTGTTGTTTCCCGTGTTCTGCCGGTAGAGGATATGCCGTTCCTTCCGAACGGAAGACCGCTCGACATCGTCCTTAACCCCCTCGGCGTTCCGTCCCGTATGAATATCGGACAGGTCCTCGAGATCCATCTGTCCCTGGCTGCTAAAGCGCTCGGATTCAATATCTCGACACCGGTCTTTGACGGCGCAAATGAAAAAGATATTCAGGATACTCTGGAACTCGCAAATGACTACGTCAACACCGAGTGGCCGGAATTCCGCGAAAAATACAAAGATGAGCTCCGGGAAGACGTCATGCGCTTCCTCGGCGATCATCTGGAGCACAGAGCGCTGTGGAAGGGCGTTCCGCTCGCAAGAGACGGAAAGGTCCAGCTCCGCGACGGCCGCACGGGCGAATTCTTCGATGCGCCGGTCACGATCGGACACATGCACTACCTGAAGCTTCACCACCTGGTCGACGACAAGATCCACGCCCGTTCGACCGGCCCGTACTCGCTGG
>SVDL01000057.1:0-4937 GCA_015057835.1 Lachnospiraceae bacterium
GCCATCTTTCCCTCCTCTGTTACCCTCAGAGGGGATCAGTGGAAGAAAAGTGTTACCTTTTGGGGGTTCAGATCATTTATTTCCAAGACATATTTGAAAGGTGGATTTGTACTTCAAAAAAGCCGGTATCAGGCTGTTTTATGAGGGATTTTTAGACTTTCGCAGACTTTTTGTTTGGAGTGTAGTTGTCAAATTATATTTAATTACGATATATTTCCAAAAAGAGTTTGGCGAATTGCAGAACTGCGAAAAATCAAATTACACGTATCTGTCGACGAGCACCATGAGCCTACCTTTCTTGGTTTCATGCTCCGTGCCGCGGAAAATATATTTGCCATACCCACGTATGGAGATGACGGCGCCTTCCTTCAGGAGGGCGCTTTCATTTTCAAGAATTCTTCCGTCCAGTGAGATCAGGTGCTGGGAAAACATCTGCTGCGCCTTCGCGCGGGAAATATTGCAGATCCGCGCGACGAGACTGTCAATCCGTTCCGAAGCGACGTTCAGCCGGAGGGATTCGAATTGCGGGGCAATGTCTACCGGAGCTTCCGTGAGGATGGTGCACATCACGGAGGTGTGTTTCACTCGCGTCAGGTTTTCGGCGATGTATGGCGCAATCGCGTCTTTCGCGAGAATATAGGCACGGGGGCCAACGGGAACGGTTCTCTTTGGCTCCTTCGCAGCGGATTCCACGGAGACGGTTCCTTCTGGCTCCTTCGTCGTGGGGTTGGTGGAGGCGGTTCTCTTTGGTCCTTTTGTCCCGCCGCGCACGATAATATCGCCGATCACGTCTCTCTCAATTCCAAGATTCATGAGTGCCCCGAGAAAATCCCGGTGCGTCAGCTCATCGGCAAATTTCGCGTTCAGAGGCTCCGCTTTTATGGTCACGATCGGGAAGTCCACTTCGTAGTCGAACAGGTCCGCATTTCCGAAGCGCAGCATGACCCGTTCTGCTCCTTCTGCGCCGCCCCATGCCGTGACCATGTGCCGGATCACATCCATGGGAATGCCGGTTTCGGCGCGGATGACAGCTTCCGCCTCGGCAGCGTCCGCCGGCGGCAGGAAATCCGTGAAATAAAATGTGTTGTTGCGGTCGCTCGCCTGGTAGAGGTCGAGGATCCGTTTTGCAAGATTTGTATCCATAGTATTGTTCTTGGTGTAAGGATTATTGTTGGATTTCTGAGGGGCCAGAGGGCACCGGCTCCGTTGGGGCAGCTGTCGGGGCCAGAGAGAGCCGTCCTTGTTGGCTCCGTTGTCGAGGCCAGAGAGAACCGTTCCCGTTGGCTCCCCGCTGGCTCCGCTGCCGCGGCCAAAGAGAACCGTTCCTGTTGGCTCCCCCATGTCCCCGCTACGAGCGGAAAATGGTGGTTTCGAGCAGAGCAGCGAGAGAGCGGCCCCACTCTTCGAGGTCGACATGGCCGTCGCGGACACAGTAGTAAAAGGTGGTGCCGAAGAGTGTGTGGACGATCATGCGGGAGAGATCGTGTACCGGCGTTTCCGGGGAGAGCTCTCCTTTTGCGACGGCGTCTGTAAGGAGCCCGTCGATCATGTGAATATCGGAGTCGATCTTTGTTTCTTCCTTGTACAGCTCCCGGTACCGCGGCTCCGAGGCGTGGCGGATCCACTGGCGGGTGAAATTGGGGCCGTTTTCCCCGAGAAAACGGAATCGCTTCTGAATATAATAAGTAAGTCTGTCAGCGATGGTGCCGTCGGGCAGAGCGTTCAATTCGGATGCGAGGTCGTCGTAGGGTTGTTTTTCAAGAGCCGCGAAAAAGGCGTCTTTGGATTTGAAATAGTGATAGAAATTGCCCGGAGACACACCGGCGGCGGAGGTAATATCCGCAATGCTGACCTGATCGTAGCCTTTTTTCGCGATCAGTGCTTTTCCGGTTTCCCAGATCTTTTGTCTTGTCTTTTCATATTGTTCCTGCCGTTTGGTCATATTTTTACTCCTGCAGAATTTAATGAGATTTGAAAATGCCGCAGCTTCGGGAAGCATTTCTGATCACTTGCACCAAAAAACAAATGCGAACATTATCGATGTTTCATAATTGACGCACGGTTAATTAAATGGTAGAATTTCGGTAAATTAAATTTAATGAATATGATTTGATAAAAGCAATTCATTAAATATTTTCCTAATTTCTTTAATGACATTATACATAACGGAGAAAACAATGCAAGCCGGCTGCACAGATGGAAAAGACCTGAAAGACAATATGAAACTCGGATTCGGCACCCAGCGCCTGCCGCTGACGGATCCGGCTGACGACAGCAGTATCGATTATGAAGAGCTGTTCAAAATGGTGGATTATTACCTGGCTCACGGCGGCCGCTACTTTGATGTCGCGCGGCCTTACCACAGTCAGCACGCGGAGGAGGCATTTCGCAGAGCGGTCGCGGAGCGGTATCCCCGGGAGGCATTTGAGATCACCGGGAAATTTACCGGATGGCTGATCGAGGACAAATGCACCCCGGAGGAATTTTTCCAAAGCCAGCTGGAAGCGTGCGGCGTGGAATACTTTGACATGTATATGTACCACGCGCTGAACCCGGAGCGCTGCGAGCAGCTGGACCGGATCGGCGGATGGGATTATATGCAGAGCCTGCTGCGCGACGGCAGGATCAGAAGGATCGGCATGCAGTTCCATGACGGTGCCGATACTCTCGAATGGGTCCTCGACCGGCACCCGGAGATCGAGGCCGTCCATCTCATTTTCAATTATGCGGAGTGGGAGAGCCCGCTGTTCGAACTGAAGCGCTGCTACGATATTATTGTGAATCACGGCTGCGAAATGATCACGATGTATCCTGTCATGCAGGGAGTGCTGCAGGACGGACTGCCGGAAGAGGCGAAAGCAGTTTTCGAAAATGCGCACCCGGGCATGCGCCCCGCGTCCTGGGCTGTCCGCTGGGCGGCGGATCTGCCGGCGACATTCAAAGTCCTCGTGGATCACAGCAATCTTGATCAGATTCAGAGCAATATCGAAGCGCTGCGCACAATGGACACCTACGGCGACGAGGATCGGAAGACCATGAAGCAGGTCATGGAGATTCTTCGGGATAAAAGAACATATCTCTGCACCGGCTGTGACAAATGTCTGCCGCACTGCCCCCATAACCTTGCGATTTCCAAGTATATTGAGCTCTACAATGACCAGAAGGAGTTCGGCATCATGCCGTCCCTCCACAAAGGCCTGTTTTACGGCACGCTGGTCCGGGATCACGGCATCATGTCGCTGTGCGAAAACTGCACCACATGTCTTGAACACTGTCCGGAGCACCTCGATATTCCGGCCATTATGGCGGCGGCCAAGCCCATCTTTGACTATAAGGTCCCGCGGCCCGTTACGCCGTACGACCGGTTCCCGATCGGGGAGACGGCGGGCTGGACGGCGCACGGAGATATTTTCCCCGTTTCGGTAAATGAGTACTGAGCGGCGCGGGTGCATTTTCCGGATAAATGAAAATGAATGTAAAGGCAGAATTTACCCCATAAATACGAAAATGAAAACACCGGTTTGACTTATCAGGGAGGAAAACAAAATGAAGTACACAGTCAAAACGATCCACGCAGGAGATTACGGCCCGGTCACGGAGGCGGTCATGTTTGACGGGGGCATTCCGGAGAAAATGTATACGCTGCCGAGCCTTATTTTTGCGCTGACTGATGAAAACGGAGAGGTCATTATCTGCGATCTGAGCTTCGGGGATCCGGAAGTCAGCACGAAGATCATGGCAGCGACGCCGTACCCGGTGGACGTGGTCCGGGAGAAGCCGCTCGACGAGCTGGTCCGCGGATACGGGATCGAGCCAAATGACGTCAAGACGGTCCTTCTTTCCCACCATCACTGGGATCACGCGGGCGGCGGCTGGGCATTTCCGAACGCGAAAGTTTATATTCAGAAATCGGACTGGGAATACGCGATGACGCACCCGAATTACGGTCCGGAATTCGAGCAGGAGCTGAAGGACCTGGAAAGCCGGCTCGTGCTGATCGACGGGTACGACAATACCTCTTTCCCGGGCATCGAAATGGTTCCGGTCGGAGCGCACACGGTGGGATCGCAGGTGTTCTTTGTGGATACGCCGGACGGGGAAGTCTGCATGGCATTTGACGTCATTATGTGCAGGAGAAATGTCGAGGAGCACATCCCGATCGGCCTCGCATTCAACCCGGAAGAAGCCAAAAAGGCGCTGGATATGATCCTCGCAAGGAACTGCATCAAGGTTTACTGCGGACATGAAATTGTGGAGTGAGGGCGGATTTCGGAACAGAACTGCCCTGGAAAAATGACTTAACAAAGAAAACCGCCTGGTAGTATCGGATGTCGAGGACTCTGTCGGATATGTCAGTGCAATTGACAGCGCAAAGAATTATTGACTGAGAGAGTATCGGGAAAGACAACCGGATAAAGGGAAAATAATATGATCGTATCAACTGTAAAATATTATGTGACGGAAGGAAGCCGCGAAAGAGTGCTGGAGCTTTCCGCGGGAATCCGCGCCTATGCGCGAAATCTGCCGGGTAATATCGAATACTGCCCGACACCCTCTCCCTATGAACCGACGGCAATGTATTCCATCGAGAAGTGGGAAACTCTGGAAGCAATGCGGGATTACTGTGATTCCGACGAGTGCAAAGCATTCCAGAAAGAGCGCAATCAGTTCCTGGTCGAAGGAACGATGGACGCCCATGTGTATGAAGTGAGTGAGATTCCGCTTGGGGAAGTGATGCGGAGGTAATAGGGACTTCTTTGGTTGCAGGGGCAGTTTTTTTCTGACTTTGTACGTGAAAACAAGACGGTATGTGGCTGAGAAATAGGACGAAGAGGCCGGAAAGAAGTCACTTCGACTGAGAAAGCAAGATGTCAGCGGCTGAGAAATAGGACGAAGAGGCCGGAAAGGACTCGCTTCGACTGAGAAAGCAAGATGTC
>SVDL01000057.1:5037-15762 GCA_015057835.1 Lachnospiraceae bacterium
AAAGCAAGATGTCAGCGGCTGAGAAATAGGACGAAGAGGCCGGAAAGGACTCGCTTCGACTGAGAAAGCAAGATGTCAGCGGCTGAGAAATAGGACGAAGAGGCCGGAAAGGACTCGCTTCGACTGAGAAAGCGAGTTGGCAGCGGCTGAGAAATAGGACGAAGAGGCCGGAAAGGACTCGCTTCGACTGAGAAAGCAAGATGGCAGCGGCGGAAAAATAGGACGAAGAGAACAAAAAAGAATCTCTTCGTCCTATTTTTGAGATTACGGAACTGGATGGTCCAAAGAGAACCGCCCCCGTTGGTCCCACTTAGATTTCCCGTGTCGCCTCAAACAGCCACGCCCTTTCTTCTTCATTAAGAAGAGGGGCGATTTTTTTATATACTTCGGCGTGATATTCGTTGAGGAGCCGGCGGTCTTCGGCACTGAGCCAGCGGACATCGATGGCGTCGCGGTCGACCGGGACCCACGTCAGGCACTCAAACTGCAGGAAGGTGCCGAATTCGGTCTCCGAATGCGGAACGGTGAGGGTGATGCTTTCGGTGCGGATGCCGTACTCATTTTCGCGGTAAATGCCGGGTTCATCCGATGTCAGCATGCCTTCTTCCATTGGGGCGGGCGTTGTGCCCGGCCTCACGGAGCCGATTCTCTGCGGACCTTCGTGGACATTTAAAATGTAGCCGATCCCGTGGCCGGTGCCGTGCCCGTAATCAAGCCCGTGGGCGTAAAGCGGCTCGCGGGCGAGCATGTCGAGCTGGTAGCCGGTCGTGCCTTTTTTGAAAATGGCATTCATGAGACGGAAATGCGATGCCGCGACGAGAGAGAAATCTCTCTTCATCTGCTCGGTAAGATCACCGACAACAATGGTTCTTGTGACATCGGTCGTCGCGCCGAGGTACTGACCGCCGGAGTCGACCAGCAGGAAGCCGTGCGGCTCTACTTCCGCGCCTTCCCCTTCCGGGGAGTAATGGGCCATGGCGGCATTTGCGCCGTAGGCCGGGATCGTCGGGAAGGAGAGATCCAGGAATCCCGGAATCTCCGCGCGGAGGGCGTCGAGCTTGCGGGCGGCGCTGATCTCGGTGAGGGCTGCGGAAGAAACTTCAGCGGCCGCTGCGGAGTTGACCTCAGCGGTTGCCTCGGGGTTTGCGGCGCCGGCCGCTTCGAGGCTTGCAGCACTGGCCGCTTCATGGTCCGTAGCGCCGGCCGCCTCATGGTCTGCGGCGCCGGCTGCTGCACAGCGTCCGTCCGGATTCCCGGCAAGCCCCATCTCCTTTTTGACGAAATAGATGAATTTGCAGAGCGCGGCGGAGTCGAGCAGATAGAATTTGCGGATATTTTCCATCTCGACTTCATTTTTGCACGCTTTTGCAATCTCGGTCGGATTGGCTCTGTCGAGCAGTTTTGCCTTTTCGGACAGGAGGTGCACCATCGCGTCGGTGGAGGCGGAGGAGTCGCAGAGGACAACTGCAGAGGCCGCTGCGCTTGCGGGAGCCGTACTATTTGCCATGGCAGCAGTGAAATCATAGTTTTTCAGGAATGTATATACATTTTCATACGGCTGCAGGCGGATTTCGTATCTGGATGCATAGGCGCGGAATTCGTCCGTGAGCTCATTTTCCTGAATGAAAAGCACGAATTCTTCCGCGGTGATCAGCGCGTAGGACAGCGCAACGGGGTTGTAGTCGACGTCGCCGCCGCGAATATTTGTGAGCCACATGATGTCGTCCAGTTTGGAGAGGACGATGGCGTCTGCATTTTCCTTCTGAAGGGCGGCGCGGAGGTCGGCGAGTTTTTCGGGAAATGTCTTCCCGCAGATCTCCTCCGGCAGCACCCGGACGGGGTGGGAGGGAAGCGCGGGACGGTCCGTCCAGATCGCGTCGATGAGGGCGGCTTCGCCGTTGACATTTGCGCCGCATTCCGCGGCAAGTTTCCGGTAGGAAGCGCCGAGTTTCGCGGACACCTGGCGGCCGTCGAAGCCGAGAGTTATGGCTTCCGGGCAAGCTGCGGGGTGTGCGGCGGAATCAGCATCGCTGCCGTCTGCAATGCCTGCCGCACGACTGGATTTTTGGCAGGATAAACGCACTTTGAGCCATGTTTCAACAGTCGGCACCCCTTTCTCGCCTTCTTTCATAAGAGTGATGCCGGTGCCGGCAAGTTCCGCCGCCGCGGAAATGAAGTAGCGGCCGTCGGTCCACAGATGCGCGTCCTGCTCTCCGACGATGAGGATGACATTGTCGCTTGTGCAGCCGGAGATGAACTCCGTGACTTTGAAATAATCGCTGACATATTCGGAAGCGTGGCAGTCCGAAGAGGTCATGAGATAGTAATCGATTTTATTTTCCTGCATCGCCGACCGGAGGGCGGCAAGTGCTTCGGGGTGATAGATGGGCATGCTGTGTTCTCCTTGGATGGTTATTGTGCGGGTCTATTATAGCATTCTTTTTGGGAAAGGAATAACGAAAGCTCATCGCATACTGATAAATGCGATGAGCTTATTTATGGATACTCCTTTGCGTTATGCGACGGGATTACGTCCTCTGTCTCAGCGCAGGACCATTGCTTTTCTCTTACGGCAGAATGACAGCTCCCTTATCTGCCGAAGACGCGACCTTCGCGTAAAGCCGCAGATAGCCGTTCGGGATATCTTTTTCCGGCAGTTTCCAGTTTTGGAGACGCGCGGCGATCTCTTCCTCCGGCACGTGCAGTTCGAGACGGCCTTCGATGACGTCGATGAAGATCTCATCCCCGTCCTCGACGATGGCGAGCGGACCGCCCTCTGCGGCTTCCGGCGAAATATGGCCGACGAAACAGCCGTTGTTAGTGCCGGAGAAGCGCCCGTCGGTGATGAGCGCACAGGTTTTCGACAGACCGGTGCCGTACATGTATTTCATAGCTTTGTACATCTCACGCATGCCGGGGCCGCCCTTCGGTCCTTCGTAGCGGATGACGACGACGCTGCCATCGGCGACTTTACCGCCGAGGATCGCTTCTTCGGCCTCTTCTTCCGAGTTAAAGCAGACGGCTTTTCCTGTGAAGCGGTGCATGGACGGCGCGATGGCGCCGGGTTTTGTGACCGCGGTGCGCGGGCAGAGATTGCCGTGCAGGACCGCTACGCCGCCGGTCTCGGAAAATGGATTCTCCCGCGTCCGGATGATCTCCGGATCTTCCGGATACTGGAAAATGTAGTCGCGGACATTTTCCGCAATTGTCTTCCCCGTGACGGTAGGGGCGTCCTGATCGAGCAGGTCTCCCAAATGCTTCATCACGCGCGGCACGCCGCCGGCCCTGTAAAATGCCTCCATGTCCGGAGCGCCGGCGGGATTGACTTTGACCAGCTGCGGGGTGATTTTCGAGAGCTCCTCAAATTCTTCCACGACATTCATGTCAAGTCCCGCCTCCACCGCGATGGCGGAGAGGTGCAGGACGGCATTGGTGGAGCCGCAGATCGCCATCGTCACTTTAATGGCGTTGCGGATGGAGGTCTCGGTGATGAATTTTCTGGCGCCGACATCTTTTTTGCACAGATCCACGATGGCCATGCCGGCGTCGAAGGCGTAGCGCAGTTTTTCCGCGTATACGGACGGAATCAGCGCGTCGCCGGGGAGGGTGAGCCCCAGGGCTTCCGCGATGCAGCACATGGTATTTGCCGTGCCGAGGAAGGAGCAGGAGCCGCAGCCCGGGCAGGCGGTATTTTCCAGAGCGTGGTACTGGGCGGGGGTAATTTTCCCGGAGGAGACCATGCCGATGGCTTCCGTGACGGAGGTCAGATCGCTCTTGCGGCCGTCAAATTCGATGCCGCCGAGCATCGGTCCGCCGACCACGACGATGCAGGGAATATCCAGTCTTGCCGCCGCCATGATGACGCCGGGCACGATCTTGTCGCAGGAGGCGAGCAGAACGAGGCCGTCCAGGTGGTGGGCGCCGGCCATGATCTCGATGGAATTGGCGATGATCTCGCGGGACGGCAGGATATAGTGCATGCCGGAACCCTGCGCGACGCCGTCACAGGCAGCGATCGTGCCGAATTCCGCGGCGGTTCCGCCGCCGGCGTAGATGCCGTTTTTTACATATTGGGCAATGCGGTCGAAATTATAATGTCCGGGGACAAGGGTGTTCCAGGTATTGGCGATGCCGATGAGCGGACGCCCTTCAGCCAGTTCGGTGTCGGTGTAGCCCATTCCCTTAAACAGGGAGCGCGGCGGGGCGCTGTCTTCGGAATTCAGGATCTCTTTGCTTCGAAGCGGCATGATGGTACCTCCGTTGGTGAGGATTCTTGATATCATGTCGATTATATCATAACTGTGTTACAATTAGATAAATGCAGGAAATGAAATCGTCATAAATATATTTATGCGGGAATGTTCGGGAGATGCGTATGCAGCCGCGTGCGCGCGCAGGCAAATGACGAAGCAAGATCAGGAGAATGATATATGATCCTCGGAATCGGAGTGGATACAGTAGATATAGAAAGAATACGGAAGATGTTGGGGGAGAAACCGCAGTTGCGGAGACTTGGCGAACCGTCCCCGTCGGGCTCCTCCCTGCCTGCTCCGGAAGAACCCCCGTTTTTCCGCCGCGTTTTCAGCGAAGCGGAGAGAGCGGCGGCACCGCAAGGCAGGGCGCGCGCGGAGTACTACGCCGCCCGGTTTGCCGCGAAAGAGGCGGTTTTTAAGGCGGTCGCGCATCTGCTTCCGGAGAAGACATTTGACCTGCGGCTCGTTGAGACGCTGCACCGTGAAGACGGCAGTCCCTATGTGGTAATGGACGGGGCGCTCCGGGAGGTCTATGCCGCGGCAGGGGTCGGACGGATCCACATTTCCGTAACAACGGAGGGACAGTTTGCTACTGTATTTGTAATTGCAGAGAGTTTGTAAAATCCGGCAGTTATACGAACGGAGCCAGAGAGAACCGTCCCCGCCGGCTCACGCGGGGCGAAAGGGCTCCATTGCCTCACTGCCTCTTCTCATTCAGATATAAGAAGGACATGAGCAGGTGCAGGCGTGTCCTGGCGCTGTTCAGGTTGTAACCGGTCAGTTCCTGAATCTTTTCCAGGCGGTGGGGGAGGGTGCTGCGGTGGATGTGAAGCGCTTTGCTGGTGGCGACGGGGCTCCGCTCATTGACGATGTAGGCTTTCAGGGTCTCATAGAGGGCGGAGCCGTTTTCACTGTCAAAGTGCTGCAGCTCCCGGAGTCCGGGGGCGATCAGGACGTCTTCGGGAAGAATGCCCGAGCCCTTTCGCAGCCAGACGGAGGCGGCGACCTGTCTGTATTCACAGAACCATTCTGTCTTTTGGTTCTCCACTATATAATCCAGACATACGACCGCCTGCTGCATGTACATCGGAAAATCACTGAGCTCATGGAAGGTATCGGACAGAGAGGCTTTGAGGAGAGATTCCCGGATCTGTTCCGCCAGCTTCATGCGGATATCGGCGGGAGTGAGATTCCCGATTTCCAGGTTAATGAGCATATAGATCCGGTTTCCGCGGTGATACATTCTGCATCCGGGGAGGATGTTCTGGATGCTGGTGCAGATGCCGTAAATCATGTAAGCGTTGATCTGGTTTTTATAGAAACGGATCGTGGAGGCGACGTAGCGGCCATTTTCCGGCCACCCGGCGGAGGCAGCGGCATTGGCCGCTGCTTCTTTTGTGATAACTTCTTTTTCGGCGTAACTCCGAAGCAGGAAAGAAATCGGATCTGTCGCGGTGCCGGAGACCAGTTCCTGCGAGAGAGCACTGTGGATCGCACTGCTGAAATACTCGGCCGCATGGGCGAGCCCGGGCGTAAAAGATTCCTTCTCGATGATCAGTCTGCCGAGATACCGGTTCATGTAGAACTGGTTTGCGTAAATGCAGCAGTGATCCGATGTCGGATCCACCCAGAACTGTACGCCCTGCGTTTTCAGGGTGCGCCGGTATTCCGGATTGACCCGGAAATCATCCAGAACAGACGGCGCCTGTACATAAGTTTTGTATTGGGGTGAGTAGACAAAAGCAGGATGATCATCCAGATCGAGCCGCCGGTCATAGGCGCGCAGCAGGAAATGCTCGTCATGAAAATAGACGGCAACGTGAAAATAATCCGCGATCGCCTCGCACAGTTCGAACAGAGGACTCGCGGATGCCTGCGCGAGGCGGACCCTCTCCTCTATACGGCGGTATTCCGAGAAGATCTCCTCCATGAGATTGACCAGCTGCCGCTCCGTGAGGTCAGGAAACAGGAAATAATCCGTATCCGGGGAAATGTCCTCTTCCTTCCACGGCCGGCAGTACAGCGCATCCGATGATTTGGCGGTCAGGCGGTCCTCATAGGGACAAATATAGAGATAATCCGGGTCTTCGGCGGTATTTTCCGTGAGGTACCGGCACCCGGTGTAATCTTTTTCGGCGCCTTTTCTGTGGTGCCGGACATTGATTCCTTTTTCCAGCAGCGTCTCATAAAGGACATGTCTGTTCAGTAAATGCATTATTTAACAGAATCCATTTTTCCGGATGGATTCCCTTTCCCGGCGTCTGAGTAACGTGGTTTCACAAATATCCGATGCCCGTGCCGGCACCCGTTCCGACACCCCCTGCACATTTTTGTATGTTCTGTGGCGGCGGCTGACACTTCGATTATATCATGATTCCATCCTCTTCAGTAGACAAAATGCCGAATCAAAAACCTGTTTTACAGACGGAATGCAGATTGTCCGGAAATGAGTGAGATGCTACATTTATTATGTATTTCATAAAAAATGGAAGAGAGTTCATTCTTATCAGAGAGACCGGCAGATCTGCCGTTTTTGTGAATCTTGTTTCAGCGATGTCTAAATAAGGAGAGAAAAAATGGGAAATGCAATCAACAAGAAATCTTTGGCCGGCATTGCCATCTTCTGTGCGGCAGCGATGTCCACAAATATGACGATGGGCATCCTGGCCCTGATCATGCAGACTTACTCTAACGTATCTCCGGTCACGGTCCAGTCCGTGCTGGTCGGCCCTGCTCTGGGCGGTACGGTTTTCGCGTTCTTTGTAGGGAATCTGAATAAGAGATTTGCCGCCAAAAAGCTGGTGATCTTCGCGCAGTGCGCATTGCTGCTCTATGCGGTCCTCTTTTTCATGGGCGGCAAAGTGCCGATCGGCGTGCTCATTGCGGCATCCGCTCTCGCAGGTTTTAACCAGGGTTCTTCCAATACGCTGCTCGGCATTCTCATGATCGACGCGGTCAAGGACAACCAGAAGAGGGACTCCCTGATCGGCATTATGTCGGCTGTTATGAATATCGGCGGCGTTGTATTTACGACACTCGGCGGCATCGTCGCGGCGGGACGCTGGCAGAACGCGTACCTCCTGTTCGGGTATTATATTCTGGCGATCGTCCTCGAGCTGTTCCTGCTTCCCAACGTGGAGCCGGAAGGAAAAGACGCCCCCGGAAAAGCGGCAGCCGTTCCGGTGGAAAAAGGCGGAATGGGCAAGGTATGGGCGATCTCCATCCACTATTTCTTCTTCTTCCTGTGGCTGTATGTTTTCGGAACGAACTGCTCTGAGTACATTATCAATACCTATAAGATCGGCGGCTCCGCGGAAGGCGGCGTGGCGGCCAGCTGCGTGACGATCGGCGGCATTTTCGCCGGCATCCTGTTCGGCTTCTACACCAGGATCCTTGGCAAATACACGGTTCCCTGCCTCATGGGACTGTCCGTCATCGGTCTTGCGATCCCGGTCTTCATTCACGGCTCGGTATTTGGTATTTACGCGGCGGGCATTCTGCTCGGCTTCGCGATGATGGGGGCAAATCCCTATATCATTTCCTACATGCAGAAGATCGCGCCGGGCGCGAAATACGGAAAAGCGATGTCCATTTTCGTCGGCTTTATGAATGCGGGCATGGTCGTTGCTATTTACGTCATCGCGTTCCTCACGAAGCTGTTCTTCGGCGACGGAGCTTATGTTCCGGGCAAATTCACAGTCGCATTTGTCGGCGATATCATCGTGTTCATTACCTCCTTCTTCATCTACGCTTTCGGGCAGAAGAAGGAATGAAGATAACAGGAACCACACTCTAAGCATTACGCAGAAAGGAAAACAAGATGTTAACAGCAAGAGAAAACATGATCGAGTGCATCAAAGGCGGAAATCCGGATCGTTTTGTCAACCAGTATGAGGCGATCTCCCTTCTTTTCCATCCGTTTATGTTCGTTTCCCCGCTCGTCCAGAAGGGCCAGGAAAACGTCCAGAACGCATGGGGCGTTTACAACAGCTTCCCGGAAGGCACCCCGGGCGCATTCCCGGTCCACACACCGGATAAGATCGTCATCAAGGATATCGAACACTGGCAGGATTATGTACACGCTCCGTCGCTGGATTTCACGGATGAGCAGTGGGCGATGTGCAAAGGAATGTATGACGCCGTCGACGGCACGAAGTCAATGAAAGCGACCTTCGTCGCACCCGGCATCTTCGAGCAGTGCCACCACCTCGGCGAGATCTCCAACACGCTGATGAACCTCTATGAGTATCCGGATGAGATGCACGATCTCATTGCCTATCTGACAGAATTCGAACTGAAACTGGCGGAGGGCATCTGCGAGCACCTGAAACCGGAGGCTATTTTCCACCACGACGACTGGGGCTCCCAGAAGAGCACGTTCATGAGCGTCGGCATGTTCGAGGATTTCTATGTTGAGCCTTACAAACAGGTCTACAAATACTATAAAGATCACGGCGTATCTTACATTTTCCATCACTCTGACAGCTACGCGGCGACCCTCGTTCCGGATATGATCGAGATGGGCATCGACGTCTGGCAGGGAGCATTTTCCACGAACGATATTCCGGATCTGCTGCAGAAATACGGCAACAAGATCACGTACATGGGCGGCATCGAGAACCACCTCGTCGACTTCGACGGCTGGACCGAGGAGAACTGCGAGCGCGTGACCGTGGGTATGATGGAAGCATGCGGCATGAAGAACTTCATTCCGTGCATCGCGCAGGGCGGCCCCGGCTCCGTATTCCCGGGCGTTTACCAGTGCATGTGGGATATCATCGACAAATACAACATCGAGCACTTCGGCTGCACACAGGAAGAGATCGACGCGAACCGTCTGCCGATCAACATTATGTTCTGATACTGCATTTTCAAACTGACAAGGGGAGCCCGGGGAGGCTCCTCTTTTTGAGGCCAAAGAGAACCGTCCCCCTGGCCCGGCGTATTTGCCCGGAATCCGCTTTGTATTCGTAGACGATTTCCGAAAAATGATGTATAGTAGGAACGAACGAAAACCGACCGGCGCCGGCGCGGAGGTTTCCCGCGCGGGGAGACGGCGGACCGACCGGTCAGAATCCTCAGTGAAAGAAGGAGAAGATAATATGATTTCACCACTTCAGAAAGAAAGACTGCAGTATGTTCCGAAACTTCCGGGGATGCTCAGAGGCGGCATTTCCGAGATCTGTGTCAAAGAAGGCGAAGAGACGGCGAGCGTCGCCGATCAGGAGAAAATAAAAGCGCTGTTCCCGAATACTTACGGGAAGAAAGAGATCACATTCCAGAAGGGAGCCAATACGTCCGCGCCGAAAAAGCAGGTCGTAGGCGTCATCCTCTCCGGCGGCCAGGCTCCCGGCGGACACAACGTCGTCTGCGGTCTTTATGACGCGCTGAAGGCTACCGATCCGGAAAATGTCCTCTACGGCTTCAAGGGCGGCCCGAGCGGACTTCTGGAAGACGACTATCTCATTTTCGACGACGAATATATCAATCAGTTCCGCAACACGGGCGGATTTGACATTATCGGATCCGGCCGCACGAAGCTCGAGACGAAAGAGCAGTTCGCGGTAGCTGCGGAAGTCTGCAAAAAGCACGGCATCACGGCGATCGTCATCATCGGCGGCGACGACTCCAACACTAACGCGGCTGTTCTCGCGGAATATTTCGCGGCGGAAGGCACGGGCGTGCAGGTCATCGGCTGCCCGAAGACTATTGACGGCGACCTCAAAAATGAGGATATCGAGTGCTCCTTCGGCTTCGATACCGCAACCAAGACTTACAGCGAACTCATCGGCAACATCGAGAGAGACTGCAACTCTTCCAAGAAATACTGGCATTTCATTAAGGTCATGGGCCGTTCCGCTTCGCATGTCGCGCTGGAGTGCGCGCTGCAGACACAGCCGAACATCTGCCTGATCGGTGAAGAAGTTGCCGCGAAGAAGATGTCTCTTTCCGAGATCGCCGACTACATCGCGGACGCGGTGGAGACGAGAGGCAACAACGGAATGAATTTCGGCGTCGCGATCATTCCGGAAGGCATTGTGGAATTCGTGCCGGAATTCGGTGCGCTGATCGCGGAGATCAACGAGCTCCTTGCCGGCAGCAAGGCGGATGAATTCAACGCGCTGGCGACCTGGGAAGAGAAGTACGCATTTATCGAGAAGGGCCTCACGGCGGAATCCATGAAGGTATTTGCCATCCTTCCGGCGGCGATCCAGCAGCAGCTGTTCCTTGAAAGAGACCCGCACGGCAACGTCCAGGTTTCCCTCATCGAATCCGAGAAGCTGTTCTCCGCCCTCGTCAAGGCGAAACTCGACGAGAGAAAGAAAGCCGGCACTTATAAGGGTAAATTTGGCATCCAGCATCACTTCTTCGGCTACGAAGGCCGCTGCGCATTCCCGTCCAACTTTGACGCGGACTACTGCTATTCGCTGGGTTACAACGCATTTATGCTGATCCAGTACGGCTACACGGG
>SVDL01000058.1 GCA_015057835.1 Lachnospiraceae bacterium
TCTTCGAATGCAATGCCTGTTGCCAGAGGTTTGAGCCGTGGCCAGGCATGTCAAAACAAGAATTCAAAAAACCACGCTGCCGCCGGGCAGCGTGGTTTTGCGTCAGATGAATATCCTTTTTTCCGCAGACCGATCAGTGAATGATCAGCGTCAGCAGGAAGATCTCGGCGATAGCCGCGAGGCCCATGAAGAGTGTCATGAGCGTCTGTGTGCGGTAGCCCTGTTCCGGCGTCATGGAGCCGAAGTTCGTGACGACCCAGAAATAGGAGTCGTTCGCGTGGGAGACTGTCATGGCGCCGGCGCCGATCGCCATTGTGATCAAAGCGATTCGTCCGGGCGTCGTGAAGCCGAGCACCGGAAGGAGCGGGGCGACGATACCGGCGGTCGTTGTGAGAGCGACGGTGGAAGAGCCCTGTGCGCTCTTCAGGATCGCGGAGAGCAGGAACGGGAAGAAAATGCCCATCGCCGCGAGAACGTTGGCGTGCTGCGTGATGTAATTGACCATGTCGGTGGAAGAAATAACTTTTCCGAGAACGCCGCCCGCCGCAGTGACGAACAGGATCGGGCCGACCGTTTTGAGCGTTTCATTGGTGATGTCATAGAACTGGCCCATCTTTCCGGCACCCTTCAGTTGGATGACCGCACAGACCGTGCCGATCGCGAGAGCGATGATCGGAGTTCCGAGGAAGTTGATGAAATCAGCGAACATGCCTTCGCCGTGCATCATCTGAACGATGGACGCGAGCGCCATGAAAATGATCGGGACAATGATCGGAGCAAGTGAATTGAAGCCGCCCGGAAGTTTGCCGTACTCGGCGACAAGCTCTTCGTAGCTCTTGACATTACCGGAGACATCCGCTTCATCCGCTGCTTTGACCTTTTTGCCGATGAGCTTCGCGTAGACAAATGCGATCGCGAGCGGTGCGATGGAGCACAGAACGCCGATGCCCATGACGAGGAGCAGGTTATTGCCGATGCCGAGGGTATTGGCCGCGGCGATAGGACCGGGTGTTGGCGGAATGAATACGTGAGCGATATAAAGACCGGCGGAAAGACCGAGGGTCATCGCTACCGACGATTCTCTTGTGCGGGTGACCAGCGCTTTGCGGATCGGGTTCAGAATAACGAAACCGGAGTCGCAGAAGACCGGAATAGAGACGACCCAGCCCATGAGTTCCATGGCGAGGACCGGGTTGTTCTTGCCCACGAGGCGAATGACCATGTCAGCGAGTTTGAGGGCCGCGCCGGTGACTTCCAGAATCGAGCCGATCAGGGCGCCGAGGATGATGACGATACCGATGCTCGAGAACGTGCCGGAGAAGCCGGCGCCGATGACGCTGGCAAGTCCCTGGGTCACATTTCCGTCAGCGTCGGTCTTGTTGACGAGCGGAATGCCGCCGATGATGCCCAGAACAATGGAAATGAGCATAATGGCGATAAACGGATGAACCTTCAGTTTGGAAATAAGAAGGATCATGGCAACGATGGCTATTACAAATACGATGATAAGCGGAAAGCCTGTCATGTCGGGTTCCTCCTGAGAAATGAATGTGTGCAGTCAGACTGCGGTTTTATTTGTCGCGGAAAATGTTCTCGGCGTTCCAGTCCGATACCTCATAATCCATGCAGATCCGGGTCTTGGAGACGTCAGGAGAGAGAATTTCACTTACTTTAAGGTGCTCAGGATGTTTCTGATAGACATCGATCGCGGAGCGGTCTGTCAGCGTCGCGTCCAGGTAAATATCCGCATTGGATGTCTCGAGCGGATCAATGGAGACCTTGACGTCAACGAGCCCCGGAATCAGTCCGGGCAGACGCTCCAGGCCTTTTTTGACAGCCATCTGAACGCCGCGCTTATCCTCTTCGGAAAGAGCATCGGAGAGCTGCCAGAGAATAACATGCTTAATCATAATTCTATCCTCCTCAAATGGACATTTACTACAAAAACCATATAATAAACATATACTATTTTCGTCAATTCGTCAATGAATACGAGCATTCCCGCCATGTGATAAAGGCATTTTACTTTTGTTTGAAATCCATACAAAAAGTTTGTGTGGACTATACAGGAGCAGCGGTGCTACCATTTCTTCAGGAAATAAAGCAGCGTCCCGCACGGAGGAGCAGTGCGTTAGAAACGGGCTCACCGGAGGGATTATGGGCAGACTTTCGGAAATCAGAAGCAACCAGAGATGTGTGATCACATGGCTTGTCGGGAGATGCGCCTCATGGATCAAAGAGACTTTTTCCTTTGCGGAAAATGATGAGCTGCTTGTGATCAGCAATCTCGGAAAGGGAGGCGTGATCGTTTCCCGAAACGGGCATTCGTTCGCGATGAGTGCAGATGCGGCGGCATCGGTCAGAGTGAGGACGGTGTAATCGAAAAAACACCGTAATCGAGAGAGGACAGTGCAATCAGAAAAAACACCGTAAACGAATGAGGGCGGTATAAGAGAAGCCCCCTAAGTGAGATTCCTTCAGAAGAAGAATCCCGCCTGGGGGGCTTTTTCTGTGATTTTTATGCCACCGGCTGCTATAAAAAGCCTGTTCAGACTGCAGTCCTGTTTACAGGTTCAGCTGCTGTTTTCAGTACCCTCTTCTTACAACGAGTCTCACGGAAATGAATGCGATCACGACATATACAGCTATAGATCCCGCGAGGAAAAGCAGACCTGCGGAGACCGGAATGAGTTCTCCCTGGGAGAGGGCGGACGCGGACTGTACCGGCAGATTGTCCGTGACGGCGCTTATGCCGAAGAAATAGACGAACGCGGGAATGATCCGGATCAGCTGCAGGGCTCTCATGCTTTCATAGCGGCATATCGTCAGCAGCAGTTCCTCGATGCCGACAAAGACCAGAGCGAGGCCGTACAGAGCGAGAAGCGCTCCTGCCGGAATCACGGATTCCCTTACGCTTCTGTTGAAAAGCCCTGCGATAAGAACGGAGAGAAGGCCGAGGATGAGGGCTGATGTAACAGACAGAAAACCGAACAGATAGTGCCCTTTGATGTCATCGCCCGGTTTCGAGGGAAGCATCATGAGAAAACCGTTCTCCTGAGGATTTTCCCCGGTGAAGGGGAAAGTCGCGTAAATAATGCCGGCAAACAGGCAGTACGCCGCTCCGAAGAGGACGCGGGGCGTATCGTCCGTGACGAGGAGCACAACACTGAGAATCGGAAACAGCAGGGCGATCCAGAGCGATTTCATTTTTATAAAATCAACTTTTAAGAACTTGAATACTCTCATTTATTTACCTCCGATCTTCCAGCATGTGGACGATGATCTTATCGATGGAAGGCTTTTCTGTCGTAAGAGCTGCGGGCAGGATCATTTCTCCGTCGGTTTTGTACAGCCCCTCAAATCCGTAGGCGTTCTTTTCAATGCCGATCAGCTGTCTCGCAAGAGACGGCGTCAGGTCCTCCTGTCCGCCCCGCACGAGAAGGTATTCTTCCAGCAGCTCATCTTTTGCTTCGCAGAAGATTTTTTCACCGTTATCGATAAAGAAAATATAATCGGCAATATCCTCCAGATCCTCCATGATGTGGGTGGAGAAGAGCACGCTGTGTTTTCCGTCCTCGATATATTCCTGCAGCAGTTCCAGTATCTCCTTGCGGACCATGGGATCGAGCCCGTTGGTGGCCTCGTCCAGAATCAGGAGCTTCGTCTGCCTTGCGAGGACCGAGGCAAACATGAGTTTGACCTTCATGCCCCGGGAATAGGTCTTCAGCATCTCTTTTTCCGGAAGTTTCCATTTTCTGCAGTATTCGTCGTAGCGGACAGGGTCAAATGTCGGATAAAAATCCTTCATGATCGTCCGGAGGGACTTTGCGGTCAGGCCGGACGGAAAATAAGAACTGTCCCCCACATACCCGATGCTCTCACGATAGCGCACGGGATCTTTTTCAAATGTAATGCCATCAAGGACAAATTCTCCTTCATCCGGTTTGATGAGATGGCAGATCGCGTTCAGAGTCGTTGTTTTTCCGGCCCCGTTCTGGCCGACGTATCCCATGATATAGCCCTCCGGGATGGAGAAGCTGATATCTTTCAGTTCAAATGATTTGTATCTTTTTCTCAAACCATTAACGGTAAGAAGATCCATTGATCCACCTGCTTTCTTCAAAATGTCCTGCTTCGAAAATGGTTCCGCCCGCGGCGGAATCAGTTTATGCTTCTTCGTCTTCCCAAAGCATTTCCAGCATAGAGAGAATTTCCTGCTTCTCCGCATCGATCTTTTTTGCCGTCGTGATCGCGCTCTGAAGGTTTTCCTCGATCTTTTTCAGATACTGTTCCCGAAGAAGGCCGTTGTCCTGGGAGAGGACAACACTTCCTTTTCCCTGCATAGTCGCGATGAATCCGGCTGCTTCCAGATCGCTGTATGCTCTTGCTGTAGTGATGACGCTGACGCCGACTTCCTTAGCCAGTTTCCGGATGGACGGCAGGACCGTTCCCTCCGGGATTTCTCCGCTCAGGATCTGCTCTTTCAGCTGTTCTTCGATCTGTGCGTAGATCGGCAGTTCGGACTGATTTTTAATGACGATTCTCACTGTAAGTTCCTCCGGCTGTTCCTTCCGGTACTGTTTGTCCTCCGGACGTCTCCTTTGAACAAAAATACTGTAATTACTGTATATATCATATTATATACAGTAATTACAGTATGTCAAGTATGTATTTTATATTATATTTTCACTGCAGGGCAAAAGCAGCTGAATTAAAAACAGCGCAGGCTTTATAGCCCACGCTGCTGTATATGGGTTCCATATAATCCGCTGATTAGCTGATTGCCGTCTCCTCACTTACCCAGTAGTAATCCGACGGAGAACTCTCGATGCCTGTCACATTCTTTTTGGTGACGAAATTCATCAACGGGTAGCAGTAGAAAATGCATACGGCGTCATCGAGCAGAAGCTGCTCCGCCTTCTTTGTGATATCTTTTCTGTCCTGAGGATCGGATGCTGTGTTCAGCTGCGTGAGGAGCTCTTCAAATTCCGGATTGTTCCAGCCGCAGGTGCTGTAGCTGCCTCCCTGTCCGAAATAGGTCTTCATGTGATTTTCGGGATCCGCGCAGTTGAGGACGTTGATGCTCATGCAGAGCAGATCATAGTCGCCGGAGGAAAGCTTATCCATGACAGTAGAGGTATCTTTCAGGTCCGGGGTGATCTTAATGCCGATCTTTGCCATTTCCTGAGCGGTCGCCTGCACGAGGATCTCCTGCTCGGGTCTTCCCGTATAGTAGATAAACTTCAGGTCAAGCGGCTCTCCGTCCGGCGTCTCGCGGAATCCGTCTCCGTCAATGTCCGCGTAGCCGGCGTCGTCGAGAAGTTTGACCGCATTTTCCGGATTGTAGCTGTTCGGGTCCGTCAGTTCATCATATCCGTAGTCCGCGGAAGAGGTGATCAGAGTCTTGCCCGGTACATACTGACCGTTCAGCTGTACGGAGCAGTAGGTCTCTTTGTCGATATTCTGCAGGATCGCCTGGCGGAGCGCAATATCGGCCAGAGGTCCGTTCTGATTCATGAAGCCGTGGGTCGTGCGCCCGCTGGCAGTGCGCACAATGGTGAAATTGTCATCGGTCTCAAATCTGCCGATATCCGCCATACTGAGGTTGTATACGGCGTCGAATTCACCGGTCTGCAGAGCATTCGTAAGGGCCGTCTGTTCTTCGGTATAATAGAAGTCGATCCGGTCTGCTTTGACTTCTCCGCCCCAGTAATTCTCATTTTTTTTGACGACACATTCAAACGAAGTCGTATCAAAGGATTCCAGGACGAACGGGCCTGTTCCGACCGGACCTTTTTCTGTCATATTGCTCATGTCGGCGTCTGTGTCGATGATGGAGAAGAGGGGATCCGCAAGCTTGTTGGGAAGGATCGGCTCGGGAACTTTTGTCGTAATAGTGAGCGTCAGTCCGTCCGCCTCGATGGCTGCCGGCTCAAAATACTCCGGTCCGCGGACGCTTTTCTCAAAAAGACTCTCCAGGGAGGATTTTACCCGCTCCGCGTTCAGCTCGTCGCCATTTGAGAATTTTACGCCTTCTTTGATGTGGAAGGTCCACACAGTATTGTCTTCATTTGCCGAATAGTCGTCTTCGACAAGCCATCCGGAAATGGTCATATCCTGATTCATTTTCGTCAGTGTCTGACACAGGCCGAAACGGATCAGATACCATCCGTCATACGCATTGTTGACGTCCAATGTCTGGGCGGTCTGGCCGGACCCGATGCGGATCGTGACCGGTTCGGACGATGCATCGGATGTTTCCGATGCCGCAGTGCTTTCCGCTGTACTGCTCTGTGCGCTGCCGCCGCAGCCGGTGAGGAGAACGAGTACGCATATCAGTGCGAACGCTCTTTTGACGAAGCCGGTGCTTTTTAATGCTGTTTTCTTTTTCATTGCTGGATCTCCTTTATGTACTGCTGTTTTCCTATGCGGGTTCAAAGAGAACCGTCCTTGTCAGCTCGAGGCAGGAGAGAACCGTCCCTGCTGGCTCCTGACACGCACATCGGACTCCGAGAACGGCCTCCCGGAATGTGAGAAGGCCGCTTTCAGCGTCCGATTTGAAAGGGATGAACATATTGTAGCAACGGAATTTGTGAAAAATAACCCTCCCCCCGGCTTATCAGCCATTCCGGTTTCGCATATAATGAACACGGTTTGGAATACCTGCAGAATAAAGGAATGTGTTTTATGCTGGAAACAAAACAGTTAAAATACTTTGCGGTAGCTGCGGAGTGCAGTTCTTTCAGCGAGGCTGCTCTGGTCCTCTATACGACGCAGTCCAATGTCAGCAAAGTGATCTCGCTTCTGGAAGACCAGCTGGGATTTACGCTGTTTGCGAGAGATAAAAACGGCGTGACGCTGACATCCCGGGGAGAGGAGTTTTACCGAAGGACGGCGGCACTCCTTGAAAATCTTGAGGAGCTGGAAACGGAAGCCGCAAAAAGCCGCAGAAACGGGGTGAAGATCGCGGCAAGTCCGAGTTCCTGGTTTGCGCGGCAGTTCTCTGATTTTTATGAACTGCATAAAGAGGAAAATACCTGCTGGAATATCCACACCGGCACTTTGGAAGAGATCGTCACAAGGATCCGGAAAATGGAAGATGAACTCGCGTTCCTCTACATTTTCCCCGAACAGCAGCCGCGGTTCGCCTATGAGCAGAAACGGTATCAGCTTTGTTTTGAGACGTTCGGCGTCGTAGACGGCATGCTCTATTTTGCACCGGAGGACAGGATTCCGGACCGCATGCCTTCTCTTAGCGAGGCGCGGAAAATGAAGCTGATCCAGGCCGAAAATGATGAGTACGCGGTACTTAAGGACTGGATCTGTGAGGGGCAGGCACTGTTTGAAGAACCCCCTGTACCGGCCGTCACGACAAACAGCGACTATATCATGAACATTATGATGAAGAGAAACGGACTGGCAAATATCAGCGCGGAATGTTTTTCCTCTTATGAAGAAGGTCACCGCCCGGGATATTCTCTTACAAGAGAAAGCGGACAGATCCGGTACGGGATCCTGTGGAATCCCGGCAATCCTCCGCAAAATGCCGCGAAGAAGCTCGCGGACCATATCCGGAAACTGGTGGCTGACATTGGAAGGTCTTTCCCGCAGGAAGAGAAGGAACAGGACGAGAAAAGGAGTTAAGACACAGATGGGCGTTCTCAAAGATATACAGTTTCAGGATGAATCGAAAGAGATCAAAACGAAAGTAAAGTCGTACTGGACAAAGCGCGCGGATACCTTCGCGGGTGCGAGGCACGAGGAATTTCACAGCGTGCAGGGGCAGTACTGGTTTGAAGAGATCAGCAAAAACCTGCAGGTTTGTGAAGGAATGAAAGTTCTGGACGTGGGCTGCGGCACCGGCTTTTTTGAGGCGGTTCTCGGGTCCCGCGGCGCGCAGGTGACAGGCATTGATCTCACTCCCGATATGATAACGGAAGGAAAAAAGCTTCTGGCAAGACACGGGATCGATGCGCAGCTCCTGGTTATGGATGCAGAAAATCCGGATTTCCCGGATGAGACGTTTGATCTTGTGATTTCCCGGAATCTGACGTGGACTCTCCCCGACCCGATCCACGCGTACCGTGAATGGCACCGCGTACTGAAGACGGGCGGTATCCTGCTCAATTTCGACGCGGAATATGCCAAAAACTTTCACAACTACGACCAGAAGCAGAATATCGCGCATAAAGATCTGGATGAGGCGCTGATCGAGGAGTGCCACGATATTTACCATATGCTGACCATGAGCACGCTTCCGCGTCCGGCCTGGGACGAGACCGTACTGCGGGAGATCGGGTTCCGGGAGATCACGACGGATCTCATGGTGAGCACCCGCATTTACCGCGAGCAGAATCAGTTCTATGTTCCGGATCCGGTATTTTCGATCCGGGCAGTCAAATAATAAAAAAGGTCTGCGGAAGCAGGCCTTTTTTGTACATGATTACAGAACTTTGCTGTGATCATCGGTGTACGGAATCACCGCGCAGAGACAATTATAAGTTATACATAGTCTTTCCGGGTTTCGTAAGCTTCTCGAAATCCCTGCGGAAATCGTCGACAGCCGCGGTGATCGCCGGGTTTTTGACGAGACCCGTGATGACGTCCGGGGCTACAGTCGCCGCGCCGATGCCGTATTCACACAGTTCCAGAAGCTGCTGGGAGTTCTTGAAACTGGCTGCAAGAACCTCAGTGGTCAGATTATTGTTCTTGAAAATGTCGTGGATGTGTTTTTCCACGCCGATGCCGTCGTAACCCATGTTGTCGATCCGGTTGATATATGGCGCGACATAGTTGACGCCGCATTTGGCGGCGAGAAGAGCCTGCATGGGTGTATAGACAGCGGTTCCGGTCAGAAGAACGCCTTCTTCTACGAGGGCTTTCATTGCCTTAAATCCTTCCGGGACACAGGGGATCTTCACAAAAGTATGCGGACCCAGCTCTGCGACGATCCGGTGCGCTTCTTTGATGATATCCTCAGCGACGCCGGAAATGACCTGTACATGGAGCTCGTCGCTTCCGATAAAATCACGGATCTCATGGAGCACTTCATATGGCTGTCTTCCCGTGGCGGCGAGGATGGACGGGTTTGTCGTCACGCCGTCGACGGGATAGTATTCGTATACATTTTTAATGGCTTCGATATCAGCGTTATCTATAATCAGCTTCATAATTTTAAATCTCCTTTTTTCGGGTATTATAGCCGTCCTGTTTTCAAACGTCTATTTGTAAAATTAACAATTATTAACGTTAAGTAACACGATATGTGACAAAATTAACAAAAGCCTCAGCCAAGGGTTACTTTCCGTGGCTGAGGCTTTGACTGCACAGGTATCTGCAGGGATTGGGCAGAAATAATAAGAGCTTCAGAATATGCTACAGATCCATCCATTCCCCGTGCTTCGGTATGATGAACCTGCCGTCCGGGACCTTTTTCAGGAATGCGTCCCGGAAGGCTTCCGCTTTGGGAAGGTACTCCTCCTCCCGGAAATGAAGATCCATATGATGCGGGATGACGGTTTTTGCGCCGATGGCGGAAACAAAATCCGCCATCTCGTCCGGCGTATGTTTGGTGAACTGGACGATCGCGATATCGGGGCGGAGTTTCGCGAGCATCTGCTGCTGCTCGATGCGGGGATTGTTGCCCCAGAGAAGCACTTTTGCGCCGTTCTTTGCGGTAAACAGATAATTGCGGTACTCGGTAGAACCGAGAAGCTGCAGCCCGGAAAGCTCCTTATCCTTCTGAAGAAGGGGATTTTTGCGGAACGCTTCCATGAGTTCCGAGTACGTCTTGAACTGATCCACATGCTTTCCGAACAGAGAACGGATCTTTACATCTCCGAAATCCAGTTCAAGATCCGGCGTCATCGGGTAGACGGAAGAGGGGTTGTAATCCATCCATTTAAGAAGCGGGAAAGCGGAGAGCTCCCCGACGAGAACTTTCGGGGAAAACTTTTTTGTCAGTGCGGGAAGATCCGTGATGTGATCCCAGTGAATGTGGCTGACCGTGACGATGTCGCATTTTTCGACAGCAGTCCAGTCGGCGTCCGTTCCTTCCGAATCAGTGATGCAGGGGTCAGAGACGACCGCGGTATCTCCGAACTGCATTTCAAAGCAGGTGACCGTATTCCATTTGATCTTTATTCCGTAATGCATGATTCTCCTTTGGCCCATTAAGTTCAATATATCTGAGGGTGCAGCTCGATGGACGGCACGAGCACACGCGCGTATCCCATGAGCCGTTCCTGTACATTTCTCATTTCTTCTTCCGTGACGCCGGGGGCGCCGAAGAAGAGATAAGCGATGTGACAGCTCTCCGGGTGGAGGCAGGTCCGGGCATCCGCGCCGGCGATCATGCTGAGAATAATGCCGTCGTCATCGCGCCCGGTGACGTCGCCGGGATAGCAGTGCACGGTCTCGTTCCTAAGGCCGGTAAAGTCGATTTTTTCTGTCGGGCAGAACAGCACGAGATCTCCGTGAATGCAGTCGAAGTCATGCGTGCCGAGGAGCATGCGGGTGCGCAGTTCCGTGAGGAACGTGACTTCGTTGATCGGATTCCCGCTCGGGAAAGGCCGGCCTTTCAGAAGATAGGATTCAAGCTGCTGCAGGACGGGGTAGGTCTTTTTATATTTCTTGAAATACCGGTTGTAGGGGTGGGTGCCGAAAACGTCCGCCCGGACGTAGTCTGCCATCTCCTCGCGAAGCTGTGCGAGCTCCGCTTCTTTCAATGCCTCAAATGCTTCCGTGTCCCATTTGGAGGAATCGGGATAAAATGCCTCTACGATGCCGAAATGAAGTCCTTTTTCCGCAAATGACGGGTCAGCCTTTAATGAAATCATATGTTGCTCCTTTCATATAAAACCTGCCGCTGAGGTGCCGTTCCGCAAGCGTACCCTTTTCAGGACAGAATTGCTTTTTTTCTCTCAAGAATTTCATCGGACAGAAGCTGTTTTTCCACTTCTTCAAAGCCGATCCTCTGGATCGTGAGTGCGAACCGCTCCCCAGGCAGACCGTTTTCCTTATAGAAAAGCAGTGCCTTTTCGATCAGGGTCATCAGCTCTTCGCCGGTGTCAAAGATTTTGGAAAGCGGCTGTCCGATGGAATGCTGTTTTCCCCAGCGTCCGCCTATATAGACTTTGCAGCCCCCCTTCCATCCCATGATGCCGATGTCGTTCAGTGTCGGTTTTACGCAGTTGTTGGGGCATCCGCCGACGGCGATCTTGAATTTATGCGGGAGCGTGATGCCGTGCCACCCTTTGTAAAAGCGCTCATGGATCCGTTCGGAAATCTCATAAGTATCCAGGAGGCCATACTGGCAGGTGGTGCCTTTGCATGAGACCACCGGGCGCACTTTCGGACCTGTTCCGCCGGGCTCCATGCCCGCTTCGCCGATTTTTGCCGTGAAGGCGTCGATATTTTCATAAGGAATGCCTGTCACTTCGGCGGTCAGTCTCGTAGTAAACACGACGTGCCCGTCCCCGTAAGCGTCAGCGGCATCCGCGAGGACCCGCAGTGTGTCGGAGGTCACGCGGCCATTTACGGTAATAACTCTGGCGGAGAAGTTGTCCGTATTCTTATTATTCAGAAAACCGAGGCCTTTCAGCCGTTTTACTTCTTCGGGGGAGATCGTTTTTGCTGCCATTATGTCCCTCCTTTGTAAACATTTTCATTTGCCGGGAGTTCTTTGATAGAGCACAGCCGGTCGGCCGGGAGTGCTCATTTTCAAAATTCTGATCAATGTCCCAGAATGCCGGTGGACTGCAGGAACAGGATCAGCATGATGACCGGAACGATGTACCGGATCATAACCTTGTAGAGTCCTTTCAGGCCGAAGCGTTTTCCGCCGTACTCCACCTCGTCGGTGATCCATTTCGAACCGACGATCCATCCGATGAGGATCGAGGAAAGCAGAGAAATGAACGGCATCATGAAGCTGTTGCTGATGTAGTCCATGACGTCGAGGATCTGGCCGATGCTTCCGTTCGGTAGCGGCAGTTCCACATAGAAAACGCTGTAACCCAGCGCGATGACCACGGACGCGATGGTGTAGATCACTGTCAGAACGAGAGTGGTCCTGCGGCGCTCCGTGTGGAAAATTTCCATGCAGTTCGCCGCGATCGCCTCAAGAACCGACACGCAGCTGGTCAGCGCGGCAAATGCGGCCATCAGGAAAAAGCCGAGGCCGACGAACTGCCCGATGCCACCCATCGCGGCAAATACCTTCGGGAGCGACACGAACATGAGGCCGGGGCCGGAGTTCATGCCGTCCATTCCTTCAAACACGAAAATGGACGGAATGATCATGACGCCCGCAAGAAGAGCGATCCCGGTGTCGAACCACTCGATCTGACGGACGGAGGCATTGATATCAACTTCTTTTTTTACATAAGAACCATAGGTGATCATGATTCCCATGGAGACGCTGAGCGAGAAGAAGATCTGGCTCATTGCATCCAGAAGGATCTGGAGAAAACGACGGAGCGTGAGTCCGGTGAAGTCCGGTTTCAGATAGACGAGAAGCCCCTGAAGACCGGTGCGTGTCACGCCGCTGTCATCCGTGTGATGCAGCGTCATCGCGAAGATCGCGATGGCGATGATCATTACAAGAAGAACCGGCATAAGGATGCGGGAGAGCTTTTCGATTCCCTGCTCAACCCCGTTATAGACTACAAATGCCGTCATCAGCATGAAAATAACCGCGAAAACAGAAGCCGGGCCGGGAGAGGTGATGAATCCCGTGAAATAGCCGTCCTCCGCGGCTTCGAGACCGGAACCGGTGAGATAGACGGTGATATATTTTGTGATCCATCCGCCGATGACCGCGTAGTAGGTCATGATGATGACCGGTACGAGGAAGGTGAGGATGCCGAGGAATTTCCAGCGCGGACGCATTTCCGCGTATGCGTTGATGGAGTTCTTGCCGGTCCTGCGTCCGATAGCGATGTCAGAGGTCAGGAGCGTGAAGCCGAATGTGACTGCCAGCACAATATAAACAATGATGAAAAGTCCGCCGCCGTCCTTTGCGGCGAGATACGGGAATCTCCAGAGATTGCCGACGCCGACCGCGCTGCCTGCAGCTGCGAGAACAAATCCGATCTGCCCTGTAAAATTGCCTGCGCTGTGCTTTCCGCGGGCCTTTTTTTCTGATGATGCCATACTGAGCATGCCTTCCTTCTTTATTGATATTTATACGTTTGTTAATGTATCACATCTGAAAAAGAGGGGCAAGGTCTAAGGAGGACGACGCCTGCACTCGGGAGAACGAGGAAAGGCGCTTTACGGATCGAAAGAGAACCAGCCCCTTTGGCCCCGTCCCCTTGGCTGCAAAAAAAATAAAAAAAATTCTTTTGAGTGCAACATATCGGGACGCTGAGTTGTTTACAGGGTGAAAGGGAAAAAAACAAAAAACAAATTCAAAGAAAAGAGGGAAATAAAATGATGAAAAAATTATTCGTAATGATCCTTGCAGCCATGATGATCTTCAGCGCAGCCGCCTGCGGAAAGAAAAAAGAACCGGCGGAGCCGAAGGTCATGTCAACATTCCAGCTCGAGAAATACGCATCCGAAGAAGAGCTTGAAGACGCAGTGGGATTTTCCGTGGAAGATCTGCGGGATCTGCCCGTCACGATATCAGAGATCCAATATCAGGCGATCGCGGGAGAAATCGCGCAGGTGATCGTTCTTTACGGAGAGGACGAGGAACCCGGACGGATCGTTTTCAGAAAGTCGGCCGGTGAGGACGACAATTCCGGTGATTACAACCGGTATGACTCCGAGAGGACTGTCGAAGTGGACGGAACTGCCGTCATGCTGAAGGGCTCAGAGGGAGCCGCAGCGCTCGCGCTCTGGCAGCGGGACGGATTCACCTGTTCCATGGCATTTGATCCGGAGGTCCCGGAGGACACGGCGGCTGCTTATTTATCGGAAATAATGAAATAATTATCTGCGTCGACAGAGAAATGTCTCTGCCGGCGCTTTTTTCAGATAATAACTTTTTTATTTTCATTCAGGAAACGAGCATTTATAATAAACACAAAGGAGCCGGGGAGAATGCTCCCATCCGGCCGTATCGGAAAAAGGTGCCAAAGAGAACTGTCCCCTTTGGCCCCAAAAGGAAAGGAGAGCACGTGATGGGTTCTTTTGTTGAGATTTATGAGAACACATGGGCGATGGAGGACAACGGCGTACGCATTTTCCTGCTTGCCGGCACGGAAAAGGCGCTCGTTGTGGATACCGGAATGAACAGACCGGGCGTTGCGGCGGAAGCGAAAAAGGTGACGGATCTTCCTCTGGAGCTCCTGAACACGCATGCCGATCCGGACCATATCAGTGAAAATGATCTGTTCCCCTGGGCTTACATGCATCCGTCGGAGTTGATCGTCTATCACAATATTCAGAACAGAGAAGGCAGTACGAGAGCGGTCTTTGACGGAGACTGCATTGACCTGGGCGGACGGACGCTGGAAGTGATCCATGTGCCGGGCCACACGCCGGGGAGTGTGACGCTCCTGGACAGAGAGCACCGGTGCCTGATCGGGGGAGATCCGATTCAGGAAGACGGGCGCATTTTCATGTTCGGCGTCCACCGGGATATGGAGGCTTACATAACCGGTCTTGAGAAAGTGTGGAAACGGGAGCGTGAATTTGACGTCATTTATCCTTCCCATGCTAAACTCTGTGTAGAGAAAGGCATTATCCCGAAGCTGATGCAGGGCGCAAAAGACGTGATGGACGGCAAAGTAGAGGGAAAGAAGGCTGAGCTGCGCGGAAATGAGATCGCTGTCTACGATATCGACGTGGACTGCTTTCTGGGAACACCGCAGGATTAACAGAATCGTGTACATCACCGGGAAACCGGATCATTGAGATAACAAACAGCGTCGAAGCCGGAAATGGCAGCGCGGAAAGAGGAGAACAGAATGATCATCAACGGCAAAGAGTACAACAAAGACAACCTCGGCAAAGTATTTGACTACGCGATGCTCGGACACAACGTGACCCGCGAGCAGATTCAGGAGCACGTGCGCATGGCCATCAAATACAATGTCAACGGCGTGCACTGCAATCCTTACTGGCTTCCCATGATCGCGGACATGCTGGAAGGAACGGGAATCGAGACGGGGATCTGTCCCGCGTTCCCCTTCGGATGTGTGGATACGAAATCAAAGGTGTGGCAGGTCGAAGAACTCTGCAAGGAAATGAAGGGCCGTCCTTCCTGTGTGGATACTGTCGTCAACGTGGGACTTCTCCGCGGCGGCGAGTTTAAGGAATTTACGGCGGATATCAAGGCAGTGGCCGATGTGGCGCACTCCTACGGTTACGTATGCAAGAGCATTCTGGAAACGCCGTTCCTGACGGATCAGGAGATCGCCGACGCCACGAAATGTGCCGTCGAAGCCGGCGTCGACTACGTGAAGGCGGCCAGCGGAAGGAGCGGCGTCGCGCAGCTTCGCGAGATCCAGATCATGAAAGAGAATATTCCGGAAAATGTCAAGATCAAACACGCGGGCGTCGGCGAGACAAACCTCACCCATATCGTGATCAGCGGTCTTGCGATGGGGGTCTCTCTTTTCGGCAACGGATTTGCGCACAAGGTCATCGAGGACGTGGAGCGCTTCTATAAGGATCTGGTGATTACGACAACGAATAAATAAAAAGGGCGTGTGAAAAAACGATAGTTTTTTCATGCGTCCTTTTTATTTTGGGGAAAACGCAGTCATTTCAATT
>SVDL01000059.1 GCA_015057835.1 Lachnospiraceae bacterium
TGGTCTTGCGGTCTTTCTTCGTTAAGATATGGCTCTTATACGCTTTCATTCTCTTAAGTTTGCCTGTGCCGGTCCTGTGGAAACGCTTAGCAGCGGCACGTTTTGTCTTCATCTTTGGCATGATTATGGACTCCCTTCTTAATTGTTTACGAATTACTTCTTAGCCGACAGGAACATCGTCATGAAACGACCTTCCATTTTCGCCGGCTTATCAATCACGGCGACATCGGAAAGCTGCTCAGCAAAATCATCCATCATCGGTTTGCTTTCCGCGGTGTGCGCCATTTCACGGCCTCTGAAGCGGATGCTGACCTTCACCTTGTTGCCCTTGCTGAGGAATTTCCGGGCTGCGGAGATCTTTGTGTTGAGATCGTTCGTGTCAATATTGGGCGACATGCGGATTTCTTTGATCTCGATGATCTTCTGCTTTTTCTTGGCTTCTTTCTCCTTGCGGGCAAGTTCGTAGCGGTATTTGCCGAAATCTACGATCTTGCAGACAGGAGGAACCGCTTTCGGGGAGACACACACGAGATCGAGTCCCGCTTCGTCAGCCCTCTGCTGCGCTTCACGTGTCGGAATGATACCAATCTGTGTTCCGTTTTCATCAATTAAACGGACTTCTCTTTCACGGATCTGACCGTTGATCATTAAATTGCTAATAGCTTTACCCTCCCTAAAGCTTGGCCGGTCCGGCGATCCGACCGCCGAAATAAAAAAATGCGGATAGCAGACTATCCACATCAAAGCACACCGAAGTGTTTCTATGAACGCCCGGTCGCGCATATGCGCCGGGGTGAGCGTGGAACGCTGCTTGAACCTTAGATAACATACCACTCCCCGGCCGGTTCGTCAAGTAATTTCGCAAAATCTTTCTCTTTTTTGCCATTTACATAAGATAGTGCTATAATCTACGGGAATCGGCTCTCCGGTGCACCCGGGAAGCCGTTCATTTCCCCACAGCTAAGGAGGTAAACTGAAAAAAAATGAAATATCGATTTATCGCTGTAATTCTTGCTTCTGCGCTGCTGACCGCCGGCATTCTCGGAGGCTGCGGCTCAAAAGAGACCTCTTCGGAGACGGCTTCCGCCGCCGAGTCTCAGGAAAGCACCGTGGAAGAAGACTCTTCCGCACCGGAAGAAACAGAGGCCTCTTCGGACGAGACGGAGTTCTCGGAAGCAGAAGCGGATTCCTCAGAATCGGAAGCGGAGACCGAAGAATACCCCACCATGACTCCCACGGAAGACAATGTCTTTGATCCGGGCTTTGAGCCCCAGACGATCATGGATGAGAGCTTTGACCCCACTGTCGTGGAGGATCCGGACATTCCGGAATCCCCGGACGGAGAAGGAACCGTCTCCTTCGCCGGAGAAAAAGTCTCCGTGAGCGCGGATGCTGTCGCTGCGGAGATCGGCAGTGACTGCACTGTGAAAGATCCTTCCGGCGCGGCGCTCTGCTCTGTTAAGATCGACAGCATGGAAGTCTCGGACATCCGCAGTGACTTTGAGGAGGATGCGGCCAACGTGATCCTCGTGCGCTACACGGTGAGCGGCGTGGAATCCTCCGATCCGGTTTACGTAGGTCCTTCTTCTTTCCGTCTCATTGACGAATCCAGCACTGCCTGCCGTTCTTACGAGCTCGATCCGGAAGCGGAACCGCAGTCCCAGATCGCCCCGCTCGGCAAAGGTGAGAGCGGCTCTTTCTGCATCGCTTTTGCGCTGGACAAAAAGCCCTCGGAACTGACGCTCGTTTTCGGCGATCCCGAGAGCACCGGTTCCGGGCAGTACACGCTCGCAGCTTCCCAGGATCTTCTCGCAGCCCTCAGCTGAGAGACTTACAGACGCATTCATAAAAAGCACGGGAACGGTGAAGACCGTTCCCGCTTTTTTTATTCGATTCCGTACAGAGCTCCGTACTTTTCTTCCAGATAATCCAGGAAATCCTTCGGTGTAAAGGAGCGTCCCGTGATGTCACGGATCCATTCCTTCGGTTCGAGAAGATTTGCCTTCGCAAAGACATTCTCCTTCATCCACCCGTTGATGGACGCAAAATCGCCGCCGGAAACACACCGCTCCACATCCAGTTCGTTCTTCATGCGGTTATAGTACATCGCGTTGTACATATTGCCGAGGGCGTATGTCGGGAAATAGCCGAACCCGCCGGACCAGTGAACGTCCTGCAGGATGCCTTCGGCGTCATTTGCCGGCATAACACCAAGGTAATCCCTGTATTTTTCATTCCAGATCCGCGGAAGATCTTCTATAGGCGCGTTCCCGTTCACGATCATTTTCTCGATCTCATAACGGATAATGATATGGAACGTGTATGTAAATTCATCCGCTTCCGTCCGGATCAGGGAAGGCCTGACAGCATTTACTCCCTCATAGAACTCACGGGGTGACACGTCGTCGAGGATCCCCGGGAAAATCTCCTTTGTTCTGTCGAAAATAAGTCCGGTAAACGCCTCGCTCCTGCCGATCCGGTTCTCATAGAAGCGAGAGACGGATTCGTGCATCCCGAGTGTCATTTCGTTGGCGATATGTTTCCCGTGATGCTCATAAGGCTGCAGCTGTCCGAAAATAGCATGTCCTCCCTCATGGATCGTGGAATAAAGGTTGGAGCAGAACATTTCCGGGTAATAATGCGTCGTGATCCGGACGTCGTTTTTCGCGAGGTCGTCCGTAAACGGATGTTCCGTCGTCGCGAATGCGCCTCTCCGGAAATCATATCCGATCGTCTCCAGAAGATACTGCGTCATCGCTCTCTGCTGTTCATCCTTCACCGTTCTGTGCAGGAAGTCCGTGCGGATCACTTTCCCGCTGTTCCTGATCTTCTCAAGGAACGGGATCAGACGCTCTTTGCACTCGCCGAACGCCTCATCGAGGTCATCTGCCGTGATCCCGCGCTCATAGTCGTCCAGCAGGCTGTCATAGACCGAAGCCTTTTTCTCGGTTCTCAGGGAAACATCCTTAAAATTAATCTCTCTTACCTTTGCAAGAGACGGGGCAAAGATCCCGTAATCCGATGCGGTCTTTGCGTTCAGCCAGTCGATATAGGCTTTATTGAAGGTCAGGGTGAACTCATGGTTCATCTCCGGCGTAATATTTTTGATCTTCGCGTACTCTCTGTGCAGGTTCTCCGCGAGCACGCGGTCCAGCTCCCCGAGAGCGTCGTCTCCCGGCGCATCTTCCGTCCCGCTGCCGAAGCGGTGTTCATACAGATATTCCGCCGCCTCCGTAAACTCGTCGGTCTTAAGGAGTTTATAGGCCTGCGTGGAAAGAAAGGCAATCGTTTCGCCCTCTTCTTCCATCCCCTCCGCAGGGCAAAGCGTCTCCATGTCGAAATTCAGGACATGCAGCGCGTGTTCATATTTTTCAGCCGTTTCAAGTGTTTCCGTAACGAACTGCAGTTTTTCATTCAGTACCTTTGTCATGTCACTCATGCATTCGTTTCCCTTCCGCGCAAGAGAATCCATCAGGCGTTTCTTCCGCAGCAGTGTTTGTATTTTTTGCCGGATCCGCAAGGGCAGGGATCATTTCTGCCGATCTTCTTCCCCTTTACGACCGTCCTTGACTTCTTCTGTTCAAGATACAGTTCTTTTCTGGTCTCTTCATCGTAGATCGCTTCCCACTGCGGCAGGCCATAGAGCCATTCCGCGTCGGCGGCGACCATATTCTTATAAAGCTTTTCCTTATCAAAGGCGAGACTGACTTCCGTCTCTTCGGTCATGGTCTCCACCGGGTTGGGTTCCACGAGACTGTCATTGATGCCGTCCAGAAAACCGGTCATTGTCATAACATCGATACCGTATTTTTCGGCGAGAGAAGCGACCGTACCGGAAACCTTTTCATCCGGATCTGTAAGAAGCTGCTCGTAGATCGCCTTTTCTTTTTCAAAATACGAATCCCAGAAAAGTTTCAGACGTCCCTTGTCCGCGTTCATATCATAAGCGACAGCGCGCCATTTTCCGAGAAGAGAATGCTTATCCACTTTTTCCTGTGTGTTTTCAAGATCTGCCATTTTTCTTATCCTCCTGTGTGCTCCGGGATTTTCCCGCAGTCACCATAAACTTGTCTTAGCTTATCGCATAAACTTAGTAAAATCAAGACAAAACTGGCTCTTCCTGTGCTATAATCCCAGTATGAAAAAGGTACAGCGCATACTCGCCCTTGCGGGTGTAGTTCTCATTCTTCTCATGTATGTCATGACCATGGTCTTCGCGCTCCGAAAAGATCCCGCTGCCCGGGGACTCTTCTTCGGTTCTCTGGCCATGACTGTTTTTGTTCCCATTTTTCTCTATGCCATGCAGCTTGCCGCCAGAATGGTGCGGCCCGGAAAATCTCCCGTGATCGATGCGGTCATTTTTGATCTCGGACGGGTCCTCGTGGATTTCCCGTGGCACGACCACGCCGAGAGCCTCGGTCTTTCTCCGGAAGGCCTCGCTTTTGTCGAGAACCGGATCTACGAGAGTGAATACTGGCACTGTCTCGACAGAGGCACCATGACGCAGGAAGAGGTGATTCGGGCATTCGCGGAAGAGGCACCGGAACTCACGGACGATATCAGGCGTTACATTGAGACTATCTATCATTGTCTCGTCCCGTATTCCTATACGGAATCCTGGCTCGCTGCTCTGCAGGCCAGGGGATACCGGACTTATGTGCTCACCAACTGGCCGGTCGGAGCGGCTGAAGAAATGCGGGAGCGCGGAACTCTCTCCTTCGAAAAATACGTGGACGGCGCTGTCTGGTCCTGCGAGGAACACCTGCTCAAGCCGGATCCGGCCATTTTTCAGCTCCTGCTGAGCCGTTACGGGCTGACCGCTTCCCGCTGCGTGTTTATCGACGACCGTGAGGAAAATGTCGAGGCGGCGCGCGCCGAAGGATTTGCGGCTTTCCGTTTTGAGAACTATCCCGATGCCGTCCGGAGGCTGGCTTCCCTCGGCGTCAAGGTCTGAGTTTCCTCTGCTCCCGGGGCAAATATCCGCACTCTGAAATGAAACGGCAGCACTCTGGCTGAAGAAGCATTTTCTGATCAATGATATAAAAAACTTCCGGATCGCTCCGGAAGTTTTTTGTCTGTATTTATTCTTTTCAGCGGTAAATGATATCTTCTCTGCCCGGTCCGTTGGACACCATCGTCACCGGATAGCCGATCTTTTCTTCGATAAATTCTACATACCGGCGGCAGTTTTCCGGCAGATCCTCATATTTCCGGATGCCGCGGATCTCGCATTTCCAGCCCGGCAGCTTCTCATAGACAGGCTTCGCCTTTTTCAGTTCGGAAGTCGTCGGGAAATCCGTGGTGATCTTTCCGTCGATGTCATACGCCACGCACACAGGGATCTCATCGAGATAGCCGAGGACATCCAGGACCGTAAGGACGACATCCGTCGCTCCCTGCAGGCGGCATCCGTACTTCGAAGCCACGGCGTCATACCAGCCCATTCTTCTCGGTCTTCCCGTCGTCGCGCCGTACTCGCCGCCGTCTCCGCCGCGTCTGCGGAGTTCATCCGCTTCCTCGCCGAAGATTTCGGAAACGAACTCTCCCGCTCCCACCGCGCTCGAATAGGCTTTGGTGACCGCGACGATCTTCTTGATCTCATAGGGCGGAATGCCGGCGCCGACTGCACCGAACGCGGCCAGCGTCGAAGAAGACGTGACCATCGGGTAAATGCCGTGATCCGGGTCCTTCATGGTTCCGAGCTGTCCTTCGAGCAGGATATTCTTTCCCTCTTTGATCGCATTTTCCAGATACAGCGCCGTATCCTTGACATAAGGAGCAAGCATTTCCTTATAGCTGCGCAGCTCTTCCATTATCGCTTCCGGATCCAGCGGCTCTTTTCCGTAGAGTCCGGTCAGCATGACATTTTTGAGCGTGCAGATATTATTTACCTTCTCCCGGAGAGCTTCCATATCATTCAGTTCGCTCACCTGGATACCGATCTTGGCGTATTTATCGGAATAAAACGGTGCGATCCCCGATTTCGTCGATCCGAAAGACCGTCCGGCAAGCCGCTCCTCTTCGCACTGGTCAAAGAGAATGTGATAGGACATTACCATCTGCGCCCGGTCGGAGATCAGGAGCTTCGGCATCGGAACGCCTTTCTCCGTAATTGACTTCACTTCGTTGAAGAAGACGGGAACGTTGAGCGCAACGCCGTTGCCGATCACGCTTGTCGTGTGATCATAAAAAATACCGGAGGGAAGCGTATGCAGTGCGAATTTTCCGTATTTATTGACGATCGTGTGCCCGGCATTTGCCCCGCCCTGAAACCGGACGATAATATCCGCTTCCTGCGCGAGCATATCCGTGATCTTGCCCTTGCCTTCGTCTCCCCAGTTTGCTCCTACAACTGCAGTAACCATATGTTTCTCCTTTTATACGTTGATTTCCGCTTTTTCACCCAGTTCGTCCCGGTTTGCTTCCAGCACCGGCCGTACCGTCTCCGCGAGATACTCTTCTGTCTGTTCTTTCGCGCGCCCTGTATAGCGCTCGGGAACCATGCATTTCTCCAGTTCTTCTTTCGTGAGGTTGAAGGACGGGTCCTCCGCGATCAGATCCAGGAGATCATTCTCCCTGCCTTCTTCCTTAACATGGCGTCCCGCCTCCATGGAAAGCTTGCGGATGCGCTCGTGAAGCTCCTGACGGTCTCCGCCGGCTTTGACGGCGTCCATCATGATATTTTCGGTGGCCATGAACGGAAGCTCCGCCATCAGATGTTTCCGGATGACCTTCGGGTAGACCACAAGGCCTTCCGAGACGTTCATCACGAGATCCAGAACACCGTCGCAGGCAAGAAAGGCCTCCGGCACGGAGATCCGCTTATTTGCGGAATCGTCCAGAGTTCTCTCAAACCACTGCACGGAAGATGTTACCGCGGGGTTAAATGCCGCTGAGAGGATATATCTCGAAAGAGAGGCGATTCTCTCGCTTCTCATCGGATTTCTTTTGTAGGCCATGGCGGAAGATCCGATCTGCGTCTTCTCGAAGGGTTCCTCGATCTCCTTCATGTGCTGCAGAAGCCGGATATCATTGGAAAATTTCGTCGCGCTGGCGGCAATTCCCGCGAGGATATTCAGCACCCGCGTGTCGACTTTCCGGGAATACGTCTGTCCGGATACCGGATAGCAGGCCCGGAACCCCATTTTTTCGGCGATCTTCCGGTCGATCTCCCTGCATTTTTCGTGATCTCCGTTAAACAGCTCGAGGAAGCTCGCCTGTGTTCCCGTCGTGCCTTTGGACCCGAGAAGGCAGAGACTCTCCGACACATACTCAAGATCGGATAGATCCATCATAAACTCGTTGATCCACAGCGTCGCCCTCTTGCCGACGGTGGTGGGCTGAGCGGGCTGATAATGTGTGAACGCAAGGCAGGGCAGATCCTTATACTGCTCCGCAAAATCCGCCAGATTGGAGATGACGTTGATGAGTTTCCTGTGAATGATCGCGAGCGCGTCCTTCATCAGGATAATGTCCGTGTTATCCCCGACATAACAGCTTGTCGCTCCGAGGTGAATGATTCCCTTCGCCTTCGGGCACTGCTGCCCGTATGCGTACACATGGGACATCACATCGTGCCGGACGACTTTTTCCCTCGCCTCGGCGATCTCGTAATTGATATCTTCCGCGTGGGCTTTCAGCTCGTCGATCTGTTCCTGTGTGACAGGAAGTCCGAGCTCCATCTCGCTCTCCGCAAGGGCGATCCACAGGCGTCTCCAGGTGCGGAATTTCCGGTCCTGGGAAAAGACTTCCTGCATTTCTTTGCTCGCGTACCGCTTTGACAGCGGGCTTTCATAACGGTCGTACATGCAGTCTCCTTTTTAATTATTATGCATTGATGCCCGGCAGGCCTGCCGCGCTTCTGTACTGTGCCATCAGTGTTTTAACAACTTCCTCCGGATCCTTCTTCTCCGCGGGTTCCTCATACCGCAGGGAAGCTGCGATCGCCCGGTCGATCTCTTCGCGCATGGCGTCATCGACGTGCATGGTCTTCAGGATCTCCTCGTATTTGCTCTTCGGCCTTGCGATCGCGGCAGCCGTGAGATACGTCTTCAGGCTCTCTCTTGTGTGGAAGCGGATATAGGCTTTCTTAAAGCTGTCCAGAGATTCCTCGTAGAGGAGCATCTGCATATAGACCGCGCCCATATTGTGGTAGAGGGAAGCCATAAAGACCGGATCTTCCTTCTTTTCATCGACGTTCTTCACCACCGTGCGGTAAACGCCGAGAGCGCTGATATATTTTCCGTAGCCGGCAAGGGCGTCGCCCTTCTTCTTCATGCGGACGATCCGGGAATCTTTCATGAGAACGCGGAGCGTCCTGCGGTAATCCTCATCCCCCGTCTCCGCGATATATCCCGCGGCGCGGAAGATCGGGAAAATGCATCCCGCGAGATCATTTCCCTCATACAGAGCTGCCCTGACCGTTTTCGCCAGTTCCCGAAGGCCCAGTTCCTCCTCAAACCAGGTGCAGAGATCCTCGCAGAGGATCTCGGAATCGATCAGTTCCGGATAATGGTAGAGGAAGAAGCAGATCTCCTCAAGGGAGGACGCATCCGCACCGATACTCGCGATCTGATAGGGAATCTCCGCGGCCGGCAGGGCGCAGAGCCGTCCCGCAAGTTCCGCGGCGACCGTTTCCCCTGCCTCACGGCTGAGGGGGATCCTCTTTTTCCATTGTTTTCCGGATGCCGGATAGAGTCCTCCGAATCCGAGATCTTTTACCCGGATCTCGCATTCCTCCCCGGAGGGGCAGTCCGCCTCCACAAGAAGTCTTCCCGCGCCTTCCGGTCTTGAAGGCATCCCCGGAAGATCGATGGCAAACGATCCTTCATATCCGTCCTCCATGCCGCTGACCCGGAATGTGATCCTGTCCTGCCTCGCAGGGATCATTTCAAAGGAGCGGGCGTTGTCATACCAGTTCGATCCGGCTGTGATTACGGGGAAATAGGACCGCTCTCCGTCCACCAGCATCTCGGCGCCGATATTAACCCTCACAAGATCCTTGCTGAGGAACAGTATATTTTTTGTCCTGCCGGGTTCCGATTTTTCCCTCGCCGCAAAACACGCGCCTTTTACGAACAGATTGCTGCCGGCAAATGCGCGTCTTCCTCTTTCCGTGAGGTACTGCGCAGACAGGGGATAGCGTTCTCCGGAAAATCCGTCCGACAGTATATACGCAGCCGCGAACCCCGTATCATCCAGGTTTTCTCTCAGATAGCTTAGAAGGGCTTCATCCTTTTCGGCATCGCTTCCGGCAAGAACCGTTCTTGCCAGGGGCCTTACCGTCGCGGTGATGGGCATCCGTTCCGAGTTGCCGGTCAGCATATGCAGCTGCGCCGCGTGGTCATCCATCTCAAGGAGGCATACCGGTCTCCTGATCGTATCCAGGTTTTTGCTGATGCAGTAATAGTAAAAGCTTTCCAGTCGGTCCTGTACGGAATACCCCGTCGTTCTGCCGAGGAGCGATTCCATGGCCCGCGTAACATTTCTCGCAAACAGCCTGTCAAGGACCGGCGTTGTGATCATGAGTCCCTTCATATTTCCGAGAACATCATAGACGCCGAGCAGTTCCAGAGATTCCCGGATAAAGACGGCCATGAGTTCCCAGGGTTCATACCGCTCTCCCCCTGACAGGACCGGCTGTTCACTGCAGAAAACCCTGTAAAGGTCGGGGACACGCTCCCCTTCTCCCCGGGCCGCGAAGTATTCCGCCTCCCGGCCGAAGTGCCACTCCTGATCCGCGTAAAGCCTGCACAGAGATGTGGGAAAGGCCGGCTGTTCCTTTCCGGCGCGCGTGGAAATACAAACCGCGTCTCTCATACGGCGGTCATAAAAAGCCACCTGTGAAAATGTCTCACCGATCTCAAGTCCGATGAGCAGATTCCGTATTTCCGTCATGCCTTCTTCTCCTCATCGTTCCCCGCCGTGCGGATCGGGAACAGTTCCCGCACCGCATGAACGGCCATCCCGTATTTGCGTTCTGTCTCCCGGAACGCCTCGTAATTTCCGTTTTTCTTTTCCGCGATCATCCGGTTGATCCGCTGATAGCGGCTTCTCCCGTTCTGATCCGCCATCGTCATGACGCAGGCCTCTTCCGGCCCTGTGATGATCTCCCCGTTCCTGTGGATCACAGTCCTGTACCGCAGGATCTCTCCGGCGAACATCGTAAACGCCCTGGCGAAAATACCGCCGGTCATTCTTCTCATCGGAAGCTCGCCAAGAAGCTGCCCGCCGCTGTCCAGAGTACGGATCATGACCTTATCTCCCGGTAGCGCACGGCATTCAATGATCATCTTGTCATCCATGAGATATTTCTGTCGGAGGCTGACAGGAAGTTTCGAATAAAAGGCGAACAGATACCCGGACTGCACCGCGTCCCGGAAGATCTCCTCTTCTCTTTTTTTCTCGTCTTCCGTGAGCATCGGCCTTGCGGCATACGCGCGCAGAAGGGAGAGATAGCAGATCTCCCAGCCTGTCTTCCCGCTGTCATAGGCCTGCTCGATCTTCTCCGCGACGCTCTCATCCAGCGGTTCGCTCTCCATAAAGCTGCGCTGCGCCTCGAAATGGATATAGGCTTCCAGCACTCTCTCGCTCATCCCGGAGGACGCATACCGGCGGATGATCTCCGCGCCTTCCGGGACGGGAGTCCTCGTCAGCATGGCATACTGCAGGATCTTTTCATCGATCACGCGCGTTGTAATATCCATTTTCGCAGCTGCGGTCCGGACAGCGCACATATCTTTCAGAGCCCCCTCAAAGAAGGAGCAGAGATAAATCAGGATCCGCTGCTCGAGCACGCCTTTCCGGAAGGCGTCCGCAGCCATGAGGATCAGTTCTTCGTCGAATTCATAATTCTTCTTCTCGATCATCCTGCCTGCAAGACGTCCGAGAAGTCCCGGCTCGATATCTTCATATCCGTACCGGCATGCCGCATCAAAAGCTTCCCTGTCCATTCCCCGCAGCGCCATGATCTCGATGAGAAGCGCATGGCGGGACGCCGCGATCCTCTCGGGCCGGATCTTTGAGAGGAACAGGTCGATATAGTCACTGTCCCGATGCGCGGCAAAGTACTCCAGCAGCTTTCCGCCGGTCTGCGACCGGAATTCCTCCGTGAATTCATCGGAGAACGCGGCGTACATAAATTCGAGAAGAGTCCCCTCGTCTCCTCTTCCGGGATCGCCTGTCCTCGAGCACAGATGAAGAATGAGCCCTGCATCCCGCACGCCGAACCGCCGGCAGATCGGTATATAGGTATTATAATCGATCAGCTTCGTCAGCGCGTACTGCACGCCGCTGCGGTAGCGGCGTCCGTATTCGTCTTTAAACAGGATCACCGCGTCGTCCGTATAAAGATCGACATAAGCTCTTCCGCGGTAGATCGGATAGCTCTCCTCCTCGCGGAGCGCGCCGTGAACGACAAGGACTTCTCTCGCCCTCACATCATCCGTGACCAGCGAGTGCCGGAACATGATGGAGGCCATCGCCTCCGCCATCTCCTTTGTGGGAAGTGTCGGGAGAAACTCCGTATAGACGACTGCGAAGTCCTCATTGACCGCCCCGCGGCGGATCATCTCTCTCGCGAATTCGGACATCTGATCCGTATAATCGGAAAAAGTCTCGGGATCGTAGGCTTTATTCCGGATAATATTGGCGAAGAGCATCGCCTTTTTGCCCGATCCCAGCGTATTGTTCATCGTAAAATAACGACGGACTTTGAGAGGATACGGCCTGCGGCTGTTTTCAGGCAGCGTCTCCATGTAGTACTCAAAAAGGCGCGTAATGCGGATATCCCTCTCGATCGCGAGCGCGTACCACTCGTGGTAAGCCTCTCTTCTTGGATTTCCCTTGATGATCAGCCGGCACAGCGCCTCCAGGATCTCATCCAGAGGGAACTGTTTGTAGGATTCGCTGAGGATACGGTACAGGATCGGTGAAAATGTCTTCTCATTGGCCGAGAGGACCGCTGTCCGGAGCGCAAGATCCCGGTCCATAACGCCCTGCCGCACGGCGAAGAGAAGGATCCCTTCCGCAAACGGGGTCAGGGCGTTCATCAGTCTCTCATTTCCGCGCAGCGTCAGCGCGGCCTGCATAAAGAGATAAGGAGAACGGTTCCCGGAGCGGTACATCCGTCCCATCGCTGTCAGGACCCTGCCGGGTCTCGCCGCGAGCTGGGGATCGATCCTGGCCAGGATCACAAGAATGATCAGGCTCTCTTCATCCTCCGCAAAAAGAGCTTCTATTTCGGACAGCAGTTCTTCTCTTGTATAGCCGCTGAGTCCCAGTTCATAGGTGAGATAGAGATAGGCCGCCTCGAACGAGGCCGCTTCCTCCCCGAAATCATGCTGTTCCCACTTCCGCAGGATAGAGGAGGCAGCTCTGGAAGCTCCCACAAGATAATACACCGCAGCTTCCATGAGATCGAGGCCGAGGTTCTCTCCCGAGAAGCGCCGGAGCGACGAAATTCTCGGAATACTTCGTTTCGCGAAGGTCGTCCCGTCCGTTTTTCCGAGGCAGAAATCGACGGCGTCGTGACAGATGCCCGCCACTGCTTTCTTGCGAAGGATCCTGTCCTCCGAGCGGGCGGCGGTATATCTTGAGGCAGTGATATGAAGTGTAAGATGATCCGTATCGGAATCGATCCTGATGGTTCCCCTCTGAACGCCGTCCCCGAGTTCCTCATAGAGGATCACATAGGTCAGGTCGAGGGTATTACCCACAAAATCATCTTCCACGAAATGTTTCTGGGAAAGAGCAATATATTTCTCATCCGCCTGTACAGTAAGATTGACATTCCCCCATGTGTTTTTGGTGATGCGGAGAACGCCCTGCGCGGATTCCGTGAGATGTTCAAAATATTCACTGTTTTTGTCGGCGGTAAAATGGACAGCTTCTTTGGAGCCGGACGCGACCAGGAATTCTTCCAGCCGCTGATAGGTGACAGGATCCGCGGAAAATGCGCGGTAAAGGGCGGCCACGGATTCATTTCCGGCTCTGATCACCGGATAGAGGCTTCCGCTCGAAAAAATGCGGTACGCTTCCCGCACATCGATTCTCGCGAGGGAAGCAAAATCATCAAGGGAGCGGATCGGGCCGGCCGAGGAAACCGTTTCTCCTCCGTTCACGGCAAGACGGACCGGGACGTGGATCTCCCCGGCGTTCAGAGAGAGTATGATCTCCCCCTCCACGACGTCGCCGCCGCGGAGTCCTTTTGTGTCGATGCCGAAATCAACACGGAACTCTTTTCCCGTGAAACGGTCATGGCTCAGAACGATCCTGGCATTGCTTACGTGACCGTGACCGCGGAGCCGCTGTCCGTCTCCGCTGGAAATAAGAAAGGATCCCCTGTAGTCCTTTCCCTCTTCCGCCGTCACGTCGATCCCTGCCGGCGTCACGGTCGGAGGCGTCACGCTGTATTCATACCGGCCGCTGAGCAGCTGTTCTATCGATTTGACCAATGCGCTCTCCCCACTCTTACGCGGTCATTCCTGTTTCAAATAATAACCCGGTCAACTTTACCTGCCTGAAAACCACCTTTCATTATAACGCAAAAGCCCCTGCCATGCAATGAGGCAGGGGCTTCCTTTTCTTAATGTAATTGTGCTCCGTACTGTTTTGAATACGCTCGCCGGTGCGGCAGCATACGGGGTCTTCCCTTATGCTTTATTCGTAATCTCTTCCGATCTCCATCGCTTTGAGATTGAGCTCGAGAAGATCCGCGTGTCTCGCGGAAACGCATTTTCCGAGAGCGGTGCGCACTCTCTCTGCGTCGTATTCGTCGAAGACGTTCAGCATTTTCCCGACGAGGATCATATTTGCCAGCGTGGGCGCTCCGTTCTCACCGGCAAGTTTCGTTGCGGGAATGTAATAGACATTGACGTCATCTCTGGTCACTTTTCTCTCAATGAGAGAGCTGTCGACGAGGATCGTGCCGCCCTTCTTTACCAGCGGCTCGTATTTGTCGAGAGACGGCAGATTCATAGCCACGAGGACGTCCGGATTGGAGATGATCGGCGCGCCGACCGGTTCGTCGGAGACGATCACCGAGCAGTTTGCGGTGCCGCCGCGCATTTCCGGGCCGTAAGACGGAAGCCAGCTGACGTTCTTATCCTCGATCAGTCCTTTATAGGCAAGAACTTTTCCGGAAAACAGGAGTCCCTGTCCGCCGAATCCTGCGAAAAGATATTCTCTGGTCATTATGCTTCCTCCTTTGCTCCGGGAACGATGCCCGCGCTCCGGTCCTTATAAACGCCGAGCGGATAATACGGGATCATCTTTTCCTCTACCCATTCGAGTGCTTTCGCCGGTGTCATGCCCCAGTTGGTCGGGCAGGAGGAGATCACTTCCACGAGAGAGAATCCCTTTCCTTCGATCTGATTCTGGAACGCTTTTTTGATCGCTTTCTTAGCGGCTTTGACGTGCTTCACGTTGTTGACGGCGACTCTCTCGAGATATTCCGGGCCGTCGAGCATGGAGAGCATCTCACATACCTTTACCGGATAGCCGCAGGCTTTGACGTCACGGCCGTACGGGGATGTCTGTGTGACCTGTCCCGGAAGGGAGGTCGGCGCCATCTGTCCGCCGGTCATGCCGTAGATCGCGTTATTGATGAAAATGATCGTGATATTCTCGTTTCTCGCAGCCGCGTGAACGGTCTCCGCCGTACCGATGGAGGCGAGGTCGCCGTCGCCCTGGTATGTGAAAACGATCAGATTGTCCGGATCCGCGCGTTTTACGCCTGTCGCGACTGCCGGGGCGCGTCCGTGCGCAGCCTCGATCATATCACAGTTAAAATAGTCATAAGCCATGACCGAGCAGCCCACCGGCGCGATGCCGACGGTCTTTCCCTCGATCCCGAGCTCGTCGATCGCTTCCGCAACGAGTCTGTGTACGATTCCGTGCGTGCATCCCGGGCAATAATGAAGCGGGACATCGATCAATGCATGCGGTCTGTCAAATACTACCATATTCACTCACCTGCCCTTTCTGCAGCGCTTTTGATCGCCTGATAGACTTCTTCCGGAGACGGGATCATGCCGCCGACGCGTTTGCACAGGGTGACCGGCACTCTGCACTCGGTAGCAAGTTTTACGTCTTCGATCATCTGTCCCATGGAGAGTTCTACGCTGATGATCTCTTTAGCGTGTTCCGCGGCTTTTTTGAAGTTTGCCACCGGGAACGGCCACAGTGTGACCGGTCTGATGAGACCCGCTTTGATGCCTTCCGCGCGCGCGGCGTTGACGGCATTTTTCGCAACGCGGGCCGCAATACCGAACGCGGCGATGACGATCTCGGCGTCCTCTGTCAGATACTCTTCCGCTGCTGCTTCTTTCTCGCAGATCTTCGCATATTTCTCATAGCGCTCGATATTCTTTTCCTCGAGGATCTCCGGTTTGAGATAGAGGGAGTTGACGATATTATGCGGACGTGCCATTTTTGTTCCGGTGGTCGCCCACGGTTTCTCCGGCATTTCCTTGATATCAAAATCAAATGATACCGGTTCCATCATCTGTCCGATGGTTCCGTCAGCGAGGATCATAGCTGTCATTCTGTACTCATCCGCGAGCTCAAATCCGCGGATCGTCAGCTGTGCCATCTCCTGCACCGAAGACGGAGCGAGAACGATCATATGATAGTCGCCGTGACCGCCGCCGCGGGTCGCCTGGAAATAGTCGGACTGGCTGGGCTGAATGCCGCCGAGTCCCGGGCCGCCTCTCTGGC